>DASUWS010000248.1:0-39034 GCA_036378295.1 Ktedonobacterales bacterium
ACGCTGGTGGGTACCACATTCGCGCTGTGGCGCTCCTCGCGACGCTCTGCTCGATGGCTCATTGCCATATCACTGCTGGGCATTCTGCTCGATGGTGTGTTGGCGTGGCGGAGTTGGGCCGCGTTCCAGTATTACACACCAATTGGGGGGGTGCCGCTGGGCGCCCCCCGGTGTCTGCGTACGCTTCTATGCCGACGCGGCCCATGTCATCGCCTTCGTGACCATGCTAGGGGCCATTGCCGTCCTGGGAACTATCGCGCTGTCTCTTGCGGTGCTCTCCGTCCGGCGCGGTCTCCAACGTTGACGGTGCATACGCCTGCCATCAGCTCAGCGAGGTCACCACTTCAGTCGTCAGAACGCGGCGCGTCCGGGCCGGATGACAAAGTAGCCGACCGCAATAATGGCCGCCACCATAATCACGCCCAAGACCGCGACACCGAGCAGCCAGCCACCAAAGCCCGCGTTCAAGACGGCAGCCGCCCACAGGGCAAGTCCGGCGAACAACAGGAAGGTGCCGAGCGCAATCGTCACCCAGCCCATAGCCAGGCCCTGGCGCTCGCCATAGGTCGGTGCCTTGGATTTGGCCTGTTCAGCCTGCTCTGCCTCAACCTCAGCCACCTGGGTCTTTGAGTCCCGCTCAGCGAGTTTCATCTGAGGTGTCATGATGTTGCCTCCTTCCTCAGATGGTACAAGCGATGGTTCATATGGGCGCCTATGCATATGAGGGAACGAGTTGTTCCCACGCTCCACTATCTGCCATCAGCGTCACGTATCTGTCACGGGAACAAAGCCGCACCACACGCCTCAGTCACATCCTCCTGTGGGAGCGTCCTCTACGTTAGCTTCCGCCCACGAGGATGCCGCTCCCCTGGCACTTCACGTTGACTCCGTGGCATAGAATGAAGCTGGCGGCGAGATTGCGCATGAAGGGATGTACCGGTGGGCGAGCAGGAAATAGCCAGCGTTGCGGCGAGTGATGGCAGAAGCGATAGTCCATCGCCGGAGCGGCAGGCGCAACTGCGGGCGGCTCGCGCGGCAAATATCCAGGCGGGGAGGCCGCCTTATGCACGTGTTCGGATTCGCACGCGTGGCGAGATCGAGTGGATCTTGGCTGATCATGGCTGGTCGGGCACGGAATCCGAGTATATCGTGAAGTATGAGCTTATCCCTGCGGGCAAGACGGCGGAGTGTGTGGACCTGCGCGACGCCTGGTTGGCCGAGGTCGATCTCTCTGGCATGCTGCTGCGGCGGGCCAATCTCTCTGGCGCGAATCTGGTGCGGGCGAATCTCAGCCAAATCGATCTCGTTGATGCTGATCTCTCAGGCGCCGACCTGGGTTACTCCGATCTGAGCGGCGCGAACCTCATCTGGGCCAATCTGAGCCGCGCCCACCTGCGCGAGGCGAACCTCTGCAATGCCCGGCTGGTCTTTGCCACCCTGCATGGGACCGGATTCGCGCGCTGCGATCTGCGCGGAGCCACGCTGCGCCACGCTAGAATGGACGCCGCGACGCTGCTCGGTGATGTCCAGTTTGATACTCACACGCGCCTGCGCGATATCGCATGGAACGGCGCATCGCTGACGCAGATTGACTGGTCGAAGGTCACGCGTCTGGGGGACGAGGAACAAGAGCATTTTGTCCGCGCGGAACATGGCAGCCGGGCAGCGAAAATGCCTCACCCCTGGGAGGCCGCGGCCCGCACCTACCAGCAGCTTGCCGTGGTGTTGCGCGACCAGGGCGTGAGCGAGCCTGCCGCGCGTTTCGCCTATCGCTCGCAGGTGCTCCAGCGGCGTGTGCTTCGCCAGCATCAGCATTATCTGCGCGCTGGCGGCTCGTGGCTGCTCGACCTCATCTCTGGCTACGGCTATAAGCCGCTCCGTAGCTTCACCACCTACCTGCTGGTCATCGTTGCCTTTGCTGCCGCGTACTACCTGCTCGGCGACTCCGTCTCTCCGGCGCTCTCACCCGTGGATGCGCTCATCTTCAGTATCACCTCGTTTCATGGACGTGGATTTGCCCCAGGAGAAGCGGTGAGTCTGCACCATCCACTCACTATTCTGGCGGCGGGCGAGGCGATTCTGGGGCTGTTGATCGAGATCACGTTCATTGCGACATTCACCCAGCGGTTCTTCGCGCGCTGATGCGCCAGCTTGTCACCACTTTTATGTCCTGGCTGAGTTGACGACGCAAGACGAGATGTGCGTTGCTGTTGTACCAGGAACGGTATCGCTCCCTCGTGATTGTGCGGGGCGGCGATGCACGGGGATGGACAACGGCGAAGGACAACCATCAATGGCAAACGCGACAGTCTGTATCGTGGAGGATGACGAGGCAACACGTGAAGCGATACGCGGGCTGCTTCTTGACGAGGGTTACAAGGTCATCGAGGCGAGTAACGGCGCCGAGGGACAGCGGATGATGGAGGCGAGTTCCGAGCGCCTGATCGTCGTTCTTGATTATCGGCTCCCGGTGCTCGATGGCTGCGACCTGCTCGACATCGTCGCGCACGATGACGATCTGCGGGCGCGACACTCGTTCGTGATGATGTCAGCCAGCCCACGGCAGACGGTTGAAGACTGCGAGGAAGCTCTCGACGAGTTGGTTGTGCCGCTGCTGCCCAAGCCGTTCCACATCGACGAGCTGGTGGAGGCTGTTCGGCAGGCCGAGGAGCGCCTTCGCCTGGATCCTGCCTGATAGCAATAGCGTGCCATCAGCACCATCAGCAGGAGAGGGGTGATCCTGGCTGTACCTTCGCTGTCAGAGATGACAAGCCTAACCCCACCTACGCCCATTCATTCCTCTGGGGGGATCTCGGCGTGCCAGTTGCGCAGCTTGCTATGCAGGCGGAATAACTCCCGGAAGGCGTGGAAGATGACCCGCAGGTTGGCGCCGCTGGCCTGCCCGTGCAGCCGGGGATAGTGGCGCACAGGCACCTCCACGAACGGCACACCCATCCGTGTCAGCTTGACCAGCATCTCCGTGTTTACCATCGCCCCCTCCGCCGTCACGTCCACCGCGCGCACGAGCGAGGTGTCATAGAGCTTAAAGGCGCAGTCTACATCACGCACGTGCAGGCCAAACAGATTCGAGACGAGCAGCTTCCAGCCCCAGGCATTGACTTTGCGCAGGGGCGAATCCTTGCGATGTCGCCGGTACCCCAATACGGCCCGGTGTCCCTGCTCGCGCAGTGGCAGCAGCAGCGCCAGGTCGCGGATATCGAACTGGCCATCGGCATCCATGAAGAAGGCGAGCGGTTTCGTCATCGCATTGAATCCAGCGATCAGCGCGCCGCCGTAGCCGCGTTGCGGGCAGTTATGAAGGACATGAATGCGCGGATTGGCGATGGCGAACTCCTCGGCGATCTTTCCGGTGCGGTCGATCGAGCCATCATCCACCACGACGATTTCGTAGTCGGGCGCGATCTCACTGAGCGTCGCCACACACTGCCTGAGCGTATCTGCCAGCACCGCCTCTTCATTGTGCGCAGGCAGGACAACTGAGATGCCGCGAGTCGTCAGCGGCAGGGCCAGATGGTCATCGTCGATCACATCAGCGATCACATCATCGATTACATCGGTTGTCGTATCAGGCGTCGCATCGCTCGCGCTGGGCATGGCATTCTTCTGCCACGGGATCATCGTATTTCTTCTCCTGCCCGTCGCGCCGGGCACGGCTCTACAGCCCAGCTACAGCACATTCAATCACCATTCTATGAACCAGCGCAACCACGCCTGACCAGCGACTCATCGTGTATCATCGTATCATCTCTTCATACCGGATAAGACGCCGCAAGTATCACCAGATGTTCCTGGCGTCCGGCGCTGGACTCATGATGAGATCATTCATGATGCCGCCGTATATACATACCGTGGCATGTTTCTCTGAAAGAATTCATCTGTTCCGGGCGTCCAGATACATAAGCCGATGCGGAGCCGGAGCACACATGGCGTCCGGCGGGCCATGGAGGTGAGCAGGATCAATGATCGACCCCATACGACCCGAAGAACGCGTTCGCCGCCGCATGGAGCGCACCAGAGAGTTGGTCCAGCGCTACGGCAGCGACGAAAATATCCTCTCGCAACGCCCTTGGTACGTGGTCGCCATACTCCTGCTCCTGATCAGCCTGGCACTGCGCGACGAGCTGCTCTTCGTGGCGGGGCTTGCGGTGCTGGCCCTCGGGGCCATCCCGGAAATATGGTATCGCTTCTGCCTGAGCGAGGTGAGCGTGCGGCGTACCGTGGGCGTTGATCATGCGCGGATCGGCGACGAGGTGCCTTTCGTCATCACGATTGAAAACCGCAAGCTGCTGCCGCTGCCCCGGCTCGACCTCGATGACGACATCCCCGAGAGCTGCCGTATCGCGGGGGGGATAGTACAGACAAGCTACAAGGTCGGGCGCGTCACACTGACGAATGCGTTCTCGCTCTGGGCTATGCAGCGCGTGACACGCCGCTACCGGATGCTCGTTCTGGATCGTGGTGCCTACACGTTTGGCCCGATGATGCTCCAAAGCGGCGATCCCCTCGGCGTCTTAACGCGCCAGCAGAACATCGAACAGCCTACTCATCTGCTCGTGCATCCACTGGTGATACCGCTCGAACGCCTGGGACTGCCCGCGCGCGCTCCTTTTGGCGACATGGCCACACCCCGCCGCCTGCTGGCGGACCCGCTGCGGATCGCCGGGGTGCGCGACTACGTTGCGGGCGACGATCCGCGCCACATCCACTGGAAGGCCAGCGCGCGCACCGGAGCGCTTTATACCAAGGTCTTCGAGCCGTCCTCGCATCACACGCTCACGATATTTCTCGATCTGCGCACCTTTGGCCGCGACGACCGCCTCTTTGGCCAGGGCCAGTTCGTCGGGGTAGATCACGACCTGAGCGAGTTGGCCATCAGTGCGGCAGCTTCTGTAGCTTCCTGGGCGCTGGAACAGGGGTATGCCGTGGGACTATGCGCCAACGGCACGATGCAGGCGCTTGAGGATGCCCGCTGGCACCCGAAAGAGACGATGGGGGATGGAGCGGGAGCGTCCATTGGCGGTGTGCGAGCGGTCAACACACGACATGCCTCGGGCAGGCTGCGCATCGCGCCTGGCAACGATAGCGGCCAGTTTCTCCGGCTCATGGATGCCATGGCGCGGCTGGTGGCATTCGTTCCTCGCCCTATCCATGACATCGTGGTCGAAGAGACGCCTCGCCTGCCCTACGGCAGCACTGTCGTCTATGTAGGAGCCGCGCAGGCGCTCGGCGGTGAGGGGGTTGAAGCGTTTCACCGGCTGCGCTCCTCCGGCCACAGCGTGACGCTGCTGCTTACTGGCGATACGCCACTCGTCACGCGCCGCCTGCCATCGCTTCGTATCGGCGGCTCGGCAAAGTGGCGCGAGTTGATGCGCGCCACGCTGGCTGAGCATGGCCTCGACGCCGACGGGCAGCCCATCGCCCCAGATGCCAGGCGCGATGCCGCCAGAGAAGCGCATCCCAGCCTGGAGGTGATGCCATGAATCAGCTCACCATGCCGCCATCCCCAGCCAGCCCGCCACAACAGCCACGCACTGAGTGGGTGGTAAACATGCTGATCGTGGCATCGGCCTGCACGCTGGAAACGCTTCCCATCTTCTGCTGGCTGCTGATGCTGGCGGCCATTGATACCAATAACCCGGACAATGCCACGATGCCATTCTGGTGGATGTGGCTGCTGATCGTCGCCGTGTACTGGCTGGGGGCGCTTTTCCTGCGAGGAGCGGAAGCCGATCCGCGCCGCAGGCGGATCAACACGCTCTCGCTGACAGCGGCTATAGTGGTCCTTGCTCCGCTCTCCCTTCTGGCCACCTACTTGCTGTCGCCCGCGACCCAGGACTTTCTCGCAGGTAGCGGCGATAGCAACGGCCCGTTTGGGCTGGCGCTTCTCGTGGGCTGGCTCTGGTGGCGCGGCCTGTTTCTCAGCCGCAGGCGCACGATGCGCGGGGGGATCTATACCCGTTTCATCGCGGCCCTCGGCGGAACGATCGCGGCACTGGCAGGCGCGGCGGCGATTCCGGGGGAAACGCGCGACCTGACGGCGAGCTACCTCGCGCTGCTCCTGGCGTTGCTGCTCTTCGTTGGCATGATGGGGCTGACGCTCAGCCAGGCACGCGACACCCGCGATACGATGCGCGCTGCCTATCGCGGCAGCCAACCGCTGGAGATGCCGCCAGTATTTACCCGGTCATGGCTGGCCGCCAGCCTCAGCCTGAGTCTGGGGGTTTCGCTGCTGGCGCTGGTGCTGGCCACGCTCATCTCGCGCCAGTCGGTACGCATACTCGCTATCGCCGCGGGCAACATCGTCAATGGCCTGCTCGACGCGATGCAATTCGTGTTGGCGCCGGTCTTCTTCCTTCTCTATCTCGCGTTGAACAAGCCCGTCGAGTGGCTGTCGAGTCTTATCCATGGCTGGCGGCCACTCCCCTTGCAACCGCCGCCACCGCCCTCCTGCACACCCGCGGGCACATCCACAGGCGTGGGCACACCAGCCAGCGGAACAACGCTCCCTGGAAATCAGTGTATCCATACGGCGAATTCTCCCGTGAGCAACCTGCTGCCGCAGGAATGGCTGACAGCCATGCGCTGGGGCGCCGTCATCCTGATCATTCTTGTGGCGATCGTGCTGCTGGCGCGTGTTCTGAGCCGTCTCAGCGAGTGGCGGCGGGTGCGCGCGTTCACTGAAGAGCGCACCATGCTCGACGTGAGCGAGATTCTTGGTGGCCGGTGGCGCCGCTTCCTGGATTCCTTCCGTCGCAGACCAGCGGTAGAGGAGGTGGTAGCGGATGACCTTGCCGCTGGCAGTGTGCGCCGGGTCTATCGCGACACACTGGGTGTCGCCTCCGCCAGGGGATATGCGCGGCGGGCCGCCGAGACGCCGCAGGAGTATCAGCGCCGCATCACGCACGACGATCCGCTCTCTCCCGGCGCGACGCCACCTCCAGGCGTGGTGGGGGCGCTAGGGGAGTTGACAGACGCCTATGAGCGGGCACGCTACGGCTATCCCGACCCAAAGGATACGCCGCCTGCCTCGCCAGAGACGGTTAGCGCCGCCGAGACTGTTCAGCGCTGGCTCACCGAACGACATGACGAGGAGCGACCCGCCCGCTAGGCCGCTATTCTCGTTCTGGCGTCTCCCTGGCGGCTGCGCGCGGGGCGCTCATTCTTCATCGATGGCACGGCCCTCCTGGGCGCGTTGCAGCGTTATGGCGCTGTTGATCAGACCGATATGGGTGAACGCTTGTGGGTAGTTGCCCAGCAGTGCTCCAGTGGCCGGGTCTACCTCCTCAGAATAGAGGCCGAGCGGGCTGGCGTATGTCAGCAGGTGCTCGAAGCGGCGTTGGGCGTCTTCGAGCTTGCCCATGCGGCAGAGACCGGCGACCAGCCACCATGTACACGCCAGGAATGCTCCTTCGTTACCTGGCAGACCATCAATCGAGGACTGATTGCGTGGCGGTGAGTGCTGGTTCTGTCCATCACCAGCGGACGTATCCACGGCACGGTAGCGAAAGAGCAATCCGCCATTGCCGGAGAGCCTCTGCTCTGAGGTCTGGATCGTGCTGCTCATCTGCGGATCAGACGCCTCCTGAAAATGGGCGAGAGCGAGGCGCAGGTTGGCGGAATCCAGCACATGGTCGCCATAGGACTGCGTAAACGACTGGAGTTCGGACGAGTAACCATATTTTTCTACCTGCCCACGTATCGCTTGTGCCTGCTCCGCCCAGCGAGTCGCATGCTGCTCATGGCCGTGTTTCCCAGCCATCTTACAGGCACGGTCGAGCGCGACCCAGCACATCGCGCGCGAATACACGTACGGACGCGCCGGGCCGCGCACTTCCCAGATGCCCTGATCCATATCGTGCCAGTGATTCGCGACATAGTCCGCGATCAATGCCGCCATCTTGCGCAGGTCACGGATCGGCTCGCTCACGCGCTCGCCACGACGAAATCCTGAATGGGTAAGGTATTGGTCCGCGGCGCTGAGAAGCTCGCCATAGACATCCATTTGCCGCTGCATCGCCGCGCCATTGCCAATGCGTACTGGCCGCGACTTCCGATAGCCTTCGAGGTGCGTAAGATCGTGCTCGGCCAGATGAGCGCCATATTCGCCGCGAATGCTATACATGATACGCAGGTTATCAATGCTCTTGATGTCGAGATCGTGCAGGAAATGGAAGTAGTCGCGCGCCTCGCCGTAGTAGCCAAGCCTGCCAAGCGCTTCCAGCGTGAAGGAAGAATCACGCAGCCAGGTGTAGCGATAATCCCAGTTGCGCACCCCACCCATATCTTCCGGCAGTGAGGTTGTCGGCGCGGCGACAATCGCGCCTGTTGGCTCGAACGTGCAGAGCTTGAGCGCCAGCGCCGAGCGTATGACCGCATCCTGATAGGGGCCGTCATAGCGGTTGGTCGCGATCCATGAGTGCCAGTAACGCATCGTCTCAAGCATGTCGGCGTCCACGTCGTTTGTTATCAGCTGGTGCAACAGCCCACGCGCCTCGCTGAAGGTGCGGGCGTAATTCATGCTGATGGCCACACGCTCACCCGCCACGAGCGAGAGTGATGTCGTGATCAGGTCGTCGGTCCGGTGGAATGGTAGCTCATCCGGTGGCTGCTTGGGCGGGAGTGTGCGGATCACCAGCGCCAGGTAGCGGTTATCCGCCGAGAGAATCGCGCCTGCTACTCCATGAGTTGCCTGGATGACCTGAATCTCGGGCGATTTGCGCGCGTAATCGAACGTCGCCTTCACGCGAATGTCAATATCCATCGAGCCGTCAAGGCACGTGGCGATTCGCAGAATACGATGTGACGCGGCGACATCATTGCCAATCTCACGCTCCAGCCCTGCCCGCAGTCCATGAACGCCATGCCGCAACAGATTCTCGCGTAGCTCAGGCACAGCCTCCGATGGGCGCGGTCTGCGCGAGCGAATCGGCATCAAATCAACCAGGCGAAGCTGCCCGGTTGACGTGGTGAAGATCGTCTCGAGCATATTGGTGGCGGGCAGATATCCCATTCGACTGGTGAACGCGGAGGCCGGACTCACCTGAAAGTAGCCGCCCTTGTCCGCATCGAGCAGCCGCAGGAAGACAGCAGGGCTATCGAAGTGCGGCATGCAGCACCAGTCTATCGAGCCGTCTGGGGCGACCAGCGCGGCGGTACGGCAATCGCCTATCACCCCATACTCGCCAATAGGCCGGTAGCGCGGTCGCTCCGTACGCTGACTCACTTCGACGTGAAGTCGCGTGCCCTGCATCGTTGCACCTCACTTGCATTCGTCTTTATTCGTCTTCATCATCAATTGCCGCACTATGGATAATTGCTATACTCCAGACCAGCCAGGCAGGTCCATCGGAGATACCATATCATACTGCGAGCAATTGTCATGTGTGCAATTGTCTTGCCATGTCCTCATGTCCTGGCGGTAGGTTTGCCCGCGCGTTACATGAGCGACCCAGCCGCCTGCTTGATATGCCGCGATGGATCGGCATATAATGCTTGAGATGGGCAGCGAATCCAGCGAACATGAGCTATGCGACAGGTGGAGCACGCGGATTCCTGTGCAGGGCGACGACCAGATCGGGGAAAGCGGGCGAATAGTATGGCACGTGTCGTGGTTGGGATGAGCGGCGGCGTGGATAGCTCTGTGGCGGCGGCTCTGCTCAAAGAGCAGGGCTATGATGTCGTGGGTATCATGCTCCGACTCTGGGCAGAGTCCCCCGCCGAGGGCGAAGAAGCCGAGCAGGCGCGAGAAAACGCCTGCTGCTCGCTCGAATCCATGAGCGATGCGCGTCGCGTCGCGGCCCAGCTCGACATCCCGTTCTATGTCGTCAATGTCGAGGAGCCTTTCCGCGAGACCATTGTTGACTATTTCTACGACGAATACCGCGCTGGGCGCACCCCCAATCCCTGCCTGCGCTGCAACCGCTACATCCGCTTTACGCTGCTGCTGGAACGGGCGCTAGCGCTGGGCGCCGATTATCTGGCGACGGGTCATTATGTGCGCGTGGATGACGATCCCGCGACGGGTTTGCGCCGGCTGCGCCGGGCAGCGGACACCAGCAAGGATCAGTCATACGTGCTGCACGTCCTCTCTCAGTATCAATTGCGCCATGCGCTCTTCCCGCTAGGGAATTACACCAAGGCAGAGGTGCGGGCGATGGCGGCGGAGCGAGGCCTGCCGGTGGCCACGAAGGCCGAAAGCCAGGAGATCTGCTTCGTTGCTGCCAATGACTATCGTGGATTTGTCCGGCGCTATGCCGAGGCGAGCGGCAAGCCCGCGCCAGAGCCAGGGCCGATCCTCGACCTCTCCGGGCGCCAGCTTGGCGCACATAGCGGTCTGGCAAATTACACGGTCGGCCAGCGCAAGGGGCTTGGCATCAGCGCGCGGGAGCCACTACATGTGCTCCAGCTCGATACAACGCGCAACGCCGTCATCGTCGGGCCAGCCGCACAGTTGGAACGCGACGCCTTCACCGTGCGCCAGACCACCTGGACGCGCGACACAACCCCGGATGGGCCGGTGCGGGTCGCGGTCAAGGTGCGCTACAAGGCGCAGCCAGTAAACGGCCTCGTCACTCCGCTGGCAGGCGGGCGCGCTGAGGTGGCGCTGGAGCAGCCGATGCGCGCGGTGACGCCGGGGCAGGCTGCCGTCTTCTACGCTGGCATGGATGGCGACGAGGTGCTGGGTGGCGGCCTGATCGAATAGTGCCCGTCTCGCCAGGAACGAGCGCCTGAATAACCTTCCGCATGGCGATGGAGGTTCGCTTGTATCCCAGGCTCTCGTACAGATGGACCGCCTCGGTATTCTCGCCAAAGACGTTGAGATTGATGTGCTTCGCGCCGAGTGGCCTGACCGTCGCTTCCAGCGCCTGCATCGCCGCATTGCCATAGCTGTGGCCGCGATGCTGTTCGTCGGTGCCGATGAAGTATGTAGGCGATTTTCTCGCGGATTGCTCTGGATCAAGCAAAAGTGCTGTCTCTGGCGCTATAATGGCCTTGGTCTATGCCAATAAACCAGCAAGATGAGTTCGCCCGGAGCGTTGGAAGTGCCTGCCTCGCAATCCGGCCAGGATAGAGATGATCATGGATCAGAGTCACATCCGCAATTTTTGTATCATCGCCCATATTGACCACGGCAAGTCCACCCTTGCGGATCGGCTGTTGGAATACACGGGCACCATCTCACGCCGCGAGATGGCCGAGCAGGTGCTCGACCAGATGGATCTCGAGCGCGAAAAAGGCATCACCATCAAAGCACAGGCCGTGCGCATGAAGTACACCGCGCAGAACGGCCAGGAATACGAGCTCAATCTCATCGACACTCCCGGACACGTGGACTTCGCCTATGAGGTTTCGCGCAGCCTGGCGGCGTGTGAGGGCGCGATTCTGGTAGTGGACGCCTCGCAGGGCATCGAGGCGCAGACGCTGGCCAATCTCTATCTGGCGCTGGAGGCCAACCTTGAGCTTATTCCAGTCATCAACAAGATTGACCTGCCCAGCGCCGAGCCAGAGCGCGTCATCAAAGAGATCGAGGATGTAATCGGCATTCCCGGTGAGGAAGCCGTGCTGGCCTCGGCCAAAGAAGGCATCGGCACCCAGGAGATTCTCGAAGCGGTCGTCCAGCGGGTGCCGTCGCCGCGTGGCTCGGATGAGAAGCCGTTGCGCGCGCTCGTCTTCGACTCCAAATACGATGCCTACAAGGGCGTCATCGCCTACGTCCGCGTCGTAGATGGCGCCCTCGCCGCCACGGAGCGCATCCGTATGATGCAGACGCATAGCTCCGCTGAGGTGTTGGAGGTCGGCTATTTCAGCCCCACGCTGGTCGCCACGAAGTCGCTTGCCGCTGGAGAAGTGGGCTACGTCGCCACGGGCTTCAAGAACGTCAAAGACTGCCAGGTGGGCGATACAATTACGCTTGCGGTGCGGCCCGCGACCGAGCCGCTGCCTGGCTACCGGCCCGCGAAGCCGATGGTCTTCGCCGGGCTTTTCCCCGTGGATGGTGACGACTACCCGCTGCTGCGCGACGCCCTGGAGCGGCTGCGTCTCAACGATGCCTCGCTCGTCTTTGAGCCGGAAAACTCGACTGCGCTCGGCTTCGGCTTCCGTTGTGGCTTCCTGGGGCTGCTCCACATGGAGATCATCCAGGAGCGGCTGGAGCGAGAATATAACCTGAATCTGCTGGCGACCGCGCCGAGCGTGGAATATCTGGTGACGCGCACTAATGGCGAGGTCATGACGGTGCATAACCCAGCGGAGCTACCCCCGCCCACAGAGATCGCGCAGATCGAAGAGCCGCTGATGGACATTTCGATCTTCACACCCGCGCGCTATGTCGGGACGCTGATGGATCTGGTGCAGACGCGCCACGGTATCTTCAAAGACATGAAGTACATCGAGGAGGACCGCGTCCATCTGACCTACCTGATCCCCCTCAGCGACCTGATCATTGACTTCTACGATCAGCTCAAGTCGCGCACTCAGGGCTACGCCTCGCTCGACTATACCTTTGCCCGCTACGAGCCCGCCGATCTGGCCAAGCTGGATATTCTCGTCAACGGGCAGCCTGTGGACGCCCTCTCCCTCATCACACACAGAGACGAGGCGATGGCCCGCGGGCGCATGCTCGTAGAGCGGCTGAAAGAGCTCATTCCACGCCAGCTGTTCGAGGTGCCGATTCAAGCGGCGATAGGCAGCAAGATCATCGCCCGCGAGACCGTGAAAGCCCTGCGCAAGAATGTGCTGGCGAAGTGTTACGGCGGCGATGTCAGCCGCAAGCGCAAGCTGCTGGAAAAGCAGAAAGAGGGCAAGAAGCGCATGAAGCGCGTGGGCAACGTCGAGATTCCACAGGAAGCGTTCATGGCAGTGCTCACACTGAACGAGGATATCTGAGTGGTGCGGTGGCAGGCATCGTGCTGGGGAAGAGGAATCTGCAATCCGCGGCCATATCGAGAGCCATCGGGCAACAAGAAAAGGGACTGATCACACGATCAGTCCCCAATATGCCGAGCGGCGCTGGTGCATTGGCACGCGTGATGACGCAATCTGCCGTTGGCATTCAGCGCCACTTCGTCGGATTCGCCGTTTAGCCTGCGGTCAACCCGCGCAACACCTTCGCTACTGAACGCCCAGTTGTAACTATAGTTACACGGACCTGAAGGGATTTGCATCAGACCTCGGCGAACCCTGCATGCCCGTCCGTGGACGGGCGATCTTAGTCAACTTGAAACACCATGTACAACACGTGAATCGGCTTCTTCATGGGGAACATAGTTCAGTCTCCTTCCCTAGTTCCTCAAGCCACTGGATCGAAGTGGTTGACTTCAATCACCCCTCTCGGAGGTACTTTCAGTATGCCATTCCCTATTATATATGTCAACCCTTAGACAAGACGTGATCACGATCTTGTGCAACTGTCCACGCCTCTGGTTGGCGTCCCTGTACTTGGCGCCATAGCTGATATTTCCAGGATTCCCGGCTAAAGCGCGTCGCCTTGGCGGCCGCTTGCCCTACACTCTCGGCCCATCCGCCGCGCCACATGTGAGCCAACTGTGATGCTCAACAGTATTAGGCCTCGGCCATCGCCGGCTGGCGCTTCCGTAGGGGTATCTCGCGCAGGAAGAGCGTGGCGACGAAACCCGCCACGATCAAGCACGTGCCGATGAGAAAGCACCTGCTGACGGCATCTGCCAGACTGACCTGAAGCGTTGCCTTCAACTGCTGGAACAGCGCATCGCCCGTAGGGCCATACGCGGCGAATCCCTGACGGACTCGCGCGATGGCGTCGGATGAGAGCAACAATTGGGGATTTTCCAGCTGCGTAAGCTGCGCGGGTGAAATCGCCTGCTGGAGCGCCGCTGGCAGATGTGCCTGAAACTGATCGACAAAGCGGCTGGTCATGACCGAGCCAAGAACTGCCAGCCCAACCGTGCCGCCGATCTCACGGAAGAAGGAAAGCGCGCCCGTGACCTGCCCAATGCGGGATGGGGGAAAAGCGTTCTGCACGATGGTGTTGAAGAGCGTCATCGAGATGCCGATGCCCAGCCCCAGCACGACCATATCGCGCATGACCTCGCCCTCGGTCGCGCGTAGCCCCATGCGCGAGAGCAGGAACATGCCGACCGCCGCGAGGGCCAATCCCAGCAACGCCAGCACTTTGTAGCGCCCCGTCCGCGCCAGGAGCAGCCCGCCGATGATACTGCTGATGATGACGCCAATCATCAGGGGCGTCACCACAGCGCCCGCACGCGTCGCCGATTGCCCGATAACGCCCTGAACGAAGAGCGGCAGGAAATAGAGCGAGCCGAAGAGGGCCGCGCCCACGGCAAACGTCGTGATGACCGACGCTGTAAAGATGCCGTTGCGAAAGAGATCGGGCGGCAGGATTGGTTCAGCGGCATGCCGCTCCACGAGCAGGAAGATTCCTGCCATCACCACTGCGCCAGCTAGCAGCCCCACGATGACTGGCGATGTCCAGGGATATTGCGTACCCGCCCACGAGAATGCCAGCATCAGCGGGATTGTTGCCCCGGCCAGCGTCAGCAGCCCGGCATAGTCAACGGCGTGGCGCTGCCAGGCGCGTTGGCGCTGCAGTGTGAAAGCGGTGATGGCAAATGCCACGGCGCCGACAGGCATGTTGATATAGAAGATCCAGCGCCAGCCCCAGGTATCGGTAATCAGACCGCCAACGAGCGGCCCCAGGATCGAAGCGATCCCCCAGACGCTAATAGTGACGCCCTGCCATTTGCCGCGCTCCGCCGGGGGGAAGAGATCGCCGATGATCGACGAGACGATGGGCATGATAGCGCCTCCGCCCAAACCCTGAATCACGCGGCAGATGATGAGCTGCTCCATGCTCTGGCTGGCGCCTGCCAGCGCCGAGCCAGCCAGAAAAAGCATCATGCCGCCCTGGAAGAAGAGGCGCCGCCCATACATATCGGACAGCTTGCCATAGATGGGCATGGTCACGGTAGCCGCCAGCAGATAGGCGGTGGCGATCCAGGTGTATTGCGAGAAGCCGTTGAGGTCGGCCAGAATACGCGGCGCGGCGGTGCCGACGATGTTCTGGTCCAGCGCGGTCAAAAGCTGCCCTAGCTCGATGCCAATGAGCAGGAGAACCAGTTGACGGCGGCCCAGCGAGGGAACAGCACCAGCGAGGGCGGGCGCATCGGCGGGAGTGGATATCGGGGGAATAGAGTCAGTCCGCATGGGAAGGTTCCTCCGGAGGGGTAGAATCGGTGGGTCGCAGAAAACGCATGATCGTCTCGACGCGAGGGAACGCATCGGCTTCGAGGAATTCGACCGTCTGGTTGAGTGAGAGTCCCTGCATGATGGCGATGAGCATGCCGACGAGTTCCTGAGGGTTGCCCGCGATCACCTCGCCAGCCTCCTGCCCCTGGCGAATGAGCGTCGCCACGTTACTCCAAATCCGTTCCCCATACTGGGTCATTAGCGCGCGGACGCCAGAGGATGGCGCCCCGCTCAACTGGGCTTGCAGCATGATGCGGAAGTATTCCGGCGTGTTGCGAGCGCCTTCCACCATCTCACGGCAGAGCATGTATAGCCGCTCCCATGGCGAGCCGGGTTGGGCCAGCACATCCTCCGTCAATTGCACCGTTCCCTGCATAGCCCGCTCGACGAGGGCGAGGTACAACTCCTCCTTATCGTGAAAGTAGTGATAGATCAGGCCATAGCTGAGATCGCAGGCGGCGGCGATGTCGCTGATCATCGTAGCGGCCAGCCCCTTCTGCGCGAAGATTTTGAGTGCGGCGTCCATGATTTGCCCGCGTCGTTCGTCTCTGAGTCGCTGGTTTTGTTGCCGAGATCGAGGCATATGGCGTCACCATTCTCTCGTGTTGATTGACAAATACATCAATCAATATAACGACGGCAACATTGTGTGTCAAGTGGCCATGTGGGAATTGCCGTGGATGAAGCGGCGGCATTCGAGCGGATGGCCGGAAATGTGCTAGAGTTTCAGAAGTACGCATAGGCGTGTGTATCTGTGGGCGAAGCATGCGCCCGTCCCAGCATATGCGTGGATTGGTCAGGTCAGCGGCAGGCGTTGCGCGCGCCGTAATGCGTTCTTGCGGAGATTTCGCTGAGAAAGTGCGCATGGATATTGAAGATATCAAACGTCGTGTTCTCGCGCAGCGGATGCACCGTTACCCGGATGCCGGGCCAGACCTGGGAGGCGCGGGCACGGCACGCTTCCGCCAGGAAACAGGGCGCCTGCGGGTCGCCTTTGCCAATATCCGCCCCGGACGCGAGCCAGCCGCCATCAGCGCCGCGCAGCGGTTCGCCCGGCAGCGTGGGAGCGAGGTGCAGTGGATTGTCGTGCCAGAGCGCCCCGATGAGGAGCGCTTGTCCACTGCCTTGCGGGCAGCGCAATTTCACCTGGATGAAAATCTGCTCTTGATGGCGCATGAGGGCCTGGTGGTCGCGCCGCGCAATCCCGCTGTAACGATCTCGATCATCGAGACGCAGCAGGCAATGTGGCAGTACGAGTATGGCAGCCGTCAGGCATTCTTCGACGAAGAATACCCGGTGGAGGCAGCGGTCACTCAGCGGGCGCGCGACCGCTGGCGCGAGTATGAGCATGGCTGGTGTCGCTATTACGCGGCGGCGCTGGCCGGAAGGACCGTCGGCGGCTGCTATGTGAGTCTGTTTGAGGAGATTCCAACGATTCTCGGCGTCTATACCACGGTAGCCGCGCGCCGGCATGGTGTGGCGACGGTGCTGCTCGAACGAGTGATTGCCGATCTCGTGCATAATGGCCACTGGACATGCTGCCTGTTTGTGAAGCATGGCAACCCGGCTGAATTGCTTTATCGCAAGATCGGCTTCATGCCGCTGATGGACGAGCAGACGTGGATGTGGTCGCCGTGGCAGATATAGCCGGACGCGGCAAGGAAATGAGGGATTCGTGAGTCTATTTCCTCAGAGTGACATCCATCGCGAGACACAAACTCCTGGAAGGCTGCGACTCGTAAGCTGGCTGCTGCGTGGGGCCGCTCGCATTCGTGTGGTGGATGCGCTACGTAGCGGCGATCTGCGCGTGATCGCACAGTCTGACCTGCTGGCTCCGGCGCGTCTGCCGAGCCTGGCACGCGACAGTCTGAGCCTGCTGGTGGCTGGGGGCGCGTTCTTCGCCATCGTGAATATCATCGCGTGGGATCTCCATGGCGTTGCCGGGTTGCCCGGACCCGATTCCGTGATCGTGCAGCTATTCCTGTTGGTGGTTGCCAACCTCATCGCCTACTCTGTCATGCTGCCCCTGCATGAAGCGGTTCACGCCGTGACGATTCTGCTACTTGGCGGGCGGCCCCGCTTCGGGCTGCGGCTGCCATTCGCGGCGTACTGCACCGCGCCCAATCAGGTCTTCACCCGCGCTGGCTACACGGCGGTCGCGCTCTCCCCACTCGTCGTGCTCACGGTCGTTGGCGTCGTTATCACGATGCTCTGGCCGCAATGGGCGGCGTGGCTCTGGTTCGGCTTCGTGGGCAATATCTCTGGCGCGGTCGGAGATCTGGCGACCGCCTCGGAGGTCCGCCACCTGCCGCCTGGCACGCTCATCCTGGACAACGAGACAGGCTATACCGCTTACGCGCTGGGCTCCGAGGGATAACGTCCACCTAGGGCCTGAGGTGCATCTAACGTCTGATACAGGGCGCGACAGAAGTCGAGCGCTGGCGCCCGCTCGGGTAGCCCAGCTACCTGGCCATCGCCCAATTCGATGACGAGCCACTTCCCATCTAGCTGGCGCGCAATGTCCATCGTGAAGAAGCGACTGCGCACGCGCCGCGCCAGAGCGACGAATGGCTCCAGCGGCGGCGCGGCGTCGCCATAGTCGCCCGTCTCCCAGTATTCAGCCGTCAGGACGGGTATGCCATCCAAGAAGAAGATGCGCCATTCCTTCGTCAGTGGCATGCCGCTTTTCTCGTGGGTTGCCAGGGGCTCCAACTCCACGAATTCGCGGAAAACCAGCCCTTCGTTCAGATCGTCACCCTGCAATTCCAGGAATTGCCGGACCACCCGCTCGATGGCGGCGCTATCCGTCGCCGAAGGGATGTAGCAGGCGCTTTCCCACTCGTGCTTTCGCGACTTCACGTAGTCTTTGACGAGGATGGGCCGCGCGCCAAATGGTTGGAGCGCCCGCTGTATCTCATCCATCGGGAGGTCGTTCCCGCCGGCCAGCCAGACCGACCGTGGCGTGTGTCCCTCAAGCAGGGGGTACCACTCCGGCAGGTAGTGGCAGTGGCGATAGGCGGACGGATCATTGATGAGCAGCACGCCACGCGCCGCGAGCGCTTCGTAGAGCCGGGCATAGTGCTCTGGACGCAGCATCCAGCCGCGATAGAGACCCGTGACCGGCGGCGCTTGTGGCGGAATTCGTCGCACGGCGGCTTCGGCATCTCCATCATCCACCAGTGCCTCGTACGAGATCAGGCCGTAAGTCATGCCACCCGCTTCGGCGGCGGCCACCTCCTCCTGGTAGGCGCTATCGGGCTCACGCGGGTGAAGCGGATCGGCGCAATAGACGATGAGCACAGCGTATTCCCTCCTCAGCCTTACGCGTGACCGGATAGACGCTGCGAACACGCCCAGTACCACCGGGATGGCCGGAAACAGCAGGACGTGGAGAAATATTCGCCGCGTCCAACGGGCGGCGTTGTCGGCTGTTGGTGGCGCACGCAGAGCGTGTTCTTGTGTCGTGAGAATCACGGGGGGGCGGTCTACTCGCCGATCATCGGCAGCTTCATTCCGGTTGCGCGCGCATGCTCGATGGCAGCGTCGTAGCCCGCGTCGGCATGGCGCATGACGCCCGTGCCGGGATCGTTGGTGAGTACGCGCGCCAGCTTCTCCGCCGCTTCATCCGTGCCGTCGGCCACAATCACGACGCCCGCGTGCAGCGAATAGCCGATGCCCACACCGCCGCCATGATGGAACGAGACCCACGACGCGCCGCTCGCCGTATTCAGCAGGGCGTTGAGTATTGGCCAGTCGGCGATGGCATCGGACCCGTCGCGCATGGCCTCGGTTTCGCGGTAGGGTGAGGCGACCGAGCCGGAGTCGAGATGGTCGCGGCCAATGACGATGGGTGCCTTGACCTCGCCGTGCCGCACCAGCTCGTTGAACGCCAGCCCCGCCTTGTCGCGCTCGCCATAGCCAAGCCAGCAGATACGGGCGGGCAGTCCCTGGAAGTGGATGCGCTGTTCCGCCATGCGAATCCAGCGGGCCAGCGATTCATTCTCCGGGAAGAGCCGCAGAATCTCCTCATCCGTGCGCTTGATATCCTCTGGGTCACCGGAAAGTGCAGCCCAGCGGAATGGACCGATGCCCCGGCAGAAGAGCGGACGAATGAACGCGGGGACGAAGCCAGGAAAGTGCATCGCGTCTTCCACCCCGGCGCGCAATGCCTGTCCGCGCAGATTGTTGCCATAGTCGAAGACGACCGCGCCCATCTCATCGAAGTCGAGCATCGCGCGCACATGCTCCGCCATCGAGGCGAGCGAGCGCCGCTCGTACTCCTGCGGGTCGCTCTGGCGCAGCGCGTTCGCCTCGTCCAGCGTCAACCCGGCGGGAATGTAGCCGTTGAGCGCGTCGTGGGCCGCCGTCTGGTCGGTCACGAGATCCATACGCACGCCCCGGCGGACGATCTCTGGGAAGATCTCGGCGGCGTTGCCCAGCAGGCCGATGCTGCGTGCCGCGCCCTGGCTGCGATACTCCTCGGCGCGACGCAGCGCCTCATCCAGATCGGTCACCATCTCGTCGAGATAGCCCGTATCGATGCGCCGCTGGATGTGTGTCGGATCGATCTCGACGGCGAGACAGACACCCTCGTTCATCGTGATTGCCAGCGGCTGCGCGCCGCCCATGCCCCCAAGGCCCGCCGTAAGCGTGATGGTGTTCTTCAGTGTGCCGCCGTAGTGCTGGCGTGCCGCCTCGGCGAACGTCTCATATGTGCCCTGGACGATACCCTGCGAGCCAATGTAAATCCACGAGCCCGCCGTCATCTGCCCGTACATAGTCAGGCCCAGTGCCTCCAGGCGGCGAAACTCATCCCAGTTGGCCCAGTGGGGCACAATATTCGCGTTCGCGATCAGCACACGCGGCGCGCCAGGATGCGTGCGGAAGATGCCGACCGGCTTGCCCGATTGCACCAGCAGCGTCTCGTCCCCTTCGAGCGACCGCAGCGAGCGCACGATGGCGTCGAAGCAGTCCCAATTGCGCGCCGCCCGGCCAGAGCCGCCATAGACCACCAGATCATCGGGCCGCTCGGCCACCTCTGGATCAAGATTATTCATGAGCATCCGCAGGGCGGCTTCCTGCTGCCAGCCCTTGCACGATATGTCGGTGCCGCGTGGCGCGCGAACGAGTCGCGGGCCGCTATGCTGTTGACTCTGCAGTTGCTCGGTCATGTTCTACATTGCCTTCCTCGCTGCCTCACCGCAGCGCTGGGGATTTCATTGCTCCGGCCACGTCTGGTGCCGTGTTCGCACGATAGCACGGTACACGCGCTACTGACAAGGCTGGCTGGCGGCTGAAGCTGCGCTTAGAGTTTGTTATGGAATCGCATTAGAATAGCGAACTCTATGGGCACGATGATCCGCCATCGCAGGCGTGCCCAGATGATATTCAGACCAGGCATGGAAACATATCTTTCGCCAGACATAGTCAACTCATCGTACATGTACGGAGTATCAGCTAGCGGTGTATACTATGACGGGCGAACAGTTCGCGCTACACCGTTAGGAGGAATTAGATGCAACGGCCCACGAGCACATCAATTCAGAAAAGCCTAACAGATGTAAAGACCAACATAGAGAGAGCGAAGGGCAATATTCAGTTTACGCGTCAACAACCTCAGTTCCAGTACTTTGAGTCTACCGCCCAATTTGCAGCGCAGATTGCCAACGAAACGGCCAGGATAGCCGCCACTATCCAAGAGTATGGTAACCAACAAAGACAGGCTCTTAACATCTCAATACCGGACGCTGTTTTAGCACATTTGCAAGACATCATTAACGCGGCTGAAGGTTCACGTGCACAAATCGCAGGCGGAATACAAGCTGCACGTGCCTATACCTATCCAGAAGCAGTTCTGCACTATACGGAACAGGTAGCCGGTACACTTGATGTGGTAGCAAAGCTCCAAGAACAACTTGTTCAACTGATGAGCGACATCCAATTGTTGGTTGATACAGCAGAACAAGAGCAAAGAGCTGTACAAGCACAGCAGCAGGCAGCAAAGCAAGCTGAAATCGACCATAAACGAGCTGTACAGGCACAGCAGCGGGCAGTGAAGCAAGCTGAACATGATCGTAATGTCTATCTCGCCCAATTTGGTGGAATCGACCCTGCCGAAGTCATTGCACACGTGCAAGAAGGGACCTATCCTATTGTGGCAGCGGGTATTATCACTCACAAGGGCGAGACGGTATTATTTACTACCACCGCAACCTTGTCTGAAGATCGTACTACAACCAAGTATGTAGGCGGCTCAGCCGGTTATAGCGTTCCTCTGGGGCATGGCTTTCGATTTCGCGTTGGATCGTACCAGGGCCGAGCTATCCGCTCGGAGCACTTGACGCAGATTGACCGGGGCAATCTCATTATCACGACTGAGCGCATTATCTTTGCGGGCAGCAAGTCCACCATTACCATTCCGGTGGCCAAGGTGCTTCACACGTTTCTCTACAAGAACGGTGTTGATGTGAGGGCAGAAAATCGCAAGAAGCGTGAGGTATTCTTGTGCCCACAACCACTGCTTACAAATACTTTTGTCTTGATTGCCTGTCATCTATTGTCCGTATAGTGGCAGATGCTTTCATGTACAGCAGCAGGCGCGAATCGTGGACCATGACTTCATAGACGTCCGCCGCCATCTAGCGACTGGTCTGTTGATAGACGACTTCCCAGCGTTGGAAATCGTAGATCAGCAGACGCCACTCGGCGCCAGCACCCTAAGGCTGGTCTGGTAGCATCCATTACCGCTGAGAGAAATACGCGTGGCAAGCGATCGAAGTGGTAAAATGAGCCTGCGTAGGCGGGCTTCGCGATTGCGCTTGCACAATACGTAGACGTGGCTTCAGCCGCCAGTCCATTTCTGGCATGCAGATGTAACGACGGCTGTGCGTACAGGAAAACACCACGAGCCGGATACCGTTTATGGCATCCGGCTCGTGGTGTTTTCCTGTACGGGATCGCAGGTGCGAGACGCGATCAGCTTTGTGGTGGCATCCAGTCCGGCGTGGTCGGGGCCCCTGGGACGCTTCCAGGCGTTTCGCTCGTGCCACCCGCGCCATTACTGCCGTCGCTTGCGCTTGGCGTGCCCTCTGGGTGCGAATCCACCCCGATGGTCTCCGCGCCAGGCGTCGGCGCGACCTCAGCCAGGCTGACGCCCGTCTCGATCAGAATCTGACTCAGGCGCTTGGCGTCCACGGTCTCCTGGCGCCGTAGCTCTTGCGCGATCCGCTCCAGCGTCACCTTATGCTCGAAGAGCATATTGCGCACCTGCTGATAAGCGGTCTGCACCAGATTGCGCGTCTCCTCGTCGATCAGCGCCGAGGTCGCCTCGCTGTAATCCTTCTGGCCAAAGTCACCGCCCGAGCCGAACGGATTTGGCCGGTCGCTGAAGGAGACGAGGCCCACACGGCTGCTCATGCCCCAGCGCGTGACCATGCTGCGGGCGATCAGCGTCACCTGCTGCAGGTCGTTCTCCGCGCCTGTTGTGATGCTGCCGATGGAGACATCCTCGGCGGCGCGACCACCCAGCGCGGTCATGATGCGCCCGAACAGGTAATCACGCGAGTAGTTGTAACGGTCATCCGTTGGTGTGTACTGCGTGACGCCGA
Organism: Ktedonobacterales bacterium; assembly: GCA_036378295.1. GTDB lineage: Bacteria > Chloroflexota > Ktedonobacteria > Ktedonobacterales > JADMIN01 > DAHUXT01. The sequence goes on from DASUWS010000248.1 coordinate 22,872, forward strand.
GCGCCTGGCCGCGTGGCACAATCGTCACCTTCGTGACTGGGTCAGAGTGCGGCGTCAGCAGGCCGACCAGTGCGTGGCCCGCCTCGTGGACCGCGACAACGCGCAAATCCTCCTCGGTCAGCACCAGTGGCCGCTCGGCACCAAGCTGGATGCGGTCGAGAGCGTCGTAGAAGCACTTCATATTGACGCGCTCGAGATTGCGCCGTGCCGCGAGCAGCGCCGCCTCATTGACGAGGTTCGCCAGATCAGCGCCGACCATACCCGTCGTCATCCGCGCGATTTGCTGCAGGTCAACATCGCTGGCCAGCGGCACGCCGCGTGAGTGGATCATCAGGATGGCCTGGCGGCCCTTCCAGTCGGGGCGGTCCACCGTCACCCGTCGGTCGAAGCGCCCAGGGCGCAGCAGCGCCTGGTCGAGGTTATCGGGGCGGTTCGTCGCCGCGATCACCACTACTGCTTGACGCGAGTCGAAGCCGTCCATCTCAACCAGCAACTGGTTGAGCGTCTGCTCGCGCTCGTCATTCGTGGTCAGGCTGGTGCCGCGCTGGCGGCCCACGGCGTCAATTTCATCGATGAAGATGATGCTCGGGGCGGCCTTCTTCGCCTGATCGAAGAGATCACGCACACGGCTCGCGCCGACACCCACCAGCACCTCAACAAACTCTGAGCCAGACATCGAGAAGAAGGGCACGCCCGCCTCGCCAGCCACGGCACGCGCCAGCAGCGTCTTACCTGTGCCCGGAGGGCCAACCAGCAGGACGCCCTTCGGGATCTTGCCACCGAGCCGCTGGAACTTCTGCGGCGTCTTGAGGAACTCGACTACCTCTTCAAGCTCGGATTTCGCCTCGTCTACGCCCGCCACATCGGCAAAGGTCGTGCTAGGGCGGTCTTCCATGATGAGCTTCGCCCGGCTGCGCCCGAAGTTGAAGATGTTCTGCTGGCTCTGGGTCGCCCGGCGCGAGAGCCAGAAGAGCAGGCCAAGCAGCGCCGCGATAGGCAGCACATTGATCAGCAGTCCAATCCACAGATCATTGGAGCCTGATTGCTTGCCCCAGACCTGGACGTTGTGCTGGGTCAGATCCTGCTGGAGCTGCGCATCTTCGGTGAAGGGCGGCAGATAGGTATGGAACGAACTGGAAGTAACGTTAGTTCCGTCCTGCTGCTTGTAGGAGATACTGGTCTTGAGCTTGCCGGTCACGTTATGGTCATCGGCTATCGTGACCGAGTCCACATTGTTCGTATTGACCTGATTCAAGAAGTCGCTATACGCCATATTGATGGAGCTTGAGTTATTGTTGGGCACCAAATTGACGTAGAGCTGATAACCAACGATCAGCAACAGCAACAGCACCAGTAGCCGCGTAATCCAGCCGAGACCAGTATTGCCGCGTGGGCGGTTCGTGCCGTTGGGATTTGGCGTGGGTGGACGATCCAGCGGCGGTCGCGGCGCGGGCGGACCGTCATTGTTATTGCGGAGAGCGTCAGCCGTAGCAGGGGCAGGGGGAAGCTGCCGCGCATCCTTCTGCTGCCGCTGCGCCCTATGTATCGACCTGTTGAACATTCTGTTTGGCACCTGCTTTCTCGCAAGGAAAGCGCTTGCGCATATCGCGCGAAGCACCGCCTGCCCATTTTGCCCGTGTTTAGGCCCGGCAGACGAGTATATCTCATTATAGCGCACGCGATTCCAGCCTGCATGGGCTTGAACCGCATGGTGAGCAAGAATCACGTCCGACGCTCACAAACACTACATACTACTACGTCACGAAGAGGCACTTGGATGCAAAAGAGGATTACCGATTTCGCGCGGACATGCTGAGAGCATGATTTTACTGACCTCGACATGGGTGGCTAAACCGAGTAATCGCATTGGAGCGAGCAGGCTCGGATGGCGGGGCGTTTGTGACGCAGCCGCTCTTTGGCGCGGCACACTGCCTGGTGCAGCGCGACCAAGTCGGCACAGCAGCAGTTCGTGAGTTCCACTCGCTTGAGGTAGTTCCAGATGCCTTCATCAGGGTTCAAGTCGGGCGCATAGCCTGGCAATCGCTCCAGATGCAGGTGCTTCGCGGCGCCCAGGTGCGCACCGCCAGCGGCAGCGGGTAAAACGCCGCCTCATCCCCTAGACAATGGTGTACCCTTCCTCGGCGGCTTTTTGTGAGGGCGGGCCAGCGCTGGATGGCGGCCGCATGGCGCTGGGTGGCCCGCACGACCGGCCGCTGCCTGATCTACCCGCTTTGTTGAGCAGGCGACTGGCATGGTCGCGATGGCAGCACACGCCGAAGGTCTGCTCGATCACGTGGGCGTCGGGGGACGCGGTCCACACGTCGCCCCGGAACCCGTTCGCCTCGGCTCCACGCGCCAGCAACGCCGGGATCTGCGCCCGCTGCTCCGCGCCGCAGACACTGGCAGACGGCGGCACAACTGACGCCCAGCGCGCCGGCGATGTCTTTCTGCCACCGGGCCCGTTGGTGCAACTCCCAGGCCCGCTGCCGTCGCTACTCCTACGCATCCACTTTGGTGCTTCGAGACGTTGCCGTCGTTGATGTCCGCATGCCTCCCGCGTCTGCAAGAGTTGTGCAAGCATACCGAGGTCAGGAGATGCCTATTCCTCCTGATAGTCCTGGTAGTACTCCAGACCGAGGTGCGTGATCTGCTCTTCGCCCATCATCCAGCGCAGGGTGTTCTTGAGCTTCGTCTGCTGGATGAAGATGTCGTGCTCCGGGTACACAGTGGCGGCGTGCTGCGGACTCTTGAAGTAGAAGGACAGCCATTCCTGGATGCCCTTCATGCCAGCTCGCTTGGCGAGGTCGAGGAAAAGAGCAAGGTCAAGAAGAAGGGGCGCGGCGAGAATCGAATCGCGGCACAGGAAGTCGATCTTTACCTGCATGGGGTAGCCGAGCCAGCCGAAGATGTCGATGTTGTCCCAGCCCTCTTTGTTGTCGCCCCGGGGTGGGTAATAGTTGATCCGCACCTTGTGATAGACGTCGCTATAGAGCTCGGGGTAGAGCTGGGGCTGGAGGATGTACTCCAGGACGCCGAGCTTCGACTCCTCCTTGGTCTTGAAGCTCTCCGGGTCGTCGAGCACCTCGCCGTCGCGGTTGCCGAGGATGTTCGTCGAGTACCAGCCGTTGAGGCCGAGCATGCGCGCCTTCAACATCGGCGCGAGCACCGTTTTGATCAGAGTCTGGCCGGTCTTGAAGTCCTTGCCGCAGATCGGGACGCCCTGGTCGATCGCGAGCTCAACTAGCGCCGGGATGTCGGCCGTCAGGTTGGGGGCACCGTTGGCGAAGGGGATCCCTTCCATCAGGGCGGCATAGGCGTAGAGCATTGAGGGGGCGATAGTTTTGTCATTGGCGTCGAGCGCCGCCTCGAAGCTTTCGAGGTTGCGGTGGCTTGGTCCCTCCTCCATGTAGATCTCGGTCGAGGCGCACCAGACCATGACCAGACGGTCACACTTGTTTGCGGACTTGAAGTTGCGAATGTCCGCGCGAATCTGCTCGGTCAGCTCCATCTTCGTGCCGCGCTTGACATTGGGCCCGTTGAGGCGCTTGACATAGTACTGGTCGAAGGCGGCCGGCATTGGCTTGATGGATGTAAGGAAGTCGGCGATAGGTTCGATGTGTTCGTAGCGATCGAGGACGCCGCACTTCACCGCTGCTTCGTAGGCGTTGTCGGGGAAGGGGTCCCAGGCGCCGAAGACGATGTCGTCGAGGCGTGCGAGCGGGACGAACTCGCGGATGAGGGGCGAGCGGTTTTCCGTTCGCTTGCCCAGGCGGATGGTGCCCATCTGGGTGAGCGAGCCCACGGGTCGGCCGCTGCCGCGACGGGCGTGCTCGACGCCACTGATGAACGTCGTGGCGACGGCGCCGAGGCCGACGAGAAGGATGCCAAGGCGGCCCTCTGCCGGCGGGATCGGGTTGGGCTTGAGTTCGACGAAGTCTTTTGCTTCCAAGATCACACCTCTCTGACGGGCGAGCGACATGAGCGGCATTTGCCATTGGGCCGGCACCCGCCCTGTCTTCGCCCAGTGTTCGATCGTGCTCTGCCTCTTGCCGAGCAGGGCGGCCAGAGCGCTCTGGCCCCCGAAGCGCCTGATTATCCGCTCGGCGGCGTTCGCTTCTTGTTCCATAGCAGATATCCTAACGAATTTTTCGTTATTGTGCAAGTCGCGGTAGAAAGGAGGCAGGACGACATATACACCTGTGCAGGGTTTGATGGCATGGGCGAAGGCCATTGCGGGAGTGAGAGGCAATGCGGCTCCTCGGTGTAGGCAACGATATCGAAGTCAGGAGGAACCAGGGTATACGCGTGGCGGGAGCGACGGATGCACGCAGGAGCACGTGTATGCGTGCTACAATTCAGGAAGCGCGACCAGTGTGCCCACCGCATGCATCCTGTTCCCAATATTCGTACGCGCCCGCAGGAGGAGTATCCTTGTGACTGACCAGCAGCCAATGCCACAGAGCGCCACCCACGCGCCCAACCCCCAGACCCTGCGGCAGCCCAGCTTACTGAACAGCATCAACGACGTAATGACCGCACTCGCCTCTCACGCTTATATCGCTGACCGTGGGCTGGCCACGGCGCTCTTCCTGGCGATCAAGCGCCAGAAGCCATTGCTGCTGGAGGGTGAGCCAGGCGTGGGCAAGACCGAGATCGCGCGTGTGCTGGCGGATATTCTGCACACGCAACTTATTCGGCTCCAATGCTATGAGGGCATTGACCAGGCGACCGCGGTCTACGAATGGAACTATGCGCGCCAACTGCTCGCGATTCGCATGCTCGACAGCACTCGGGGTGGTCACGAAACGCGCGAGGCGGCGCTGGCCCATGTCCACGATGTCTTCGCGTCAGAGTTTCTGATCGAGCGGCCGCTTCTCCAGGCGATTTCAACCCCACGAGACGAGCCGCCGCCCGTGCTGTTGATCGACGAGCTTGACCGGTCGGATGCTGAGTTCGAGGCGTTCCTGCTCGAATTGCTGGCCGATTATCAGATTACCATTCCAGAGATTGGCACCATCACCGCGTCGCAGCCTCCCATCGTCGTGCTGACCTCCAATCGCACGCGTGATATCCACGATGCGCTGCGTCGCCGCTGCCTCTATTACTGGATCGAATATCCGACGCTGGAAAAAGAGTATGCGATTGTGCGCGCCCGCGTGCCAGAGGCGCCGGAAAAGCTGGCGCGGCAGGTAGTTGGGTTCGTGCAGGCGCTCCGTGGCGAAGATCTCTTCAAGGCGCCCGGAGTTGCCGAGACGCTCGACTGGCTCTCGGCGCTGCTCTCGCTCGGCCAGACTCAGCTTACCGGACCCGCCGCGCGTGACGCGCTTGGCGCGCTGCTGAAATACCAGGATGACATTCAGAAAGTGACGAACGGCGACCTGATCGACCGGCTGGTCGAGAAAGCCGACGCGACGCCGATTGCATAAGTACATGTCTGGGTGCGATACACGCGGGCCATCTTCGCAGCATGATGGTGTATTACTCGCTAGCGGGGTGAGGTCCTGAGAGGTCTAGAGGTCCATATGAACGCTGCCGCACGATACCCACTCACGGATGAAGAGATGCTGCGCGGAGACCTCATTCTCGCCCGCATTACCGACTTCTCGCGGTTTCTCTGGGAGCTGGGATTCGATATCGGGCCGGGTCGCGTCGTCGAGTTGGCCGAGAGCCTCTCGCTCATCAACATCGCCAGCCAGGACGAGTTCTATACGCTGCTCAAGGTGAGCCTTGTCTCGAAGCACGAGCAGGAGACGCTCTTCGACCTGGCGTTCGCCTATTTCTGGCGCAGCCCGAATGCGAGTACCGCGCCCCACCTGGAAGCACAGCTCGAAGCGGCGGCGCAACGCCGGAATCTCGCCGTCCCGGAGCATCGCCGCCAGGAAAGCGATCAGCGGGTCACGCGCTCCTCGCTGGCGCCTGATCCCTCGGAGCGACATCCCTTTTCGCGCCTTAATGACGCGGGCAAGCCCCGCCGCAAAGAGGAGGACGAGGATGTCGAGCGGACGGAAACGTGGAGCGCCGACGAGGTGCTTCGCCATAAGGACTTCGAGCAGTTTAGCTATGAGGAGTTGCAAGAAGCGCGCGAGATGATTGCCAGAATGCACTGGCGGCTGGGCGAGCGTCGTACGCGCCGCCTCCGCCCCTCGCGGCACGGGCGCCAGCTTGATCTGCGCCAGACGTTGCGGCGGTCGCTCCGCACGGACGGCGAGCCGATTCATCTGGCACGTCGCCGCCCGCGCCTCAAGCCGCGCCCGCTCGTCATCCTTTGCGACATCAGCGGCTCGATGAGTCTCTATTCACGGCTGCTGCTGCACTTCGTTCATACGGTCTCCAACGGGCTGCAAAACGTCGAGACGTTCCTCTTTGGCACGCGCCTGACCCGCATCACGCGCCACCTTGCCCGCCGCGACGTAGACGATGCTATCGCCCACGTCACGCGCAGCGTCAAAGACTGGTCCGGCGGCACGCGCATCGGCGATTCCCTGCGCACATTCAACCGCCAGTGGGCCCGGAGGGTGCTCGGTCGTGGCGCGGTCGTGCTGATCATCAGCGACGGTTGGGATCGCGGCGACGTCAAAGTGCTGGCGGAGGAGATGGCCCGCCTGCACCGCAATTGTCACCGATTGATCTGGCTGAACCCTCTTCTTGGCCATGAAGACTACCGGCCTGTGACCGCCGGAATGCGTGCTGCGTTACCGTATATTGACGCGTTTCTTCCGGCCAACAACCTGGATAGTCTTTTCGCGCTGGGCCGCGCACTCGAAGCTATCGACGAAACGCCCCGAAATCTCCGCGCGGCTGCATCCGGGCGGACGGGAACAGCACCCCGTCCCATGGGAGCGGCCACACGGAAGGGCTGATATGTCCATTCGTGTGCAGGTATAGACAGCCGGCTGAGTTGTCGGATACCATGATGGAGAATGTTTTTCCATTCCAGATTCCCGTTATCATCATGGATCACCGGCAATCAGCGGCGGTGCGGGGGAGGACTTCGGAGGATGGCTGTTGTCACCAGCATCATCAACCTCAAGGGCGGCGTCGGCAAGACAACACTGACCCTGGCTTTGGCTCATTATCTGGCAGCCGAGCATGCCAAGCGCGTTCTGGTTATCGATCTCGACCCGCAGACGAATGCGACGATTGCGCTTGTCACTGAGCGTCGCTGGCGTGAGCGGGACCAGTCTGGCCAGACACTCTTTCAATTGTTCAAAGACCAGCTCGATGGCACGCGGCTTTTCTCCGCGCCAGAAGCCATTCTGACGCGTGTCTCGAATGTGGGCGGCGGCGTGCCGGGCCTGGATCTGCTCCCGGCCAGTATTCGCCTGCATCGCATTCAAGATCGCATCACCAAGATTACCGATCTCGACAGTTTCCGTAATGGTCCGGTCTATGCGCTCCGCGAGTCCTTGCGCGAGGTGCTGCCGCACTACGACCATGTGCTGGTGGACTGTCCGCCGAATCTTGGCGTGATCACGTTGAATGGTATTGCCATCAGTCGGTATTTTCTCATCCCGGTCGTTCCGGATATTCTCTCAACGTTAGGCGTTCCGTTGGTACTGGATCGCATGGCGGATTTTGCCCTGCGTGCCCAGCATGAGATCTTCGGCCTTGGCATCGTCGTCTCGCGCTACCGCTCATCCAGCCGCCTCCACAAACAGACCGTGCTGAGCATGCGGCGCGACGCGATTCCGGGCATTCATCCTCCGATTTTCAACACGATCATTGCCGAGGATGTTGGGGTGGCGGAAGCAGCGGATGTCGAAGATAACGTCAGCTCACTGCGCGAGAAGTTCGGTGGAAACGCACCGCATCGCCAGTTTAGTGCGCTGGCCGATGAATTTCTTCGCTATGTTGGCGGCTAACGCCATCTGACTCCGCGGTGTTTGTGGGGAGGAGTGTCCCTATGGGACAATCCGGCGATGCGTCTGCGGAGCAGCCCAGGATGTCTGCTGCTCCAGAGGGGAACGAAAAGCCTGCGAGGCTGCAAAACGGTGCCCCGGCATCGGCCAACGCGGATGGTATTCCCGATGAGGCCGTGCGAGAGGATGTGACGACGCAAATTGTCTCGCACGCGCCGGCGACACCACCGCCCGATGCATTGCCTATGCCGCCCAGACGGAGCGGCGCACCCCAGCCCACCGATGCCTCGGTCGGGTCTGGCTTTCACCGGTCCACCCCGTCAATCGCGGACTCCCGGCAATCCAATCCGCATGTCGTGCCCGTTGTCTCGAACCGGGCCAACCAGCGGCCCGTCAATCCAGCCGCCATGCCCGCGCCGTTCTATACCGCGCAGTCCTGGGGCGCGACCACCTTCGTCATCACCGCCGAGACCGCCGCGGGCTTCAGCTATCTCTTCTGGTGGATTTCCGGTTTGCTGGTCTACTTCAACGAGCGTGAAAACCGCTACGTGCGCTTCCACGCGGTCCAGTCTATCCTGCTCACAGGGATACTGAGCGTCTACAGCGTCATCGCCTTTACCATCGCGGCTCTCTGCAATGATGCCTTTGTGAGCACTCACCAGCACGCCTGGCAGACGCTTGCCCAGGGAACGGTTGCGCTCTCGGTGCTCATTGTGGTACTTCCATGGCTGCTCGCCATGGTCGCCGCCTGGACCGGCACCTATCTGCGACTGCCTATTATAGGTGACTATGCCGAGCGATTCGCGGCCCCGCCCGTCCAAATCCAACCCTGAGCGACAGATGGCTCAGCGTCCCGCAGCCGCTCCGTTACCGAATACACCCGGCCACAGCCAGCGGCTACCGCGGCAGAATCCCCGCGTGGTCGCCGCGCTCTGCTACGCGATTCCCTGCGTCGCCAGTGTTGTCGTGCTGTTGCGCGAGCGGCGCAATCGGTTCGTGCGCTTCCACGCGGCGCAGGCCCTCATCTTCTTCGCAACGATTCTGCTCACTCAGCTCATCCTGTTCACGGCGCTGGTAATTCTCGGCAATATTGTCCAGGCCAACACCTGGCTGGTAGCACTTGGCGTGCTGTTCATCGGCGGGTTTCTCGCGCTGGGGGTCGGCGCGTTGATTCTCTGGCTGTGGATGCTCGCGGACTGCTGGGCCGGACAGGCTACGCAGCTTCCGCTCATCAGCAGACTGGCTCTGCGTCTGGAACAGATGCTTACCGAGGTACGGCGCGAAGTTGCCAATTCTCGTACGAAGCGAGAGAATCCTATGGCATGAGGACTATCACTGCGCTCGATCCATCGCCACGTCGTCCCGACTGGTGGCATATTAGCATTGATGGCGCCTATGCGTTCTCACTCGACGGCGCGACAGTCATCACTGAGGGGCTGATGCCTGGCCTCTCGCTCACCGACGAGGACGTGCGGCGCTTGCGTCTGCTGGCCGAGGAAAGCCGCCTGATGGACGCCGCGCTTGGCTTCCTGACGGTCCGCCCGCGCAGCCGCGCCGAGGTGCGCCGGCGCCTGCTCACTCCTCGCCGTAACCGTCCCGCGCCACCCGCCGAGGCCGTTGACCGCGTGCTCGACCGCCTGGCGGAAAAGAAACTGCTGGATGACCGCGAGTTCGCGGATTACTGGGTGGAGCAGCGCGAGCGCTTCAGCCCCCGTTCCAGCTATGCCCTCGCCCAGGAGCTACGCCAGCGTGGAGTGGATCGCGATACCGCTGACTCCGTGGTGGACGCCGAACGCGACAGCCAGCGGGCGATGGACGCCGCTCGCCAGCGATTGCGCGCGCTCGGTAATGCCGACTACGAGACGTTTCGCGCCAAATTGACGGCGTTCTTGCAGCGGCGCGGCTTCAGCTACGGCATCGCCCGCGAGACGGTGCGCGCCTTGTGGGAGGAAACGCGCGGCTCGCAGCCAGATGCTGACGATATCATGGATGATGGCGGAGAATAGGCGGGCGTCAATCGTGTTTCTTCGTCGGAAACAGTGAGATGTTGCGCTTCGCAGCTTCCTGGTCCGCCTCACGCACCGCGATGTTGGCCGTGTTGTGGGCGCAGGTGTTGCAGCCGCCAAAGTGCCCGTCGGCTCCGACCGCCGGGCCAGTAAAGCCAGCGGGCGGCTTGCGCTCTTCGTAGCCAGAAATCTCACGGACGGGCACGCTGATCGTCGCGCCGCTCTCCAGCATCACGTCCACCGACTCGCGCGGCACGTTGAGGCCGACGACGCGCCCCTGTCCGCTGGCGGTTATCACCGTCTCATTGTAAGCGGGCATGCGCGATTTCGCCTCGATGTAGTTGTCGTTCTCATAGGCCAGGCAGCACAGCAGACGCCCACAGACGCCGGAGATCTTACTGGTGTTGAGGGGCAGCCCCTGCTCTTTGGCCATGCGAATCGAGACGACGTTGAACTCCGTCAGCCAGGAGCTGCAGCAGAGGGTCTTGCCACACATGCCCACGCCGCCAAGCAGCTTGGCATGGTCGCGCGCGCCGATCTGTCGCAGCTCGATGCGGGTATGGAAAGTAGCTGCCAGGTCGCGCACCAGCGCCCGGAAGTCTACCCGCTCCTCGGCGGTGAAGTAGAACGTCAGGCGGCTACCGTCGAATGTGTATTCCGCCTCGGCCAGCTTCATCGGCAGGCCGTGCTGGGCAACGCGCTGGGCACAGCGACGCAGCGCCTCTTTCTCGCGCGACTTGAAGCTCAGCATGCGTCGTAAGTCATCCTCCTCGGCAAGGCGGAGGACCGGCTTCAGCTCACCGCTGCCTAGCTCGGCCACCTCCACCTGCCGCGGAAGAATCACGACACGCCCGCATTCCAGTCCCTTGGCGCTTTCCACGATGACCCACTGGCCAATCTTGAGCTGAAAGCCCGCTGGATCGTAATAGTAGACCCGCCCGGCGGGTCGGAAGCGCACGCCAACGACCCGGTGAGCAGATTCCGGAGATTCAGACGGCTGATACATAGGCGCTACGCATTCAATTCTTCGGTAAGCAGAATCGCTTCGGCGACATCCTTCATTGGCTTGCGATTGTTCATGCTCAGCTTCTGGATGCGGCGGAAGGCTTCCTGCTCACTCAGCTTGTATTTGTCCATCAGCACGCCCTTGGCCCGCTCCACCAGCTTGCGGGTTGTCAGCGCGTCTTCGAGGTCTTTCACCTTCGATTCGATGGTGCGGAACTCCTGGAAGCGGCTGAGCGCAATCTCGATGGCGGGCTTCAGGTCGCTCTGGCGCCAGGGTTTCGTGACGTAATGAACCACGCCCGCATTGCGCGCCCGCTCGATCAGATCTTCGTCGCTATACGCCGTGAGCAACACCACCGGCGCGAGCTTCTCGCGGGTGAGGATTTCAGCGGCGGCGATGCCATCGAGCTCTGGCATGCGGATATCCATGATCACGAGATCAGGGCGTAGCTCGCGCGTCAGGTTGACGGCGCTCTGGCCGTCGCCTACCTGGCCGACGACAAGATAGCCCTGGCGCTCGAGCTCTTCTTTAAGGTCCATGCGGATGACGGCGTCATCTTCCGCGAGAATAATGCGTGTTGGCATTGTCTCCTCCTCCGTGATGTGGCTCCAGGATGATCCCGCTAGAGACCTGGCGCTGTCACCGCGCGGATATAGCCACACCTTCGGGGCAAGACGGCAGGACTCCGTTCGCCGCAGTATAGCACATCAGCGGGGAGCGCTTCTCGTGCATCAAGCGGGCGCGCCAGCCACGCGCCTGTTTGACAGTACCCGGGGAGGGGAGGCTCACGCGTGCGAGCGCAGCGCGTGGTAGCGTGCGGGCGTCATCCCATAGGTGGCTTTGAACATGCGGCTGAAGTGCGCCTGGTCCGCGAAACCCGCCTCAACAGCGACCCTGGCCAGTGGCTGGCGCTGGCCGAACTGTTCGCGGGCAAAATCCAGTCGCCGCATCAGCAAATAGCGATACGGACTGGTCCCATGCATCAATCGAAACTGGCGGGCAGCCTCATATCTCGTGAGGCCAGTTACCGCTTCCAGTTCCGCTGAACGGACGACTCGCGTGCGCTGTGTGTCGAGAAACTGCTGTGCCCGTTTCATGGCGGCAACATCGAGAAACCGGGGTAGTCTCGATTGTCTACAACACGGATCAGCCTCGATCAGCCCCTCAGCCACATGCAGGATGAGACTATCAAGCGCCAGGGGTTCGCGCGTGCCGTGAAATGCCCCCATAATCGCGGCAGAGAAGTGCTGATTGAGGTGCTGGTTCATGATGACCGGAGTGCGTACAAACGGCAGCGGACGCGCGTGGCCGCAGAGTGTTTGGACCGCTTCAAAGATCAAGGCGGGGTCGATATAGAGTATGCGATAGCCAAACCCCTCGTCGGTTCCCGCGTGTCCATCGTGCTCTTCATCGGGATGCAGCACCGTCACCTGCCCTGGCAGGCTGATTTCCGATGCGCCTCGATACGAAAATGCTTGAACACCGGCTCTCGTCAGGCAGACGGCATAGGTGTCGTGTCGATGCCTGCGATAGGCGTTCCCCTGGAACCACGCCTCCAGGAACTCCACCCCATGCTCTGCCTCGGTACTCCGCATCCAATCAGTGGGCGCCTCGGTGCACGATCGTTCAAGACCAACGCCGCTGGCCCTGCTACGCTTCTCCATCATCATGACTAGCCTCACGAGTTGTGGGAATGGGGGGAATCTCAGTGATGACAGCCGGTCAAACGCTCAGCTTTTTGCTCTTCGCGGTCGTTGCCGCTGGTACGCCTGGACCCAGTAATGTCATTTTAACATCGACAGGTGCTAACGTTGGAGTGCTTCGTGGGCTGCCCTGCTTGAGTGGACAGGTCATCGGGATGGGGTTCATGCTGTTCCTCGTGGCCTTCGGACTGGGCAGCCTTGTTGTTGGGCATCCTCTGGTCTTGCTGCTGCTCAATGTATGTGGCATTGGCTTTCTGCTCTGGCTTGCGTGGAAGATTGCCACAGCAGGTCATAGCGACACCACGACCGACAGAAAGCCAGTAGGGTTTTGGGGAGCCGCCGCCTTTCAATGGGTTAACCCCAAATCGTGGCTGGTCTGTGTCAGCGCCGTTGGAACCTACTTGCATGCCCAGGCGGGGAATGCCTTCACGCAGTCAATTTTCTTTGGCCTCCTCTTTGTCCTGGCGGCTTTCCCAAGCTGTTTTGTCTGGCTAGCCTTCGGGGCAAGCCTGCAGCGCTTTCTGCGCACCGAGCGCACCGCGCGCGTCTTCAACATTGCGATGGGCGCCCTGCTGGCTGGAGCCGTCGTGCTCTTCATCTGGTAGCTGCGGGCAATCCGTCCGGGTGTTCGGGTGCTATCCGCACCGTGATGGTGTTGTACCGATTAATCAGGTCATAATACGAACCTCACCCCCCTGTCCCCCGCCCTGCGGGCCGCCGCTGGGAGAAGGGGTGGCCAAAGACTTGAAGCCGGGGGTGAGGTTCAACCCTTCACCTCTACCTGTCAGTGGCCAGCCGATTAGCCGCCCAGATTCGCCGGGCGCTCGCCGAGCGTAACCGTCACCTGCTGCGGGCTGCTGGAGCCACGGACATACTTGATTGTGACCTTCGTTCCCGGCTTCTGGCTGATAAGGGCCGAGCCGAGGTCGCCGTTACCCGTTACCTGTTGATTGTTGACCCCAACGATGATGTCGCCCGTGCGTAATCCTGCCTGTTGCGCCGGACTCTTGCCCGTGGCGTCGTTCGCGAAGCCTGTGATGAGCACACCCTGCTGGACGGGCAGATTGTTCGCCTGTGCTAGCTCCGGCGTCACGTCTACCCCATCGATGCCGAGAAAGCCCTGCCCGCTATTCACCAGACGCCCATTCTTGATGAGCTGGTCGGTCACGAATTTCACACGATTCGACGCGATGGCGAAGCCGATACCCGCCGCTGCGGCGCCCGATTCGGGGTTGACCACGCCGAGCGTTGGCACGCCGATCAGCCGCCCCTGCAGATCTACCAGCGCCCCACCGCTGTTGCCCGGGTTGATTGGGGCGCTGGTCTGTAGCAGCCCGGTGAGAACGATTGTCGTATTGCCCGTGTTTTCCTGTGCGGAGCGGTTGAGCGCGCTGATGATGCCCATCGTCGCCGATTGCGTCAGGCCGAGCGGGCTGCCAATCGCGATGGAGGTTTGCCCCACGAGCACCTTCGACGAATCAGCGAACACAATTGGGCGAAGGTTCCCTCCACTTACCTTGAGCACTGCCAGATCATCCTGCGGATCTTCGCCGACGAGCCGCGCGGAGAGTTTGTTACCGTTCGCCAACGCGACAGCAAACGTCGAAAATCCGTGCACGACGTGATCGTTGGTCACGATGTAGCCATCCGCGGTGATGATCTCGCCGGAACCGATAGATCCGCCACCTTCTCCGCCGCTGCCCTGCACTTCAACCACAGAAGGTTGTACCGCGCGAATGACGTTGATCACCGTTTGCTGCACCTCAGCAGCGGAGGACGGCACCGTTACCGGTCCCTGAGCCTGACTGCCGCCCGGCTGCGTCTGGTTGCTGGCCGGCGTTTGCGTCGCGTTCGATGATCCAAGACTGCAGCCGGAGACGAAAAGGATGGTAGCCAGGAAACAGAGGCTGGCCAAAGCGATGAGTGGCGCTCGCCACTGGCGAGGCCGCGATGGCTGTGGGCGGCGCATGTCGCTGCCGTTGGCGCTGGTGCTGGTGCTCGTGAACGCGTGAAATGCTGGCATCTCGTCCATCGAAAGCTCCTTCGAATCGCCGCAGCCACCACGGGTTCGTGCGACTCTCTATCGCGTGTGGAGATGCGGGCTGCTCGTGAGGTGTTGAGAGCCTTTGTCCGCAGTTATGGTGCCATACCGGACACCAAAGCGCCTGCGACGCCCTGATTGTTTTCGCGCCAGCATCGTTCGGTTTAGGAATGCCTCTCTACCAGGAATTCGGCAGAGACTTGACAGCTATCGCTTCCGGTGTTACTATTACCATATCGGTTATAACCAAAAAGAAAATAGTAAGACAGTTGAGGTGTTCGATGTCCCAGGCGTTCTCCAAAGACGCTGCTCCAGAGGATTTGCTCCCGCTGACTCCGGCGGCTTTCCATATTCTGCTGGCGCTCGTCGGACAGGAGCGGCATGGATACAGCATCATGCGCGAGGTCGAGGCATACACCCAGGGAACGATTCGCCTGGGCGCAACGACGCTGTATCGCTCTATCAAGCAACTGCTGGCGGCCCATCTCATCGAAGAAACAGACGAACGCCCAGATCCGGAGCTTGACGACGAGCGCCGCCGCTACTACCGCGTGACCGCGTTCGGTCGGCGCGTGCTCCAGGCCGAGGCGAGTCGGCTCTCCGCGCTCGTGGCGCTCGCCCGCGAAAAAGGCGTCATCACGGCGGGCGATGTCCCTGGACTCTCGCTTGGAGGTGCGCTGTGAGTCACAACAGCGACCGTACTGGATATGCGGCCCGCTGCGAGCCGCTCATGCTGGCAGCGACACTCTGGGTCTACCACCGCCTGATCATGGTCCAGCCGCCGGAGTTTCGGCGCGCGTTTGGCGACTCCATCACGCAGGTGTTTCGCCAGACGTGCCTCGACGCCTACCGCTCGAACGGTAATCTGGGGCTCGCGCGTCTCTGGCTGCCCGCGCTTAGCGACGTGCTTTCCGGCGCGCTTGCCGAATATGCCGCGCTGCTCGCGCATGCTCTGAAAGGATCACTACCTGTGCTTCAGCTTCGACGGTCCGCCAGCGTCATCTTCGCTGCCTTCATTGCTTTCGTTCTGGCGGGAATTGCCTTCGACAAGATGAGCGAAGACATCATGAAATCGTCACTACCCGCGACCTATCCCCTGCTCTCGATCACTTATGACGCAATGGTGGTTGGCTCCGTCATCGCGCTGCTGGCCGTGCTGGCTGGCGGGATTCCAGTGGCCCTTGCCTCGCTCCGCTATGCCCTGGCTCACCGTCGTTACGACATTCTGGCGCGCTTCGCCGTGCCGCCGGTCGCCCTGATAGTATTCCTCGTGGTTGCACGCGTCGTGTTCGTCTTGAACCTCGGCGGCAATACCCCCGCGACGATTCATTCCCCGCAACGGATTGCCACAGTCGGAGGGCTTGCGCTGCTGTTCGTTCTCTGCGCGATAGTCAGCACCTACGCCGTACTCAGCGCCATCGCGCGGAGTGACATTGATGAGCGGCTCCTGCGCTTCACCCTGCTGCCGGGAGCGCTCGCGACGGTCGCGATGCTGGCGATGGTCGCGGCCCACATTCTCTGGAGCTTCGGCCTCTGGCTGGACGCCCC
>DASUWS010000249.1:0-17633 GCA_036378295.1 Ktedonobacterales bacterium
GCAGATAAATGAAGAGCCGGTCATCGCCGTACACTGATGGGTCGCCGAGTGGCTCACCTTCCACGGGCAGAATACCCTTGCCTTCTTTACCCGTGCTTTCGGCGATGAGCTGCTCCAGCCAGAAGCCGAATGTGCTTATGGAGGGCGAGACGACCAGTGTCACTTTGTCGTGCCCGGCATTGGCGAGCGTTCCAAGGATGGTTCCGAGCCAGACGCCCGGATTCTCGTGGCTGGGAACATCTCCGGCGCAGGCACGCGCCATCGCCTCCGCGCGGTCGAGCAGCCGCTCGACATCCACGCCGATGATCGCCGCGGGCACCAGCCCGAAGTACGAGAGCGCCGAGTAGCGTCCGCCGATATCCGCCGGGTTGCGGAAGATTGCGCGGAAGTTCAGGCTGCTGGCCAGTTCATCGAGCTTTGTGCCAGCGTCGGTGATCGCGATGAAGTGCGCGCCTGCGTTGTCGCCCGCGAAGTTTGCCACCTTGTCGTGGAAGTAGCGGAACTGCGAGAGTGTCTCGATCGTGCCACCAGATTTGGACGCCACAATGAACACGGTGTGAGGCAGATCAATCATCTGAAGGACTCTAAGAATGGTGGCGGGGTCGGTCGAATCGAGGACGTGCAGGCGCGGCCCTCCGTTATTCGCCGCGAATGTCTCGCGCAGCACCTCTGGCGCCAGGCTGCTGCCGCCCATTCCTAGAAGCACCACATGGGTGGTGCCGTCCGCCCGGAGCTCGTCGCGGAGCGCGGCCAGGCGGGGCAACTCTGCGCGCATCTCTGCCATGACCGTGAGCCATCCAAGCCGGTCTGTGATCTCATTCTGCTGCGAGGGGTCCGGCTTCCAGAGCGACGGGTCTTTCTCCCAGACGCGCCGGGCGAAATGCTCCTGATCGGCGCGATCCAGACCTTCGCTGACGTTTCCCTGGAGGCTGCCGAGGCTGGCTTGCTGGCGGGCAGTAAAATCCGGCGAAGGGCTCGGCGGCTCGCTCGTAGCCGGGGCGACCGGAGTAGGCTCCTCGGGAGCGATATCGCTGGTCGTTGGATTGGCGGCGAGCCCCGCGGCGACGGGTGCCGCAGCCTCCGCTGATTCTGAGACTGCGCTGGATTCTTCTGATGCGCTGGCCTCGGTGGAGGCGGTTTCCGTCGGGGCACTAGCCTCCTGCTGAAGCCGCAGCGCCTTCTCTTTGGTTGCGTCCAGCAGCTTGTTGTAAGACTCGGTG
Source organism: Ktedonobacterales bacterium (assembly GCA_036378295.1). Taxonomy (GTDB): domain Bacteria; phylum Chloroflexota; class Ktedonobacteria; order Ktedonobacterales; family JADMIN01; genus DAHUXT01. Next base: position 1,221 of record DASUWS010000249.1, read on the forward strand.
AACGAGGCGACACCCTCGATCTCCAGTTGCTTCGTCACTGCGGCCATATCAATGCCAGCCGCTTGCAGGCGATCCATGATCTCGTGCTGACCGGCGATATCCTGGTCAACCGTCACCTTCACCTTGCCATGATCCTGGAAGGCGACGATGGTTTGCGGTGGCATGGTATCAACGGTCTCCGGGCCGATCAACTCCTCGACGTACAGCACGTCGCTGTAGTCGGGGTTCTTGGTGCTGGTGCTTGCCCAAAGGCAGCGCTGCGGCGCGGCGCCATGCTCGCGCAGATTGGCGAAACGTTCTCCGTGAAAGATGTCACGGTACCTGGCATAGGCCAGGCGCGCGTTCGCTATCGCCGCTTTGCCCTTGAGGTCGCGCAATTCCTGCTGGCGAGCGGGGTCGGTTTCCTGCGCGATCTTCTCATCCAGGAGCTTGTCCACCAGCGTATCAACCCGGCTGACAAAGAAGCTGGCGACGGATGCGATGCCCATGACCGGCAGCCCCTCGCGCAGGCGATGCTCCAGGCCACGAATGTACGCCTCGGTCACCTGCTCGTAGACGTCGAGCGCGAAGATGAGGGTGATATTGATATTCACCCCTTCATAGATCATCTCTTCGATAGCGGGCATGCCCTCTGAGGTCGCCGGGATCTTGACCATGACGTTGGGGCGGTCAACCAACTTGAAGAGGCGCCGCGCCTCGCTGATAGTCGCGCGGGTGTCGTTGGCGTAGTTTGGGGCGACTTCAATGCTGATAAAGCCGTCACCGCCGTTCGTGCGGTCATAGATCGGTCTGAAGAGGTCTGCCGCCGCCTGAATGTCGTGGATAGAAAGCGCATCAAAAATCTGCTGAGGATCGGTGATACCCTGGTTGACCAACTCTTGAAGCTGGCTATCGTAATCCTTACTGCCGTCTATCGCTTTCTCGAAGATGGTGGGGTTTGAGGTGACTCCGACAATAGCGTCCTCATCGATCAGGCGTTGCATGTCGCCCGATGTGATGAGCCGCCTCTGGATGTTGTCGTACCAGATGCTCTGCCCAAGCTCGGAAACCTCGTGCAGGCGACTCTTTGACATAGTTACTGCCTCCACAGATGCTCACGGATATATTTGTTCGGCGTGCGACTCTGGTGAGCCAGCGGTTCTGGCCCCACACGCACGCTGATTCGCGCTCAATCGGCCTGGCATATGTCGCGATGGCCTTTTCTGTAAGTGTAGTCACATCCCGCATAGCCTTGCTCTCATATATGAAGTGGCGTGGCCTTACCAGTCGCTTTTTCCGCGCTCAAGTCAGCTCAGTCACCAGAATGGAATTGTATTCGCAGGCTTCGGGCCATTGCATCCTACTGTGCGCGCCGTTCCCTTCAGGACTTTCAAGACTTCGCGCTCGGACGGCATCTCGGCTACAGTTCGCCCGCCGCCGGACCGCTATGACCCATACTGCAATTCAACTGTAGCAGCCGTAGCTGATGCCCGCAAGTCGCGCCGGTGGTCTCATGCCGCTATGCGCCGCATCCATTCTATGCTAGGATGGCGGCAGGCATCGTTACGCCGCGCGTGGAGTCTGCAATGGGTTTGGGATACCGCCTGATACGATTCGCTGCCCGTCTAGTATTTGCGTTGCAGATGCGGCTGGAGGTCAGCGGAATCGAGCGCCTGCCAAAGACTGGGGCGATCCTCCTCGTCAGTAACCACCTTGGCCTTACCGATCAGTTTGCTATTGGTATCTGTCTTCCGCATGAGGTCCGCATCCTGGCAAAGGCAGAGCTGTTCCAGTGGCCCATTGTCGGCTGGCTGGCACGCAGAGGCAAGGCGGTGCCGATTCGTCGCGGGACCGCCGACCGCGAAGCGATGCACGTGATGTGTCATCTGCTGCGTGGCGGGGCATGGGTGCTCGTCTTTCCGGAAGGAACCTATGCCTCTCCATCCGAGCCGGTGGGGATGTTGTCCGTCAAAACTGGTGCGGCGTGGCTCGCCTGGCATACGGGCGCGACGGTCGTGCCGGTGGCGATCACTGGAACCGAGACTATCTGGTCACCCGGTCGTGGCTGGCGGCTCTGGCATCGCCCACGCGTGCGCGTTGTCTTCGGCACTCCTTATACGCCGGAGTGGCCGGAACGCGAGCCCCTGAAGACAGCGTGGCGCAGGGTCGCTGATGAGATGGCGATGCGCATCGCGGCGCTGCTGCCTGAGAGCTATCGGGGCGTGTATACGCAGCTTCCGGAGCCGCGCGACGGATCGGGCGTAGTGCCTATGCCGTGAGTGAGGATCGAACCTGTACGCCGCGTATGGCCAATGTGTGGTTATGCATGTTCAGGCATTCTGCTGATGTACTTCATTGAGAAGCAGGGTTGGAATGAGTGGGAATGAGATGCCGCTGCGCCGGGGGACGGTAGGAACTCTGGCGCTCCTGGTGGCTGTCGTATCGTTATCGCTTAGCGGATGCCAGTTGCCGTTCGGGCCGCAGCTGACGGTGAGCGGAATAGTCTATGGTGAGCAGGTGGCCGCGCGGCAGGCGGGTAAGAGCGAACCGATACCATTGCGCGCCACGATTACGTGCAATGGCGCTTCGGTGTCATCCAGTGGCGACGGTGCGTTTTCTCTCTCGATCTCGCAATCTAGCAAGTATACCTGCACCGCGACCGCCCCGAATTATTCCACCGTGACCGCTCAGTTCTCGAGTAAGGGCGGCTCATTTACGCTGACGTTTGGGCCGAAGCGCGCATCTGCGTGTACGTCGAGCGCCTCCACGGCGAGCGCGATGACCTGTAGTGTGTTGCCGCCCGTGACAGCGACACTCCGGGGAACGGTTGTCGACGCCGCGACCGACAAGGCGATGCCGGATGAGCTGGTGAAGTGCTGGAACACGGCGCTTGATGGGGTTCCCGGCGATGACACGACTCGTATCACCGCTGTGACAGACCACCTGGGCCAGTATGTCTTCCACGACCTGCCGGTCAATCCGTACGGCTGTGTGGCTGGCACCGACCAAACCTTACAGACGACGACGCTTGAGCCGGGGCAAATTACCTCGCTGGATATTCCTGTCTGCGCTTCGGACTGCCCACACTTTACGTATCATCTGGGCACTGTTGTCCACCGGCTCACGGCCTATCTGATCTTCTGGCTCCCGGACGGCTATGCTTTCGAGCCCAGCGGGAGCAGCAGCAACGGCCGCTTCCAGCATCTGATCGAGCAATACTTCCAGGATGTCGGCGGCACGCCGTTTTATAACATTCTGTCGCAGTACTACGATGATGTGGGCGGCCCGGTGCGCAATGTCGTGACGCTCGGCGGTTCGTACGTGGATACGACGAGCTATCCCGCCGCTGGCACGACACGCGATCCCCTCCTGGATTCCGACATCACGGGTGAGATCGACCACGTGATCAGCCTGAAACAAGGCGCGTGGCATGTTGATCCAGATCATATCTATTTCATTTTCACGGGCTACAACGTGCAGGAATGCGCGGGAAGTAGCGCTTCTGATGGCTGCACCTTTTCGCACCACCGCGAGACGGATTTCTGCGCCTATCACTCGTACTCCGCCAGCAAGGTCATCTATGCGTACCTGCCGGTGGTGGATGGTTGCCTCGACCTGCCCACCGCGCAGTCGCCCAATCACGACCCGATTGCCGATGCGGTCATCAGTACCGTTTCACATGAGCAATTCGAGGCGGTGAGTGACCCGGCGATGGACGGGTGGTACGACAGTACAACCAATGAGGGCGAGCTGGCCGATAAATGTCTGCGCGTCTACGGCACGATTAGCGATGACGGCGGCAACGTCACCCTGGCGAACAATCACCGCTACATCGTCCAGGAAGAATGGAGCCTGCGCGACCAGGGATGCGCTCTCTCGCTGGCGTCGACTCCCGGCGGCGCGTGAGGCTGGGCGCGCAGCCCATGCTCTCCCCGTGCGTGGTACACTGGGTGGCAACAACGGCAACCACCAGAGTTGCCGCGCGGTGTACCTTGATCAAGGGGGGCTCCTCTATGGCAGATACGTTAGCCCACGCCGCGCCCACGGTGCGACGAAGCACGCCGTACAGCTTTCCTGAGTTCTACCGTCCGTCGCTCATCTACCCCGATGTGCCGTTTCATGAGATGCTGGCGCGCACGGTTCTGCGCGTTCCGGAACGCCCCGCCATCTACTGGCGCGACGTGACGCTCAGCTATCGCGAGGTCTACGCTCTGGCGCGTTCCGCCGCCGTTGGCATGCATGAGCTAGGCCTGCGCAAAGGTGATCGGGTCTGTCTGCTAATGCTCAACCGGCCCGAGTACATGATCTGCTGGATGGCGGCGAGCATGCTGGGTCTGGTGCTCAGCCCGATGAACCCCTCTTACAAGGAGCGCGAGGTCGCCTATCAGCTGGAGAATAGTGAGGCGAAGGCGATTCTCGTCCAGCGCGAGATGCTGCCAGTGGTGCAGGCGGCGCGCGAGCACGCCCCTGAGTTGAAGTACGTGATGGTGACGGGCAGCGAGCCAGTGGCCGATGATCCCCAGGTGATTCCCTTTGGCCTGATGCTGATGACGAACTCACCAGAACGAGCGCCACTGGTGGAGGTGCGCGGCGATGATCTGATCGCGCTGCCCTATTCGAGCGGCACCACTGGGCTACCCAAGGGCGTGATGCTGACACACCGCAATCTGGTCATCAATTTCCACCAGTTTGTCTCGGCGTCGCGGGTGACTGAGCAAGATGTCTTCATGGTCTTCCTGCCGCTCTATCATATCTATGGCGTGGCGCTGATGGGCCAGGCGACCTTCTCTGGCTCGGCGCTGGTGATGGTCGAGCGCTTCGATGCGGCGGAGGTGCTTTCGCTCATCAGGAAGCGAGGCGTCACGATATTTCCGGTGGTGCCGCCTGTGCTGCTGGGTCTGGCGGGCATGCCCAATCTCAGCCGCGACCTCTTCCCCAATGTGCGCCATATTCTTTGTGCTGCCGCGCCGATGGCGCCTTCCGCCGCGCAGAAGGTCATCGATGCGACTGGCATTCCAGTGATCCAGGCGTACGGCATGACCGAGGCCTCGCCTCTGACCCATCACAGTCCGCTGGATCTGGACCTGATCCGGTTGGCCTCAGGTGGAACGCCCGTCAGCGACACGGAACAGAAGGTTGTGGATCTGGAGACGGGCGAGCGCGAGCTGCCGATTGGCGAAGTTGGCGAGATATGCATTCGCGGCCCGCAAATCATGCGCGGCTACTGGAAGGCAGAATCTGAGACGGCGCGCGTGCTCCGCAATGGCTGGTACTACACAGGCGATGTCGGCTACATCGACGAGCAGGGCTACGTCTATATCGTGGATCGCGCCAAGGAGATGATCAAGTTCAAGGGCTTTGGCATCGCTCCGGCTGAGCTTGAGGCGGTGCTGCTGGAACACCCCGCAGTGCGCGAAGCGGCGGTGATTGGCTGGCCGGACCCCGAAGCGGGCGAGATTCCGTGGGCGTTTGTGGCGCTGCGCGAGGGCGCTTCGATCTCCGATGCGGATCTCCTAGCGTTCACCAATGAGCGTGTGGCCAACTACAAGGCGATTCGCCGGTTAGACTTCGTGGAGGGGATTCCAAAGACGGCATCGGGCAAGATTCTGCGCCGGGAGCTCAAAGAACAGGCACAGGCCGCCACCCAGAATCAGGGATAGTGCATCAGCGACGGATACCTTGCGTATGACGCGTGAGGGATACGGGCCGCAGGCTAAAGCCCTGCGGCTAGTCCTCATCCATAGATGCGCATATGGGCTTTCTGTTCGGGATGATCCTGCGCGCAGAATTAGCCGTGGCCTTCAGGCTGCGGCATACGCTCGCAGTAATAACCGCTGTCCGTCCGTCGCTCCGGTCAAAGGATGACAAGCTATGCGGCTGGGCGCCATACCACACGGGGTGGTGGAACGTATCGCATTCGCATTGGGACTCGTCCCTACGCCGCTGCTCGATAGCATCATCGCGCTGCTGCTGGCCCGTACCGTGATGGTCTCGACCCGGCTCGGCGTCTTCGAGGCGCTGGCGGGCCAACCGCTGCGGGCAGAGGATGTCGCCAACCAGTGTGGAACCGCGCCCGCCGCCACCCAAAAACTGCTGGATGCGTTGGTGGGCGTGGGCTATGTGCGGTGGCGCGAGGGACGCTATGCGCTTGCCCCAGTTGCCCGCCGCTGGCTGCTCAAAGCTAGCCCGCGCTCTCTCTATGACGCGATTTTGTTGCAGTTCGTAGATGAACAGTTCATCGTGCAGATGGAGTCGTTCGTCAGAACAGGAACGCCCATCGAGATTCACAAGCACATGACGCCCGAGACCTGGGAAATCTACCAGCGCGGGATGCGCTCTGGCGCTCGGCTGGCGACTCCCGAGGTGGCGTTGCGCCTGCCGATGCCACGCCATGCCCGCGCAATGCTCGATATTGGCGGCTCGCACGGCTACTACTCCGTCGCGCTCTGTCGTCGTTATCCAGACTTGCGGGCAACGGTGCTCGATTTACCCGAAGCGGTGGTTGCCGCCGCTCCACTGCTCGCGCACGAGGGCATGGGCGACCGGGTGATCCACCGTGCTGACAACGCGCTCACCGCCGACCTGGGACGCGAGGAGTATGACCTCATTCTGGTGGCCAATCTCGTTCACCACTTTACGGAGCCGCAAAACCGCGATCTGGTCCGTCGCTGCGCCCGCGCGCTCCGTCCCGGCGGGCGGTTGGTGATCGGTGAAGTGGTGCGTCCGGAGACGCCGAAGGCGGCTGGGCAGATCGGCGCGCTCACCGATCTCTACTTTGCGCTGACGAGCGCGGGCGGCACATGGTCGTTCGCTGAGATGGCTGGCTGGCAGCGCGCGGCTGGCCTGCGTCCGCGCCGGCCCATCAAGCTCTTCACTGGTCCTGGAGGCGGACTGCAAGTGGCGGAGAAGCCACGCTAGCGAAGCGTCGCAATGGGTGCTGGCTCGGCGCACGAATGGCCTGGCGGTCATGTGTGTGGCTGTGTGTTTGTGTGCTATAGTGCGTGTACCCACCGCCAGTATTTCTCCATAGGTGGGTAGTGGCGATTCCCCGGTGGTGTGGCGGACGAGGTGGGCAAATCCCCCAACAGTGTATCGCGTGATTCCTGGTATTCCTGGTGTTGTGGTTGTGTCAAGGTGTGCACAGACCATCTCATCAGCCTGTGCGTTTGCGCCTTCGAGTGTTTGATCCAGCCTATCGGCCTGCTTTTTGCGGGTAGACCAGCGTGCCGTATGGACGTGTTGGCGCGCAGCCATAAGGATTCGGGAGAGAACGATGTCGCTCGAAGATATCTACGTTTCCGGCGCTTACAATGATATGGTGCCCTCGTGGCATGTCGAAGAGTCGGTGGGAAAGGCGCGGGAGATTCTGCGTCTCTTGCGAAGCCATCATCTGGCGCCCCAGACCATCTGTGAGGTTGGCTGTGGGGTTGGCGAGGTCCTGCGGCAGTTACAGAGAGGGCTGCCCGAGACATGTGAGCTTACCGGCTACGATATCTCGCCCCAGGCAATTGATCGGGCGCGTGCTCGCGAGAATGACCGCCTCCACTTCCACCTTGGTGATTTCCGCACGGATGATACCCGCACGTACGATCTGCTGCTGGTGCTGGATGTGGTGGAGCACCTGGAGGATTACTATTCATTTCTGCGCAGCCTCAAAGCCAGAGGGACATACAAAGTCTTCTTCTTCCCGCTCGATCTCTCGGTACAGTCCGTCCTCCGTCCTCACGGGCTGCTCCATACGCGCGAAGCGTTCGCCCATCTGCACTATTTCACACGGGAGACGGCAATTCGCGCACTGGAGGATACCGGCTACAGGATACTCGACGCCGTCTATACAGCCGATGCGCTGGACAGTCCAACGCATCGGCTGGGCCGAAGGCTGCTGAAGTGGCCGCGGAAGGCTGCTTTTGCCGTCAACCACGACTGGGCGGTTCGCATGCTCGGCGGCTACCGTCTGCTTGTTCTGGCCCGGTGAGTGAGGTGAGGAGGGCAGACGGCTGGCGGTTAATACCGCGCCTGGAGGGCCTCGCTGCGCTCGGCCACAAAACCCGCCTGCGCGGGTTTCAGTGACCCCGGTTGTGCCTTCGAGTTCCGTGGGCATCGTCTGGAAGTCCGCGTGAGGCAGCTGCGTGAACCATTGGGCGAGAAGCGCCGTTGCAGGCCCGGAGCGGTAGCAGGCAGAAGGGCCGACTTTGTGGCCAGGCACGGCGCGGCAAGTGAGGTTCCTTAGCCGCGCTATCTTGCTACTGGCGCATCCCCATGCCCAGCGCGATCAGCCGGGCGGCGCGGGCTGCCGTATCGGCCAGGAGTTGCCGTGCCTGGGCCATGCTCGCTTCGAGCGACATCGGCCCATTGCAGATAGCGAGCGCCACATCTACGCCGAGCGAGCCGAGCGCCACGTCATCCGTTGCGACACTTCCCGCCAGCGCCACGGCGTGCGCGCCAGCCTTCCGGGCAGCCGCCGCCACCGCGCCAACCGACTTGCCGTATGCCGTTTGATTGTCCAGTCTGCCCTCGGCGGTAAAGACCAGGCTGGCACCCTTGAGCGCGTCGTCGAAGTCCAGCATCGCCAACACAAGCTCAGCGCCTGGCACCATCTGTGCCCGAGCGAAGACCAGCAGCCCAGCGCCCAGTCCGCCCGCTGCGCCTGCTCCTGGCACCCGCGCGACATCCGCGCCGAGGTCGTGGCGTAGCACTTCGCCATAATGCGCCAGCGCAGCATCCAATTCGGCCACCATCGCTAGTGTCGCGCCCTTCTGAGGCCCATAGACCGCCGATGCGCCTTCTGGCCCACAGAGCGGATTGCTCACGTCGCTCGCCACCTGGACCGTCACATGTTGCAGCCGGGGATCAAGTCCAGAGATGTCAATGCGCGCCAGCCGCGCCAGCGCCGCTCCGCCAGCGGGCAAATCCGCACCCTGCGCATCCAGCAGCCGAGCGCCGAGTGCCTGTGCCATTCCCGCGCCGCCATCGTTGGTAGCGCTGCCGCCGATGCCGATGAGCAGCCGCTCCGCGCCCGCATCGAGCGCCGCGCGCATTAACTCGCCTGTGCCACGCGTGGTCGTGATGCGGGGATCGCGCTTATCTGGAGGAACGAGTGGCAGGCCAGATGCGGCCGCCATCTCGATTACGGCGGTGCGGGCGTTCTTGCCGCCGAGGATACCGTACTCTGCCTCGACGGGTTCGCCCAGGGGTCCGCTCACCACTGCGCGCCGCAGCGTGCCATCCGTGGCCGCCACCAATGCGCGCACCGTACCTTCACCGCCGTCGGCCACTGGAATCACGCGAATATCGGCCTCCGGCCAGACCCGGCGAATTCCCGTCGCGATGGCCTCCCCGACGCCCGGAGCATCCAGGCTGCCTTTGAGCGATTGCGGCGCGACGACGATGTACATGGCCAAATTCCCTTGTTTAGTTGGCGTGCGGCTCGAACCTCGGCCAGCTGCGGGCCTCGGGATCTTTGAGGACGGTGAGCGCGGTGTCGAATCCGGACACCTGTCCGGCATACAGCGCGGCGTCAACTCCGCCCTGGCGCGCCATCCATTCTGCCATGCTCTGGGCGCGATCAGCTACTACCTGACGCCAGATGGTAAAATCATCGGTATCTGCCTGGTCCTGGAGAAAATTGGCAACGCCACTGAGCACGGCAGCCTGTCCCTGCCATTGCAGCGCATCCTCCTGGGTATCGGCGTACTGTGCCTCATGCAATGCCCGTGCTGACCACTGGCGCAGCCGCTCGATCATCTCCTCCCGGGTCTTGCTCATGTTGCTTCTCCTCTACTTGTTCGTTTGAGTGGGTAATCCGGCCTATGTCCAGTTCATAGACACGCCCGGAGAATAAGATCATGTGTAACATGACGTAACGGTGCTGCTACGTCCTATGGTTATACATGAAGGGGGCCTCAGGGGTGGTGTTCCCGAAGGTCTTCAAGCAAGGCGCGGATATCGTTGGCCTCGATGCGGCCTTCGAGCCGTTCAACGCCGTTCACGGTGATCACTGGAATACGGTACCGATAGCGCTCGAAGATCTCTGGGTCGCGACGGATATCAATCTCGTCGAACATCAGATGGTGATCGGCGGCGAGGTCTTCCAGATGCGCTCGTGCGTCATCGCACAGGTGGCATCCAGGTTTGGAATAGAGCAGAATCGCAGGTTCCACGTTTGCTTCCTTCAGGCAGCGTACCGCTCAGATTCAGGGATGGCACACTCAGGAGGATGATAGCATAGCGCCGGTCATGCGGCAAATGCGGAGGAACCGACTGGTTACGGATGGCTCGAAGTCTGCTTGTGGCGCGATAGTAGTTCGACCAAGAAATCACAAATCGGTCACATCGTGCAAAACATATCGCGTCTTTTGACGTAGTAGATAGTGAAGGGTGGCAGCGTAGCCGTCCACGCGCCGAAGCGAGAACAGTGCGCGGAACGCGAATCCGCCCGGAGGTATCATATGACACACCAGTTTTTGAACGATGGAGAAGACAAAGAGGTGCGCTCGCGGCCGAAGAATGAGCCGGAGCGAGTTGAAGGTTCGCACGAGGAGGCCTCTGCCGATGAGGCACCTGGCGGTAATGGTGCGGACCGCGAGATGACCACGCCAGCGGCATCGCGCCGCCAGCGGCGGTCCAAGCAGGAAGACCTGTCTGAATCGCAGGTGAATGCTGAGCCAGAGAAGACACGATCATCGTCGCGGGATGCCGATATGCGCGAGTTGGAAGCCCGTGGCTTCACTCCGGACGAGGCAACCCGTCTGATAGATCTTTCGGTTCGCATCAACGAAGTGACCCTCAAGCGGTTGCAGTTCACCAAGTGGCTGGTCGATCAGGGGTTGCTAGACGAGTTTTCATTGCGCGACTGATGGCAATTGATGACGTAGGGAATGGTCTGTAGCGCGTCTCAGAAGTATCCAGTAGCGACATCCAAGGATGCGTCAAGGTGCGGGTCGTCTTCCCAGGTGGGGCAGATGGCCCGCACCAACGTTTTCCCCAATGGGCCACGAATCACGAAAGTATCCTGCTGTGTGTCGTGCTGGCGGAAAGATTCTCTCAGGGCCTATGCGCCGACGCGTGCGAGCATCAGGCGTGCCTCGGCCCGCGCCACCGTCGCCTGTGAGATGCCCGTTGGCTGCGTCTTGCCGATATAGCCGGAGCGCAGCTTGTTGCCTTCGCGCCAGTAGGCGTACCAGTAGGGTCCATGTCCTGGGCCGCGCTTGCACGTGCCGCAGGTTGGCTTGCCACATTTGCGATACTGCAGCTGGTATGTAATATGAAGACCTGTGGGCAACTTAGTCATACGCTCATCGCCTCTCCTTCCAACTCACCGCCCACCAAACTCCCACGAGAGTTGAGCGCCGACGATTCAAACAGTCAGCATGCTCTGTTGTCCAATGACGAAGCGGGCCGCGCTCTTAGCGCCTGCATGGTACTTCTATGCAACCGCCCAATGCGCCTATCCCAATTGGGCCACCAGTCGCGTGTATGGAACACTCCTTCGTGGGTCACGCGAACCTGGATGTTCGGAGGCTGCCTATTATATAGACGCCTGACGGGTTTCTCTGGCTACTTGCGGAAGTACGCTCTGGTACTTCGTGGAAGAGGCATGTCTCGCTGTGCACCTGGAGAGATGAAGCGGGCGACGAGAAAGCGCGATACCAGGCGAATCCGACCAAACAGAGACGGCAGCGCGTGCTACAATGGGCAGGCGGGAGCAGATACGGGGTACGTGACAGTTCGGCTGGAGTGTATAGCCATGTCCCAGGAGTTGCGAATTGATTTCCTGACGGTTTCTCGCTACGGTGAGCCGCCCGTCGAGGCCTCGACGGTGCGCGCGCTGGCTGCGGCCGGGCTGGGAACCGCTGAATATGTGCCGCGGAATGAAGAGGCGGGCGGGGGGCGCCAGCGGCTGGGTACGTATCACATCGAGCCGCCGGGAGTCCCCGCGCGAGCGCGCATCAACGTCTCGCGCCATAGCTCCTCTGTGACGAGTGGTATGGGCGAATCGGCGTTTAACGTGCTCAGTCGTGGGCTCGTCGCTGAAGACGCGCAGACGCTGCGCGAAGGCACGATTTCCCTGGACGTGCGCATCTTTACGCAGCGCGAGCGGGCCATTACGGGACTCGACTGGGCGACACAGGTGCTGCGCGTCTTGCTCGATCTGACACAGGGCGCGGCCATCGATCCGGCGGCGCAGCGGAGCTTTGGGCGCGCGGAAATCTCTCAGTTTCGCCCAAACGATCCTCTGGCGCACATCGCGATGCACCGCGAGCTGTGGGATGCGGAATCGCACTGGCTCCATACGCATGGCATGCAGAAGTACGGACAGCCGGAACTGGATCTGGCGGCGGTGCCGCATTCGCTGGAGGAAGAAGGCACCGCCCTCCTGCGAGAGGTGGCCAGTCTGCTGGCTCATGAGGGTGTGCTGGTGGCAGGGCAAGAGATCGATTTCGAGGGGCAGGGGCGTCTTATCGCCGTGGGGGCACTGCCCGACGTGGATCATCAGGCGCCATACGGGCGGCTGCGCCTGTGCGACGCCGCATTCGCTGGTGAGCCACAACCGGTTGGGGCGGGGCGGCTGCTCGCGCGGTTGGCGATGGGCGACGCGGCCCGGCGGATCGAGGCGCGTGATACTGCTGGCGCGCTGGAAATGCTTGACCGTGTGCTGGCGGCCAATCCCGATAACTGCGAAGCGCTGGCAGCAAAGGCGACCCTCTATTTGCGGGGTGGCAACGCTGGTGAGGCGCTGCACCTGGGCGAGTTGATGGAGCTGCGGGTTCCCAGCGATTATCGTGGGCCGTTGACTGTTGGCGTCTCGCTGGCGGCAATGGCGCGCTATCGGGAGGCGCTGGTCGCGCTGGACCGGGCTATTCTGCGCGAGCCGGAGGCGTCGGAATGCTTCGACGCCCGTGCCAAGGTGCATGAGCGTCTGGGCAACACGCAGCCCGCCGCGACCGATCACGCTCACGCGGAGTATCTGCGGCGGCAGGGCGCTCCGGTTGTTTGACAGCGGGCGTGGCGATGTATACACTGAAGGGTATCACACGAGGTGAGGTAGCCCAGCGGAGGAGCCCGCAGAAAGAGGACGAGAGCCGTGTCTGATCTCCAGACAATTGGTCGCGCAGCGCAAGAGTACCTTGCCACGAAGTTTGCCGCCCGCGAGCGTGCCCTGCCGAAGTCGCGCGCCGCGATTCGGCTGTGCGCCAATGCCATTCGCGCCGCCCATCGGGGCGAGTTCGAACAGTCAGCCAGACTGCTCACCGAAGCTGGCGGGCTGTTGCGCGATATGGCACTCGATCTACGCGAGCACCAGGATATCTTTTACGCGGGCTTTGTGGCCGACGCCCAGAAGGAATATGCCGAAGCCGCCCTTACCAGCGCCCTGATGCAACGCCAGCCGCCGCCCACACCCGAGATGCTTGGCATCGAATGGGCGCCCTACCTCAATGGCCTGGGTGAAGCGGTCGGTGAACTGCGCCGTTACATCCTCGACCGCATGCGCCAGGGCCGGCTCGCGGGCTGCGAGGAGCTGCTGGCCGACATGGATGAAATCTTCAGCCAGCTCATCACGCTCGACTATCCCGATGCTATTACGGGCAACCTGCGGCGAACGACGGACGCGGTCCGGGGCATTTTGGAAAAGACGCGCGGTGATCTGACCCTGGCTGTCAGCCAGGAACGTCTCAACGACGCCATGAATCGCGTCCATGAGAGCCTGCGCGGCTGATGCCTGTTGCCAGAGTCGTTATGCCAGTGGCATTCCGGCAGACTAGCATTGCCCAGTCCAGCTATTGCGCGTCTCCTCATGGGTCATGGCCGTATCAGAAGCACGCGATCGCCATATACATGACTCGATTTCCTCGACTGTTCCAGGAGCGATAGCGTTCTCTGGCGCGTTGCACGTACGATTGCAGACATCCGATGTTTGTGGTACAGGTACGTCCACGTATCGGTGAGCTCCGGCAGGCACGCGAGCACTTGGCAGATGAGGTTGTGACAGGTTGTGACAGGTTGTGACAGGTTGGTGGTCTGGATGCTCCCTCGCCTCCTGGCGTGGGTACAGGTGGGAGGTTGACGATGGATGAGGGAACACGGCCCCGGCCGCTCGCCCACTCGGGGGCTATCGGCGGCGCGGAGAGCGTCAGACCTGTCGCGCCGTCCAGCATGGGCGATGGTGTCCCATCACCCGCGGCATCACATATCCCGGTCGGCATCTGGGTACGCTTGATACGCCCATCGGCGCTGTTGCTCGCGCTCGTGCCCGCTCTGACCGCCCTGCTGCTCCTCTGGCTTCGCGGGTGGAGCATTCAGGCGCTTCCGGCGCTCTCTGGCCTCGTGAGCCTGCTCCTGGTGCAGGCGGGGGCGAGTCTGCTTGATGTCTACCTGGAATATGTCCGCCGCAAGCACCTGCCGGAGTCCAGCCGAAACGACCGGCTGACGGCGCGCGCGATCCTGGCTCGCTCGCAGATACGCCCGTTGAACGTGATGCGACTGGGTATCCTGCTGCTGATCGTGGGCGCTCTCGCGGGCATCCCACTTTTCGTCACCGGGGGCTGGCCCGTCGTGACACTGGGGATTGTCGGCCTGGCAATTGCTTTCTTCTTTTCAGCAACGTCCTTCGCGCTCAAGCGGTTCCTGGTGGCCGATTTCATTATCGGACTGGCACTTGGGCCAGGGATTATCACCGGGATGATGCTAGCCCAGGGCCAAATGCCCACCAGTCGCGACATGCTCTTCGCGGGCATGCTAGGCTTGCTGGCGATGCTCCCGGCTCTGGGCGTGCAGTTGCGCGATGCCCACGAAGACGCGTTGTTGGCCCGCAGAACGCTCGTCTTGAGCCTGGGTGAGGGCGTCGTCCGGGCGATCTATCTGCTCTGTCTCCTTGGCGCGTTGGCGCTCCTGGCTCTGGCTGCCCTGCCAAAGGGCGCGCCGCATGGCGCATTGCTGGCGTTCTTCGCGCTGCCGGCCTTTGTCGTGCCAGTGAGTGGTGCGCTGCTCTCTGCGCCAGGGTTTGGGCGCGAGCAGGTGGTCGCGCAGGAACTCCGCGCCTACGCCTTCTTTGCCTTCTGGTTGCTGCTTGGCCTCGCTATCAACGCGATTCTGCTGCGGGGGCTGGGACCGATTGACGCCGTCTTCTAGGCCCGGTGGGACTGCCGCTTGGTATCGGTTGACGTCGCCGTTTCCCGCTCCCTACAATCTCAACAGGGAGACTCCTGCCAAATTTGCTCCACTAGAGGATGGCCCACGTGACACCAGACGAGACGGCGACAACAGCATCAGCCCGGCGACTCAATCCCGCATTGCGTGAAAAGTATGACGCGTTGAGCGCCATATTGCGCGATATGGGGACGGTGTTGGTGGCGTACTCGGGTGGCGTGGATAGCGCGCTGCTGCTCAAAGTGGCAACGGAGACGCTGGGCGAGCGTGCCGTTGGGGCGCTTGCCGCTTCGCCCGCGTACGATGCTGGCGAGACGACGGAAGCGGTTGCCGTGGCCGAGCGGATGGGCGCGCGGGTGGAGGTCGTAGAGACGCACGAGATGGATGATCCCCGCTATACCGCGAACAACGCTGATCGCTGCTACTTCTGCAAGGCGGAGTTATTTGACCATCTGGAGCCGCTAGCCAGGCGCCTTGGACTGGCCCACATCGTGTATGGGATGAATCGCGACGATCACGGCGATTGGCGTCCGGGGCAGCGTGCGGCCCGCGAGCACGGAGTCCGTGCGCCGCTGGATGAGGCCGGGTTGAGCAAGGCGGATATCCGCGCGCTCGCGCACTACCTCGATGTCCCTGTCTGGGAGAAGCCCGCCGAGGCCTGCTACTCATCGCGCATCCCCTATGGCACCCCCGTCACCGTGGAGGCGCTGCGCCAGATCGGGCGGGCGGAGCGGGCGCTGCGGGCGCTTGGATTCCGGCGAGTGCGGGTGCGCCACCACGAGACCATCGCGCGTATCGAGCTTGACCCCACTGATTTTCCTCGCTTGCTCGATGGCGATATGCGGGCGCGGGTGATTGCCGCCGTGCGCGAGGCGGGCTATCCATACGTCACACTCGACCTGCAAGGGTATCGCACTGGCTCGCTCAACGAGGCGCTGCTCCGCCGCACATCGGGCGGTGAGAGCGCTGGCGAGTAAGACTACGTGGGCAGCCAATGAGGTATTGCGCGTTCTGGCTCCCCTCCCTTTGAGGGGAGGGGCTGGGGGAGAGGGCCGGCCGGGGGTATGGTCCGACCGAGCATCGCCGCACATTGGAGATCAGCCACTACACGCCAATGTGCCGTAGAGCGAGTTGTCCTTGGCGGCGAGGCTACGCCAGCCCGTATTCGCCTTTGGCCAACATGTCGGTGCCCGACCACATCCGGTCGAAGACGCCCACCGCCTCGGCGGGAGTCATGGCGCGTGGCTGGCAACGATCCTGGTCGAGCGTCGCCACCCAGCGGACGCT
>DASUWS010000250.1:0-7087 GCA_036378295.1 Ktedonobacterales bacterium
GCTGGTGCGCCGGGGGAAGTTCTGCTGCTCACGACGCGGGGACGCAAGTCAGGGCGAGAACATACCGTCATGCTGCAGGGCTTTCGGGATGGCGCTGATCTGGTCGTCGTGGCAGCCAACAGTGGTCGCCCGTCGCATCCCGACTGGTTCTACAATCTCAAGGCCACCCCGACCGCACGCGTGCAGGTAATGGATCGCATCGCGCGGGTCCATGCTCAGGAGTTGTCGCGAGATGAAGCGGCGGCCTTCTGGGCGCGTATCTTGCGTACCTCACCAGGTTATGCGCGGTATCTGAGATCCACCAGCCGTCCCATTCCACTGGTTCGCCTCGTCCCGATCCTATAGCAGTGGCATGGACTGCCCATGCCGCCCAGCAAGGGCATCGTACATCACCTGGTTGTTTCTTTGTACCTGGATAGCACAGCGATGATGGAAATAGGAATAAGAGACTATTGGTTCCCCTACTATGGTACCTGAGAGGACAGGGGACATTCGTCTTGTTGAGCTTGATTGCCAGGAACCATCCTTCTACAATCGGCGCGGGTGATAACGTGGCCGCATTGTGATGTGGTCGTTTCCATTGTGACTATACCAGGAGACTTGATGCCACTATCGCGCCGACAGCGTTAGCCGCGGAGGCAATAGGGGCGCTGTATGGCGCGCGCATCGAGCAGGCGGAGGTGCCGAGCATGTGCGGGAATCCGGCGAGCGCTGGATAGGAAGTCAGGGGAGCATGCCTGCCACATCGCAGCAGGTTCTGATTGTCGAAGATGATAACGAGATTCGCGCAACACTGGCATTTCTCTTACGCGACGCAGGCTACACGGTACATGAGGCGTCAGACGGCAAGCCAGCCCTGGAACGCTTGCGCCGGAGTAGAGAAAGGCTCGTGGTACTCCTGGACCTACGTATGCCGGGAGTGGACGGCGTGCAGGTGATGCACGCCGTCGCAGCGGACGACAATTTAGCGACGCGTCACGCCTATATCGTGATGACGGCCAACGAGCGGACATTTCCGCTGGAATTCGCCGCGCTCCTGTCGCGGCTGAAAGTGCCTGTGATCGCTAAACCCTTCGATATCGAGGCGCTGCTCGATGCCGTGGATCAGGCTGCTGCCCGGTTGGAAAGCTAGCGGGGCAATCAGATGATGACAGCGTGCCCTGGCTACCTCGCGTAGATTCGCCCCTTCCACACAACGGGGCGCTTGCGCCAGCGGCGATAGAGCGCTCCCATACTCAACGCCATGACGCCCCATGCCGCGAGCGGCGTCGTCAGCATTTCCGCGGGAGAACGTCTGATACGCCAGCCCACCAGCGCGCGCATGAGAAGCATCCAGCCAATTTCGATGCCAGCCAGCAGCTTGAGCCTCTTGAGCCTGTCGCACAGCAGCGCGTAGAACGGAACGACGAACAGACTTGCGTAGCACCAGGCGAACAACGACGCCCCGGCGAGCATGGCGAGCCTGCCACGCAACGGCGACGCGGCCCGCGACGTTCTGGTACCGGACAAGGACAGGGCGCCCAGGAGATTCTTCGAGTAGCCTTCCCAGACCTCACGGAACGCGCGATACATGCGGCATTCGAGCAGAGATGTGCCGTCCACCAGTGCGATGCGGTATCCCGCCGCTCGGAACCGCCGCGCCAGCGCGAAGTCATCGATGAGCGCGCTCGCGATGGCGCCATGCCCGCCCGCTGCGCGGTAACTCCTGGCGTGCACCAGCAGGTACTGGCCATTTGCCAGTATTCGTCTGCTGCTGCCGCGCCATACGGCCCTGAGATCGAGGGTAATCAGCGGAAGGAAGTCCATGATGAATGATACGATGATGCGCTCGCTCCATGTCAGCGTGCGTTGATACGGAAAAGCGCTCAACAGCGCCACATCCAGGCTGATGGCCTGAGCAACTCCGCGTCGGAGACTCTCTGGCGAATGAATCGTGTCCGCGTCAGTGAAGAGCAGCCAATCTCCAGTCGCCAGCGCGGCAAGCCGGTGGCAGGCGTAGCTCTTCCCGTTCCAGCCAGCGGGCAATGCGCCGTCGGCGTGAATGACTGTCAGGCGTGGATACTCGTGTGTCAGGGCGTCGAGCACCTGACCTGTTCCATCACTGGACCCATCATCGAGGACGAGAAGCTCCATGTCTGGATAGTGCTGGTGCAGCAATGATGTGACGCATTGGGAGATGGTCTTCACCTCATTGCGCGCTGGAACCAGCACGCTGACACGCGGCCATTCCCGGATCGGTGGGCCTGCAACGTAGCGAACCGAGCGCAGAAAGCGCAGATTGGATGCCAGGCGCGCGCTCAGGAACGATAACAGTCCAATCGCTGTGAGATGGGACAGGAGCGCAAGGCAATCACGCACCCGCCGCGGCGAACGATGTACGAACGGCATCAGAGGCTCGCTCCCATCCTGTCGTGCCCGTATTGCCGGGCGAGGAACGTCCCTAACTTGGCCGCGAGCACCAGCAACTGGGCCAGCGCGAGCGCAATCATCCAGCCCGGACTCCGGGTGAGGAGGAGATACGCGATGAGCACAAGCGGAATGGCGAGTGAGCGGTATTCGTCTCTCTTGAACACGAAGAGCGATGCCGTTGCGGTCAGACCCATCACAAGGGGTATCTGGTACAGCGTCAGACCCGCCCAGACGCCAAACATCACCACGATGCCCCGGCCACCCCGGAAGCGCAAGAATATCGAGAAGGCATGCCCGATGGTGGGCATGAGGGCGATCCAGAAAAGCTGCTGGTCAGGGAATGCGAGTATCCAGTGGGCTATGGTAACAGGAACCCATGCTTTCGTGAAATCGAGCGCCAGCACGGCGATCCCGAGACGCCAGCCAGCCGCGCGAAAAGCATTCGCCGCGCCAGGGTTGTGATCACGCTGCTGGCGTGGGTCAATGTGGAAGAAGAGCTTGCCCAGCCAGACGGACCAGGGAATAGCCCCGGAAAGGTAGCAAAGCATCAGCCAGGGGATGAACATCGATAGGCCCCCGTCCCGCCGTTATCCTGATCCTGCCGTTCTCTCGCCGTTCTCCTGCCGAAGCGCAGTGAGATTGAGCAATACCCGGTGGATTCGCTGGTAGCCCTCAGCAATGGTCGCGCCAAGCAATGTCCCTGGGACGTGGCGGGCCAGGTCGGGCTTCTCGATGAATGCGCGCCCGCCATACCCGATGATCGGCAGCGTGATCGGCGGTTGCGCGTCTTGCGCTTCACCTCGCGCTTCCAGCCAGCGTGGCCACTCTGCGAGCGCCAGCGCTGATGCTTCACTCATAGCCACAAAGACAATAAGCGACGGATGGATGCGATCCACAAGGGCTCCGAGGTCCATGAGCGGGAGCGCCTGCCCGAGATAGACCACTGGCCAACGCGCCAGGCGCAACAGGACGGAAAGCATCAACAGGCTGCCTTCGTGTAATTCCTCAGGCGCGCATGCGAGGACAACCGGCCTCACGTCATACGGAGCAGGACTTGCCTGCATCCAGTTCAGCAGCTGTTGACGCAGGACATTGGTGGCAAAGTGTTCCGTGGCTACTTCCAGGTTGCCATGACACCAGGACTCCCCGATGGCTGCCATCACTGGTCCGACGACATCGAGCACCACAGCGGCAAGGGCATGGCGCGCAATCGCTTCGTCGAGGATTGCGGTGGCGCGGTCACCCTCATAGGCCAGCAGCGCATCGAGCAGCATGGCGCGTGTATCCACCAACTGCGGGTCTGGCATCTCAGAAGGTGGAAGCGGCTGATGGAGTGCCGTGGCGACGGCTGTGGCACGCTCGGTCTGCTGGCAGGCATGAATTGCCTGCCCCGCCCGCATTCCCTGATCCAGGCGCATCTTCACCCACAACAATTGTAGGACCATATCTTGCGAATACAGGCGATGCCTACCGCGTGTTCGAGCGGTCTGGGGGAAGTGGTAGCGCCGCTCCCAAACGCGCAGGGTCCCCTCTGGGATACCAGTGATCTGCGCGACGGCGCCTATGCCAAACAGTGGGCGTTCCCGCGGCAAGTCCGTCGAATGTGGATTGCTCATGTCATGCGCCTCTATCTTGTCCGCTGTACTCGCGGGGCTACACAACAGTGTACACGAGCCTGGCATACTTTGTCCATGTATTTTGACAAATATCTGGACAAAACATTCTCCATTGGCGTACTATGACCTCTGGAACATCTGGGGCTCGCCAAGTGGTCATCGCATTGCTGGCGGTGAGGCGCGATCCTCCTGAAGCACTGGTGGAGCATAGGTATGGGTGCGCACATCGAGACGTGGGAATATGCCGTACTGGCCCGGGCGTATGAGGCGTTCAACACCCCAGCGTCAGACCATCGCGCCACAGCGGAGCAAAGTATCTATCGCGCAGCCTATCAGTATTGCGCCCGCCTCATATGGTCAAACAGCCGCACCTTCTTCCTCGCTTCCAGCCTCTTGCCGGAATCGAAGCGACGCGCCGTTCGCGCGCTCTATGCCTTCTGCCGCGCGACGGATGACCTGATCGATCTCGCGCCACACCCCGGGCAGGCACAGAGCCTGCTGGAGAGTTGGCATGCGCGCCTGGGGGGATATCCCAATGCCTATGACCCCGTACTGCTGGCCTGGGCCGACACGAAGGCCCGTTACCGGATTCCCCACGGCTACGAGACACAATTGGTCGAGGGCATTGCCCGGGACCTGCGCCAGCAGCGCTATGCCACATTTGGCGAGCTGGCCGAATACTGTTACGGAGTCGCCTCGACGGTTGGGCTGATGGTCATGCATATCGTCGATTTCGAGAGTGACGCGGCGCTCAGATATGCCGTGAAACTGGGCATCGCGCTCCAGTTGACGAATATCCTGCGCGATATTGGCCCTGATTGGCAATCTGGCAGGCTCTATCTGCCGCTGGATGAGCTGGCGCGGTTTGGGGTGAGCGAGGCGGATATCGCCTGTGGCCGCGTGGATGACCGCTGGCGCGCGTTCATGCGCTATCAAATCGCCCGTACCCGCGCCCTTTATGATGAAGCGGAACCGGGTATCGCGCTCCTGGCCCCGGACAGCCGCTTTGCGATTGCGGCGGCGTCGCGCCTCTACCGTGCCATTCTCGATGACATCGAGGCGCACGATTATGAGGTGTTTCATCGGAGAGCGCACATCGGAGCATGGGGCAAGCTGCGACGGCTCTCGACATTGTGGTGGACGACGCGCTTACCGGCCAGATCGCAGGGGAGCAACAAGCCACGGGCAGATCAGCGGCTCGACCTGCGTGAGGGCCAGTAGAGGGTTCACAGAGGGCAAACACATGGCGAGAATAGCGGTTATCGGGAGCGGCTTTGGAGGATTGAGCGCCGCCATTCGCCTGGCCGCGCGAGGGCATGACGTTGACCTCTTCGAGAAGCGCGACAAGCCTGGCGGGCGCGCATACGTCTACGACATCAATGGATTTCATTTTGATGGGGGGCCGACGGTCATCACCGCGCCCTTCATGTTCGATGATCTCTGGGCCGTGGCGGGAAAGCGGCGTGAAGACTATGTGCGCTTCGTGCCGTGCGATCCGTTCTATCGCATCTTCGACGCCGATGGGCGCGCATTTGATTACAACGGCGACGAAGCCTTCATCCTCAGCCAGATCGCCCGGTGGAATCCGGCGGACCAGCGCGGCTACCAGGCGTTTCTGGCGACGACCAGAAGCATCTTCCAGAAGGGTTTCGTCGAGCTGGCAGATAAGCCCTTCCTGCATTGGAGCGACATGCTCAAAGTTGCGCCCGACCTCATCAGACTGCAATCGTACAAGAGCGTCTACCGCTACGTCTCTCACTATATCCAGCATGACTTCCTGCGGCAGTGCTTTTCCTTCCACCCGCTCCTGATCGGCGGCAATCCCTTTGATGCACCTTCGATCTACGCCATGATTCATTACCTGGAACGGCAATGGGGCATCCACTACGCCCTGGGGGGAACCGGCGCGCTGGTCGAAGGCATGAGCAGGCTGCTGAGGGAATTGGGCGGGAGGATACACCTCAACAGCCCAGTGGCTGAGATTCTGGCGGAGAAACGCCGCGTGACGGGCATCCGCCTGGCGACGGGCGAGGTGGTCACCGCCGACGCCATCATCTCGAATGCGGATGTCGCGTTTACCTATCGCAACCTCATTCCCGCCGCGTATCGCCGTCACAATACAGATCGCAAATTCGAGCGGATGAAGTACGGCATGTCGCTGTTCGTGATCTACTTTGGCACGAAGCGGCGCTATACAGACACACCGCTCGCGCACCACAATATCCTGCTTGGCAGGCGCTACCGTGGTTTGCTGGATGACATCTTCAAGAAGCAAGTGCTGGCCGAGGACTTCTCGCTCTACCTCCACATGCCGAGCCGGACCGATCCTTCAGTCGCTCCAGAGGGGTGTGAAGCGTTTTACGTGCTCGCGCCAGTCCCACATCTGGGCGCCGGCATTGACTGGCAGGTCGCCGCGAAGCCCTACCGCGACACCATCATACGATTCCTTGAGGAGCGTTACCTGCCGGACCTTTCCAGCAGTATCATCGCCGAGCACTCGATTGACCCGCGCCATTTCGCGGGCGAGCTGAGCAGCTACCTGGGAGCCGCCTTCTCGTTTCAGCCGACGCTGACGCAATCCGCCTGGTTCCGGCCACACAATCGCTCCGAAGACTTCGACAACCTCTATTTCGTTGGAGCTGGAACCCATCCCGGCGCCGGGCTGCCTGGAGTGCTGTCGTCGGCTATCATCGCCGAGAACCTGATCGGAGGGCTGGAATCGGGGGCATCCATAGTGAGCACGGGACGTGAGCTCGCGCCCGAAACGTTGGTGTCAGAGGTCGAGGCGTCATCATGACGTATATGTGGTTTCTGATCCTGTTTCTTCTGCTGCCTATCGCCGGACTCACGCCGCTGCTTCTCCGGGACCGCTTGCGGAAGCAGAGCCGCGTCCAGCATGCGCGGGCATGGCTGCCACTGACGCTCTTACTGGCGCTGCTCGTCGTCGCCGTCGTGTATACGACGCCCTGGGATCATCACCTGATCGCGACGGGAGTGTGGTGGTACGCACCTGACCGCCTCCTTGGAGCGACGATTGGCCGGATACCGCTGGAAGAGATGCT
>DASUWS010000251.1:0-10184 GCA_036378295.1 Ktedonobacterales bacterium
CCAGCCACAGGAGCTTTGCCATTCGTCACGGTGCCGACAACCGTATCGTTCAGCGCATCGGCGCGAATCGAGTGTAGTGCTCCAGTATGGGCATCGATATATATGACCATGCGCCCGCTCGGAGAGACGCTCCACCCGGCGACCTGAACCCCCTTGGGTGTCAACTGCTGGGGTAGGCCCGAACCGCTTTCCGGCGCACTCCAGAGCGCGTCCCCATGCTCATAGATCAGACGGGTGCCAGCGGGCAGCGGCACAATTCCGCCCCCAGGATTCCCGATGGTCGTGGTACTACCATGGTGGTTTGCCTGCTGTGTGGGCAGGAAGCCCTGCCGGAATAGCAGGGCTCCGCCGAGAGTCAGCACCAGCACTGCCGCTGCCACCAGCGCACCCGACAAGGGAGTGACATAATTGCGCTGGCGGGAGCGCGCGCGGGCCAGGTGGAGATATCGCGAGGAGTTGAAGAATCGCTCACGCATATCGGGCGGCGGCTCGATGAACGGCAGCGCCCGTACCAACTCGTCGCCGCGCCGAAAATCCGCCAGGATTTCCTGGCAGCGTTCGCACGTCGCGAGATGCGCCTCAACGCTTTGCCTCAACTGCGGATCGAGGACATCGTCGAGGTATCCGCTCAACTCGTCCTCTGCCCGCTCACAGGTCATGTGTATCGTATCGTTATCCATGATTAGCTACATCACCTTAACAGGTGCCGGAGATTCCCGGTCACGCTCGGTTCGGTTACGCTCCGCGGAGCCACTTCGCTGCATCTATTTCATCTAGATCGTGTATCAGTGTCCTGGTGGCCCGCCTGCATAAGGGCGTAAGCTCGCCGATCTGACGCATCATCGCGCCCGGCAGATCCCTGTTGTGGCGTCGTACCGCGACCTGGATAGCAGCGCTATTTACGCGGCTTGGTGCGGTTTACCACGGTACCAGCTTCCAGCGCGCGATAGTGCTCGCGGAAGGAGTGGCGCGCTCGGGAGAGGAACATCTTGACGCCGCTCTCGGCGATGCCAAGGGCCTTGGCGATTTCGGCGTAGGTCAGGCCGTGTTGCGTATAGAGCTGCAGCGCCAGACCATACTGCTTCGGCATCTGCTCCAGAGTCTGCCGCACAAGTTCAGTCGTCCCGATCGTTTCCTGTGGGTCGGCATGGTCAACATCAGCCGGCTCATGATCGAGCTCCGGCAGAGAGGTCCAGGTGATGAGCCTGCGCCGACGCAATGCATCGTAGGCCGTATTGGTCGCGATGCGATAGAGCCAGGCTGAAAGCTTCAGGCTGGCATCCATCCGCGAGATTGCCTTGAACGCCTTGTAGAACGTGTCCTGTGTCAAGTCGTCAGCCAGCTCGCGATTGCCCACCAGGTGATAGATGAAATTGAAAATCGGAGTCTTGTATTCGTCGTAAATACGCTCAAAGGACCATTCAGGCCCCGAAGACCCCTCGCTGGTCACGCGCTTGTGCTCCCTCGCCAACGCTGGCTGTAGCTCAGCCACATCGTTCATGCGCGCGGAGGCACTCGGCTCGGAACGGGTTGACAGGCTCATACCTTCCGGCCTCCCATGCCACACCGTTCCGATTGACCGATGAATCGATGCACAATTCATCTCACCATTGGAACGGACGCACAGAACGGCAGTAACATCTACCGGTCTGAGTAACCGCATACCTGAACGCGCACTATTCCGTCCCGCTATATGCGGGATGCGCCTCCTGGATCAGGCAAAAACTGAGGCGATGTCGCAAACACATCGATAAGAACAGAGGCCATCGTACCATGCAGAGAAACACCAAGGATAACGGCTACACCATTTGTCCTATCATTGAGATGTAGCCGCTGTCTGGTGTTGTTTCCTCGCCTGATCGAGCAAGGGCTGCAGTGCTCTGGCGCGCTCTCTCAGCCGCGCAACGCTGCCTGTGCAATCGCCGGGGCTTTCCATGCCGAAGGAGCCGCTTCGAAATAGGCCAGACGCCGGAATACCTCATGCCCGGCTCGCGCCCGCGTGACAAACCACGGCGGCACGGGAGTCGCGCGCCAGGGTCCGCGCATCACAGACTTCTGGGGTCGGTCGAACATGAGCATGTTATGAACGACGCCCGTGCCCGACCGGATATCGTGGAGAGAATGGCCGGGGAACGCGCCCCAGGTGGTGGTGCCGATGACAAAGCCACTGGCCGCCCAGTAGTTGACCGCCACCGTGCCATAGCGCAGGTCCGCGACCGCCCGCTCGACCGCCGCCGCCACAGCGGGATCGCGCAGCGACTTCGGATGGACCAGCAGCGTCACATTGAGCGATCCCCAGATGTTCTCATTGGCAAAAGCGACCGCCCGCTCGATATATTCCGGGACGCTCGACGCGGGCAGCGACGTTTCGGCGAAGATACCACAGAACGCCTCGGTCGTGAAGACGATGTCGTCCTGCTGGTGATGCGGGACACTTTCGATCAGCATCCAGGGAAGATCGTTGCCTTGGGCCTCGCCAAACTGTCTCGCCTCTGGATGCGCGCGTCGAAAGGCTTCATAGCGATCATGCGCCCCAGGATAGTACGCCGCTCGGGGCGGCACACTGGCAAGCACCTGATGGATCCCCGCAAGCAATGCCTCGCGTTGTGCCCAGCCGTCGTGCTGCACGATGACGCGGGTTGCGTTGCAGTTGAAGCCCGCGTTGGTGGTGAGCATCGTCGCGATGTGCTCGGCCTGATAGGCAAGATCACTGGCGCTCCACGGCCCCGGCACGACGATCACCGGACTCACATTACCCAGCTCGCCCGTGATGCGCTTGGTCAGCAGCGGCTGCCCAGCCGCTTTCCGCGCCGCGCCTTCCGCGCCCGGCCCCCAGACAATCGCATCGAAGGTCTTGTCTGACCCGGTTATATGCACTTCGTCGATGCCGGGATGCGCGCAAAGATATGCGCCCTCAACTGCTCCCCCATAGACGACGCGCAGCACATCACGCTCGATGAGCGCGCGAAACGCTTCGAGAATGAGCGGTCCCAGATAGGCGTTGACCGGATTGGCCTTGAAAAGCACCACCTGATCTTCGACGAAGAGCTTATAGAACGCATCGAGCGGTCCAATGCCAGAGACGTTGCCCGCGCCCAGCACCAGCGCGACCTTGCCGGGGTGATTCTTGTTGCTATAGCTGACCGCCTGTGTCGCTGGCAACCCTTCCCGCGTGACGCCTGGCTCCATCCAGATTTCGGCCGTCACGCCGCCAAAGAACAGCTTATCATAGGTTGTCTGCGGAAAGACCTGCGCCGTCACCTGGCCATCTGGTCGCGTCTTGACCGGACCGGGAATACGCGGAACGCCGTACTTGCGAATATCGTCGAGCGAGTTACGAAGCTGGCGCAACTGCTTGATGACCGTATATGGTCCGGTTGACCATTCCTCGCCGACTCCCGGAGAGCCTGGCGCGATCTCTTTGGCGCGCAGGCCGGCATCCACCCAACGGGGAGCAATCGCGGCGAAATCGGCAATCATCCGGTCTACAAGAGCAATGCGTTCCGGCACACTCGTAGCTACCCAGGCGTCTTTCTGGGCCTGGAGCGCGGCAATCGCACTGTCCATGGTGCCCTGGTCGCTAGGGGTAATGGCGTTGTTGGCCTGTGGGAATTGCGGTGAACCCTGCTGAGCGGCAATGCTCATAGCAACCTCCATGATGAGCCTGGATATGCGGAGAACACGACCATAACATAGATATCCAGGACGAACGCCGAAAACGACGCAGAACAGTGAGAGGAGATGGAACGCCCTAGTAGCGCCACAACTATACACTATCTCTACGAGAGCCGCTACACGCTGTTTGTTATGCGAGGTGCGCTACAACCGTGGGAATGGCACCACCCATATCCAGATAATCGCCGCGAAGGCAATGCTGCCCCCGATCACGAAGAGATGGAAGACCTCATGGAAGCCGAAGACACGCGGGAAGGGATTCGGCCAGCGCCGCGCATAGACCAGCGCGCCAATGGTGTAGAGGACGCCACCGCCCAGCAGCATCAGCACAGGCGGCCACGAAAGCGCGTGTACGAACGCCGGGAGCGCGAATACCGCCACCCAGCCCATCCCGACATACAGGGATGCCGTCAACCAACGCGGCGTATGGAGCGTGACCGTCGCCAATGCGATGCCAAACGCGGCCAGCAGCCAGATAATCGTCAGCAGCGTCGGGCGAATCCATCCCTGCAGCACATTGAAGCAGAGCGGGGTGTACGTGCCCGCGATGAGCACGAAGATATTGGCGTGATCGAGCGCCCGCCAGACCCTGCGCGCGGAGGGCTTCCAGCGGCCAATGTGATACAGCGCGCTTACCGTATACAGCTCGACCATGCTCAGCCCGAAGATCGCCAGTGAGATCGTGCGGGCGAGATCATCACGGCTGCGCCAGCACAGCGCCGCCGTCAGCGCCACCGAGACAACCGCCGCCACCGCATGAAACCAGCCGCGTAAGAGCGGCTTCTTCTCAAAGCCCCGCTCTACGATGCCATTCTCTCCGCCAGGCATAGCCTTCATCGTCGCCAAATTGTTCACTCCCTCTCCTGTGCGTGGCGCGAGCGTAACATGCTCCACAGCGCGTTCCGCGCACTCTTCTAGAGTTAGGAGCGCACCGGGTTTCATCGGGGTGAGAACGGTTGCCAGCTAACAGAAACGTGCGATCCTATGCGCATACACAGCCCCTGTGTGCGAGATGCTGGGGGTCACCATGGGCCAGGGTCTTTCACCCGGTTGATGTCCCTGCTAGACTGTAAGACAGGTGCGAGAGAAGGCAGGCGGCAGATAGTCATGATGGTGGAGCGAATCGCGGCGGCACAAGCCCTGGTTGTGGGGCTGGTCTTTGCCTGGGCGGGCATCTGGAAGGTATTCTGGCCAGAGGCACGGCGGACAGCGGCCCAGTCGGCGCTGGCCAAGATCCTGCCGACGCCGGGTCTGACACTTGCGGCGCACCTCACAGTAGGCATCGGTGAGCTGGGGGTGGCGCTCCTGCTCCTGGCATCACCCTGGCATGGACTCAGCATGCGCGTGGCGACCGTCTTTACGCTAGGCTTCCTCGGCTATCTGGCGCTGGCCTGGCGACTTGCCCCCGAACGGCCCTGCGCGTGCATGGGCGGACGCGCCACCCGCATCTCGCGGCGCTCTGTCATACGGGCTGTTGGGCTGCTCGTGCTCACGCTCATCGGCTGGATGGGTCACGTCTATTGGGCGATGGCACTCCTGACGGCGTCGTGGGTCGTACTGATCATCCTGTGCGAGATCATTCTGCTCTGGCTGCTCTCACCGGAGTTTGGCTGGCCGGGCATTAAGCTGGAGCGACGGGTCATCCGGGCGGCGCGGCTGCGGCTCAATCCCACCTGCTCCTGGGTGCCAGAAGATTGGAACGCGTTGGAGCAAAGCCTGCGCAAGACTGGCACTTTCAAACAGCTTGCCCCACTGCTCTCGACTGTAAGCGACCGCTGGCGCGAAGGCTGCTGGAGCTTCATCAGCTTTGCCGCCCGCTACGACGACCACCCGGCGACCGCGATTTTTGCCATCCCCACGCTCTTCGACGCGCAAGAAATCTCCGTGGCCCTGGTCGACGATGACAGCAATGCCGTCGTGCTCAATCTCCCCTCGGCACGTGGGATAGTACCCCCGGCGTAGTACCATGAGCGAGGGCACGCTCTCTTGCCTCTCTGTCAGGATACCGGCACGAAGAGCAACGGATTGGCGGATCGTTGGTTTGTGTGCGTTAGAAGAGAGTCAAGAAGGTCGCTCACGATAAGGAGACACGAAGGGAGACACGAACTTGAGTTCACCGATGCCGCGCCACGTGTTCATCTCGTATTCGCGCGCCAATAGCGATTTTGTCGCGCGCCTCTCGCGTGATCTGGAAGCGCGGGGCATTGGGGTGTGGGTAGATGTCGAAGGCTTGCAGCCTGGTACTCCAAACTGGGAGAAGAGCATCCGCGAGGCCATTAGCCGGGCGTTTGCCATGATATTTGTCGCATCTCCTGATTCTGCTCAATCTAACCCAGTTCATGGGGAGTTGAGCATCGCCAAAGATTCCAGCAAAACGATTATTCCGGTCTGGGCAATGGGAGATCAATGGTCAAGCTGCGCCCCCTTCGACATGATGCGAGCGCAGTATGTCGATCTCCGCGACAGCCAGTACGCAGCCAACCTCGATCAACTCATCGACGCCATCGAGCGGCAACGGCCACAACATATGCTCTTCGAGAGCAACATTCCCCCTCATGACTATCTCAGCATCCTTCCCCCTCAGGGCTATTTCCGAGTAGGGCTGGGAGACTTTGGGCAGCAGAACGCTGTTGCATTCAAAGCCACGACATTCTCATCAATGAGCCAATTTCTGAATCTGCTCTACACCACGTATCTGCGAGGTGCTGTTGCTCCTCTGAGCTATGGCAGCGAGTGGATTCTTGCCAGTGATGCCGGTCCCGACCAGCTATTTCTTGCGGTGCGTCGCCTCGGTATCCCTTTCTCCTGGTTTCTGCTGGCAGAAGATCAGCGGAAGCAGCCGATTACCAAACTGGACAGCCATTGGGCCGACGGGTCACTGGAATCGTTCGGCCTACGGAATACGACAAGCTGGCAGGTGATGAGAATACCCGAGGTCATTTTTGGTATCGTCACGGATGACAGCCTGCTCGCGTCGGTATTTGAATCCATTACAGATAGCCGCTTCGGGAAGATCATCGAAGTGCTGATGACCGAGTATCAGCCGGAGGAGCGGTCTGAGACACATGCCAGGTGCCAGTACCGGTTTGTCTTCTCGCATGATGGTCGAGAGGGTAGAAGTCTGCGCTTTAGTGAAAAGATCCTGGTTGCTGTGATGAGAGACTACTACAAAGACTTTATTCCCAAGCCAGGCTAACCAAGCTCAGCTCGTACCGCTTCACCCCGGCGGCCGTAGCCTAACCGTAGGGGACACGATTGCCTGCACAACATATGTGATCACCAGACCAATCGGCGCAGATACCGGTACCGGGGCCTGGTGATCACTGGGATTCTTTTGTCTGCTATCCTCACTGGCAGCGATACAAGCAATTGCGGGATACCCGCACTATGCCGTGAGAACGGAGAAGACGTCTTTGCCGTGGCGCTGAACCGCCGCGACCAGACCACCCTCAGCCGTCAGCGCCTGAATCATCGGCGAGGGAGTCTGTGCCTGGAACTCGTGGCCACTGGCCAGATCGCGCACCATGCCGCGCGCCAGGTCCACCTCTAGCTCCGCGCCCTCAGTGGCCAGCGTATAAAACGCAGGATCGGTCACGACGAGATAGGGCAACGCCTCGTTGACGAGGTTCCGCTTGTGGATGAAGGCATAGCTCCTGGCAATCACCGCCTGAATCCCGGCGCCTTGAAGCGCCCAGACGGCCATCTCGCGTGAGGAGCCGCTGCCCCAGCCTTCGCCCGCGACGATGATAGTCGCGCCCTCGCGCGCCCGCTGACGGAACTCCGGCCGGACGTAGTAGAACGCCTTGTCGCCTAGTTCATCCAGCTTCGTCAGGTGGCAGAACTCACCGGGAATGATTGCGTCGGTATCCACCGAATCGCCGAAGCGCTGTACCAGCCCGCGCACCACACGGCTGCTGGCGTGTGTCTCTTTGGGGCCTGTGGTCTGCGCCTCGACATGCATTTCCGGCTCGGAGACGGTAATCTCCGGGAGCTGGCGGGCCTCTTGGCGTCCGAGGATTCGCGCCAGCCGATCACGGTCCACCCGCTCCAACAGCGGGCGCGGATCAGTAACCGCCATGCCGAATGAGCTGGCGGCGACGGTTGCGGCACTTGCCAACCACGCCAGCGACCCCTCACCCATGCGGTTCTCGAAGTTGCGGTTCTGTGAGCTGAGCCAGACTTCGCCCTTGCCCGCCTTGCGGCTGGCGATTCCCAGACACATTGAGCAATTGGGCGGATCGACCGTGAATCCGGCGCGCCGGTAAACATCCCAGATGCCCGCCTGTTCCAGATTCTTCTGAATGAGCAGATCGCCCGGCACAGCGATGCGACGGTCAGGAGCCGTCTCCTTGGGGGCCTGGCCGTCGGCCAGCGCAATCTCCAACACCAGCCCAGCCAGTGCCAATTCTTCCTCGGTCGTGGTGCAGGCGCCAATGAACGCGCCATCCAGCGGCTGGCCAACCAGATCGTCTACGGCGAAGACGTTATCGGGCGAGAAGGGCTTGGCAATCTGCGGCGCAAGCTGATCGAGCTGGATGGGATACCGCGCGACGTAGGGGGCGTCCTCATCGGCGCGGAAGTAGAGCGCGCTATCGTTATAGCCGCGACGCCGGTGCGCCAGCCAGTCCGCGACGATCTCATCGGCCTCGAAGATGCCGTTCAGCCCGCCGAATTCGGCTGTCATGTTACAGATCGTGAAGCGCATATCGGTCGTGAAGCTGTGCGCCGCTGAGCCTCGGAACTCGACGCTACGCTCAAGAGCAACCGTATTGCGGCCCAACTCGCCGAGCGTCCGCAGAATAATGTCTTTACCGCCGATGCCGAAGCCAGGCGTACCCTCATATTCCACCGCGATGGCTTCAGGAACCTCGATCCACGTCTCACCCAGCACCATCGCCGCCGTCACGTCCGCGCCGCCAAGGCCAATCGCGAATGCGCCCAGGCCGCCGTGCGAGCTGGTGTGCGAATCCGCGCCGATGACTACCTCGCCGGGCTGCAGCAGATTGCGATAGAAGCGTGTGTGCATGATAGTCACGTTGGCGTCGTAGAAATGCTTGATGCCGCTTTCACGGGCAAAATCACGTGAGAGATTTGCCAGCTTGAGCGTGCGGGCATCGTTGGCAAGTGTTATCGGATCAACGGTGTGATCCAGGGCAAGATAAAACCGCTCCGGGTTGGCTATCTTTGGCCGTCCCAACAGCGTGTACGTCCGGTCCATGCCGTTCCATGCCAGCTCGCTGGCGATGGTCCAGTCCACGCGGATACGGAGCATATCACCAGTCTGCACCCACGGGCGCGGCAGCGTGACGGCGTGGTGTGCGAGAATCTTCTGGGTTAGCGTCATTGGCTGGGAGTTCTGTCCGCCAGGCATCGCCTCGTACTCCTTTGTACTGTTGGAAAAGAGATCGCTATCTATTCTTGCGTGCTCTCACTAAAGGGTCTGGTGAATGAAGTATACCGCGCCTGGGAACACGGAGGATGGAGGCGGCAGAGAGGCAGTGCGCCACTTGACTGTAGAACGTCCGTTCGCTAGAATGGCACCGGAAAGGGAGGATCACGTGATCGAGAACCGTTCGGTGCCATCAGCGACAGTCATTCCGGTGTTGAGCTATGAAGATGTGCGCCAGGCCAGCGACTGGCTCTGCGATGTTTTCGGGTTCCGCGAGCGTCTGCGGATTGGGAGCCATCGCGCCCAGCTCCTATTTGGCGAGAGTGCGGTCATCTTGACGGAGCGCGGCGCAGGTCAGGTATCCGCTACGTCCAACGCCACCCATTCGGTACACGTGCGGGTCGCGGACGTGCATGCTCACCATGAGCACGCGAAACAACGCGGCGCGCGCATCCTGCACGCACCAGAAGACCACCCTTTCGGCGAGCGGCAGTACACCGCCGAAGACCTGGGCGGCCACATCTGGACGTTCTCGCAATCAATTGCCGACGTTGCCCCTGAGACGTGGGGCGGCACGCTGATAACCCCGCAGTAGGGCAGCAGAGCGCATTGGGGTGGCACGCGCGGGCTGAAGGCTTCCTCTACTCAACTAGTGGGCACGGGCCTGCGCGTGGCGATTGCGCGAGCGGATGAGCGCTCGCCCGACGCGATGGGTATTGTGGATCACGTCAATTGTCTTGGCGATGCCACCGAGAACTGGTATCAGCGTCAGCAGACTCAGGAGAAAACCGAGACGATCCCGGTGGTAGAAGTCGCCTACCATATCGCGCACGGCGCAGATATCGCCCACCACCGGAGTATATGCCAGCGCTACCTGGGTGATTGCGCCCGCAAGGCCGAGGTCCAGTGCGAAATCGCCAAGCAGCGCTCCTCGAAGAATATCACGTATGAATCCGGTGATCCCTCCACGTCGCTGCCGAGGAGCCACCGAAGAATACGGCCGCATTGCAGAAACATCTCGACCCATGTCCACATCCCTTCGTAACCCGTTAGCGTAGCAGACTATGTAGTGCCATTTTATAGCCTTCTACGCAAGAGATGCGCGGCGAGTTATGCAACG
>DASUWS010000252.1:0-10698 GCA_036378295.1 Ktedonobacterales bacterium
GGCAGGCTCTTTTCCATATTCCCAGGCGGCTATTTGCGCGAAACGCACCTGAAGTCGTTCCAGGTCGCGAGTGAACCAGCATGGGTTCAGCTCAAGGAGCATAGCATGCCACCACTGTTTGCCGGCTCACTGCCCTCCCCATCCATAGACCGGCGCAGGCACGCCTTGAAGATCCACGCTCGTCGGTTGCTGCTGGCCATCCTGGTTGTGATCGCACTACTACTGGCACTGGCATTCGTGCCGGAGCATGTACACGCCATAGGCAGCCTGTTCTGAATTGCATCACGCTGTCGGCGTTGGTATCAGCCTGATTTCAGCGGATAACAATTCGCCACTATGCGCCTGTCAACTTATCCGTACGCGGAACCATCCTGGCGGCTCCTGGTCTGCAGGACTGGTGTAGAAGCGCGAGACGTACAGATATACGACGCCATCCTTATCCGCTACGGATGTCGCTCCCCAGCACAATCCGCAGCCTTCCGATGCCGTTACGCGCAGCGGCGACGGCATCGCCTGCCACGTTTGCGCGGCAGGGTCCCAGAGCCAGAGCCAGAAAGCCGAGACGGGCTTCTTGGAAGCCTCTTGTTCCGAGGGCAGCCCTTTGCTCGGATCAGGACCCCATATCGCCAGCCGTCCATCTGGCAGCACGCTGAGCACCTGGAGGATACCCGCCCGCAACTCACTCGCGCCACTGACAGGCAGCTCAGGCAATAGCGTCCACTGCTGTCCATCTCCGCTCACTGCGACGCGCTCGCGATAGAGATTCGACGGGATCTGCTCGTGTTCAAGCGCATAAAAGGGGTGATCAGGACTCGGCCATGCACTCCCAGCCCTCGGAGGTGATGCCAGCAGGTAGGTTCCCACGCCATTGGGCGGCGTGCTGATCTGCTGCCACGTGTCGCCCGCATCTCGCGAGGTCACGAGTCGCGGCCCTTCCGACCCCATGGGAGTCTCGGGTACATGCACGACGGTCATGGCCAGCGTTTCGCCCGGTCCAACCTCTGGCATGAAGAAGAGGGAGCCACCACCAAGCCCACGATCTGCCCGCACCCAGCTGATCCCCTCGTCATCGCTGCGTTCGAGCAGGCTCACTTGCGGCGACTGGTTGGAGAGCGCATAGCTGTAAGCGAGGAAAAGGTGATGTCGCGTCACGTGAAGCTCGCACCACCCATAGGAAGCTTTCGCGGGTGCAATGGAGACATGTCGAGGCAACATGTGCCACGTCTCGCCGCCATCCATACTGAGGTAGAAGCTGTCGTGCGCGCAGGGTTGTGCATCCTGCGACGGTTGCTCTACCTGAAACGTGACGCGCCCTGAGTCATCCGGCGCGAAGGAGAAGCTGCAATGACCTGTGCCGCCGAATGTGAGGGCGTAGCGCGTCCAGTGGGCACCAGCATCCGTTGTGCGCCAGAGCGCTTGCGGTTGGGTGGTGCAGGCAAAGAGCGTCGCGGGGTCAATGGGCGAGACGGCTACTCCCTGTATATCAGAGGCAGACGCCGGGAGTGCGATGTGCTCCCACGCGCTCGCGGGCAGGTAACGTGGCGCGTGCGCCTCGACGGTCGCCGCTGGCACGATTCCCCGTGCCGTGGAGGGTGCGCATGCCGCGCAGATCAGAACCAGCACGAGGAACAAGGCGCTTTGCCGGGACCAACCAGTCGGGCGCAGGACGCGCATGAGGTATCCGCTCCTTCCCAATAGCGCACAGAAGGATGTTTTGCGCGAAAACGCCGCGCGTTTGATACCAAAAGCAAGTATACGTGACAGGCCGCCCTGGCGCATCCGGCAGTCACCGTACTTCCGTCTCTGGCAAACACCTTAGTGCGCGTGGTGGATACAGCAGGCCACGGGAGTGTGCGGGGATGATTTGAGGCTGCGTTTATTTGGCCTGCGAGGCCAGCAACGTCTCGGCGCGAAGCAGGTCATCGGGCGTGGTGATCTTGAGGTTGGTGGGCGGGCCGAGCACCACGTGCACCTGCCCACCTATGCGCTCGAAGGATGCCGCCGTATCGCTCCCCTCGAAGCCGCTTGCGCGGGCAGCATCATACGCGGCGAGTAACCGGCGGGCGTCGAACGCTTGCGGCGTCTGCGCCAGCGCTAGCTCGTCCGAGGGCCAGGAGCGCTCCACCTGACCCGCAGCGTCTACCTGGAGCAGTGTCTCATCCGGGGCAACGGCAGCCGCGAGCAGCGCTCCTCCGGTTTCTTCGGTGGCCACGAGCAGCGCGTCGATCTCGTCTGGCGTCACGAGCGGGCGCGCGCCATCATGGATCAGCACCCGGCTGATCTCGCCCGCTTCGATGCGTGGCCGCAGCCATGCGAGCGCGTTGTCTTCAGACTGGTGGCGAGTCGCGCCGCCCGCGATCACAGCGCGTACCTTGCTCACCTGATACTCAGCCACCATTGCGCGGCACATCTCCACCTCATCGGGATGCGCGACGAGCAGCGTCTCATCCACCTGTAGCGCGCGCTCGAAGGCGGCGAGCGCGTGGACGAGTATCGGCTTGCCGCGCAGGGTCAGCAGCACTTTGTTTCGTCCGGCGCCCATGCGTGTGCCCTGCCCCGCGCCCAGCACCACGGCAACGGTTATCCCGCCCAATTCGCTCATGCCTACGCATCCTCCGACTGGAGCAGTCTGGTGCGGAGCGCGTAGCGCACGAGGTCCGAGCGGTGGCGAAGGTTCAGCTTGCGCATGACGCGCGTACGGTACGTCTCGACGGTTTTCGCGCTCAGGGCGAGCTGATCGCCAATC
The DNA here is from genome assembly GCA_036378295.1 of Ktedonobacterales bacterium. Lineage (GTDB taxonomy): Bacteria > Chloroflexota > Ktedonobacteria > Ktedonobacterales > JADMIN01 > DAHUXT01. Next base: position 2,747 of record DASUWS010000252.1, read on the forward strand.
TCCTGGCTGCTGTAGCCCTGCGCCGTCAGCGAGAGCACTTCACGTTCGCGGTCACTCAGACCGTCGGACGCATTCTCGTCGGTGTTCTCTGTCAGCGTGCGCTTCTGTTCGCGATAGCGCGAGAGGAGCAGCCGCGTGGCTGAAGGATAGAGAAACACCTCGCCAGCCGCGACAGTGCGAATCGCGTTGAAGAGGTCGGTATCCACACCCTGCTTGAGCACGTAGCCGTAACCGCCCGATTCGAGCACCTGGAGCAGATACTCATCTTCGGCGTGCATCGTAAGCACCAGCACTTTACCCGGCACGTTCCCCGCCTGCATGCGGCGCAACGCCTCCAGCCCATCGACATCAGGCATGCTGATGTCGAGCAGGACGACATCGGGCCGTAGCTCATTCGCGCGCAGAATCGCCTCAGCGCCGTTCCCCGCCTCGCCGACGACGCGCACATCCGGCTGACTCTCCAGCAGGGCACGCAGACCGGCGCGGAAGATGGGATGATCGTCTACCAGCAGGATGCTAATCGGTGTACTCGGCGACTGGTGTTCGGCGGTCGCCTCACCTCTATGCTCCATGATCATCTGCCTGTGACTCCAGAGGTACTCGCAGCGTGACTGAGGCGCCGCGTCCCGGCGCGGATTGCAGATCAAGCGAGCCACCGATGATCCGGGCGCGCTCCTCCATGCCGAACAGGCCAACACCAGCGCCGCCCGCCGGCTGGCGATGCCGCCCAATGAACGCTTCGGGTGTGTAGCCACGCCCATCATCGCGCACCGCGGCTACCAGCCAACCACCCTCGCACCGCACGACCACGCTGATGTGTTGCGCGCCCGCGTGTTTCGCGGCGTTCGTAAGCGCCTCCTGGAGGACCCGATAGACGGCCAGCGTGCGCTCGCGGGCGAGGGCAACCGGCTCGCGCGGCAGGTCCAGCGTCACATGGAGCCCGGTGCTTTCCGTGAAGGTGGAGACGAGCGAGCGGAGCGCCGGGAGCAGGCCAAGCTGGTCAATCGTCGGCGGGCGCAGATTCAGCGCGAGACGACGCACCTGATCAATCGCGCTGGCAATCAGTCCGCGCAACTCTTCGATCTGCGGCTTCACGGCGTCCGCACCCGGCAGCGATTCCAGCAGCTTCAGCCGGATGAGCAGCAGTGTCAGGATCTGACCTGTGTCGTCGTGTAGCTCGCGAGCGATCCGTTGGCGCTCATCTTCCTGCGCGCGAATCAACGCGCCTGAGAGATTGCGCACCTGGCCCTCATAGCTCTGCACATTGTCGAGCATGGCATTGAGCGTGACAGCGATACGCGCGATCTCCGCATCGGCCAGAGGCGCTGGCTGCGCCCGCACCGAGAGGTCACCCATGCCTACGCGCCGCACGACATCCTGCAGGCGGACAAGCGGCCCCAGCGCGGCGCGCAACACCAACGCATTCAGCAGAACCGAGAGTCCGAGCCCCGCGACGATAAATGCCGCGGTCAGCGGGACATAGATGGCGGCCTCGCCAGAGGTGCGCAGGCTGGCGGCATGCCAGGTGATGGCCGTGCCCGCCAGCGCGCCCAGCACCACGAGCGCCGAATTGGCGATCAGTACTTTATAGAAGAGGGACAGCCCCAACATTCGCTGCCCCATCCGCCTGAACAGGCCCCCTGAGCCCGACGAGGCGTGTGGACTGGCGAGCGAGATACCCGAGGCATCCGATACTTCCCGCGAAGGATTGGAGCCGAGATCCGATTGCTCCATGTGAAGTGACATGCTGCTATCCTGCGTAAATGCTGAAACGAGAGAATCGCTGGCTGCGAGACCTGGATCTCGGCCAGCGCGACGCCATCCGCAATCACATTCCCTACCTATCTATTGTACGTTGTATCGCTGCGGAATGTCATAACCCGCGAACTATGCGCAACATGAGTATCGAGCGACTCACGACGATGCTCAGGCGGGGCAATACATGGCGAGGAACTCCATCTGTCCCTGTCTGGTACGGCGCTTGAAGGTTTCGAGAGGTCTGAATCCGGCGCGCTCATAGACACGCCGCGCGCGCTCGTTAAAGGTCGCGACATCCAGGTCGAAACGTGTGGGAGCGTAACGGGCGCGCGCGAAATCCATTCCCAGCTTGACGAAATCGAGTCCGAGCCCTCTGCCGGTCAGATCTGGGCGCATCGCCAGCCCGATCTCGACCGAGTTTCCCCGCTGGATAAACGTGAAGATACCAATGCGCCGGCCGGAGTCGTCAAGAACGACGAATCCCTCCAGGCCAAGCATGCGCATGACTCCGCGAAATAGCACCAGCGTCAGCATCGGCGCAAGATCCTGGTCGTAGAACGCATAGATGCCATCGTAGTGCCAGCGGGATATGGCGCGCGCGTCGCTCCATCGTAGTGGCTCGAAGCGAAAAGACATAGTGGCATCGTCTCGTTCGTTACTCATCGGAAGCGGCACTGATGGCAGCAGGATGCAGTGTTCCGGCGCCCCTTAGTCTACTGGAACGAACGGACTCACGGCAAGATTTTTCAGCCAGATGCGGGTCGCGCGCGGCGAGCGGAGTTGAATAAGCCGTAAGCGAGCAGAATCGGGTTGCGCGAAGAGCGCATCATACCGGTGCCGGTTCTTGCTCCACGTGCTGAGCGCCCAGAGAATGATCGAATCACGCGAGAAGACGCTGCGCAGACTTTCGCGGTTGCCGTTCCAGAGTTCGGCACGCGTGACAAGGCGGCGCGCCGTGCGGATGGTAACCCGCCAGAGCACCACGGGCAGCGAGTAGTTGAGCCAGATGATCGTGTCGGCGCGGGCGTGGATGAGGTCACGCACGGCACTATAGTTGCCGTCCACGACCCAGGCATCGCCCGCCAGCGCCTCGCTGACACGCGCCCGCAGATACGCTTCATCGGCGGGTGTCCAGTTTGGCTGCCAGAACAGTGCGTCAAGCTCGACGTGTGGAATGTCCAGCTCTTCGGCGAGCCGCCGGGCAAGCGTGGTCTTGCCAGAGCCGCTTGTGCCGACGACAGTGATGCGACGCATGATGACAACGATCCCCCTTGTGTCACACGATGACCCTGCGGAAGAACGGGTGATGGGTCTGAGCAAATCCGAGACGCGGGGACAGAAATGGCGCCGCTAGCGATAGCGAGCCATCAGATATTCGTCGTGAAGCTGGCCATCTGAGATAACGCTCATCTTGCGCAATCCCTCGACGACGAAGCCATATCGCTCATAGAGCGCCCTGGCGCGGGTATTATCGGCGAAGACGGTCAACTCAACGCGGCGTAGCATCAGCCAGTTATCGGCAACATCGAGCAGCGCCTCCAACAGGCGCCCGCCGATACCCTGGCGCTGCCACTCGCGCGCCACGAAGAGAAAGACGTAGCCGCTGTGGCGCAGTCGGCCCGTTCCAACATGCATGCCAGCCAGGCCGACCACCTCACCACCCACCTCGGCCACGAACCAGTGATCGTCGGCGGTCAGCCCTTTGAGCGTTTCGATCCGCTGTTGGAGACGGTCGCTTGGCAGTGTCAGAATGGTCTCGATGACCCCGTGCTGGCGGGCAATGCGCCAGACGGCAGGGGCATCGTCTTCGTGAACGGGTCGTATGACGATGTCGGGGCCGGCGGACGGCTCTCCCATATGCGGCTCCTTTGGCATACAAAGCAACAGTGTACTATAGTTCGGGCAATTCTGCGGTGTCAACACGCGAGTGCGGCACAGGCTATGCGTGTGGAGACATTCACCCAAGGGCATACCGAGGCCGAGCCACGTGGTACAATGCGGGCAGAACATTCTCCTGGCGCTCGCTGTACTCCCCGAGACAATGCTGTTGGGCAATGTACAGCATTGGCGCATGCGCATGGGTGCTTGGGTCGATTTTGCCAGCGCGGATGGGAAGGACCAGATTATCTGGAGGGTAGTTATGAACAGAGGCCAGGCGCTGGACAACTTGTGGCTGGCACGCGCACTGTATGACCTGGGTGCCGTTTCCTTCGGCGATTTCACGCTGGGCGATAGCACAATCAACTCACCAGTCTTCATCAATCCCAAGCTGCTGATAAGCAATCCGATGGCGCTCCGGGTCGCCGCGAAGCTGATGCATCAGGAGGTCACGCTGGCGCAATCGCTGCGGCGGGCAAAGGTGCACCCATTCGATATCGTCGCGGGCGTGCCCGTCGGTGGATTGCTACTTGCGACAGCCTTCTCGCTGGAATCATCGGTGCCCCTCATCTATCCACGCCTCAAGGCGGAAGGCACCGGCCCGCGTGGCATCGAGGGCCGATACCGGTCAGGCATGCGCGCGCTGCTGATCGACGACCTGATCACAGGCGGCAGTAGCATCCTGGAGACGGCAAGATTCCTGGGCGAGCACGACATCATCGTGCAGGACGCGCTGGTGTTGATAGACAGGGAGATGGGCGCGCACGCCCGGCTCAAATCGCAGGGCATCAACCTCATCAGCATCCTCAAGCTGGATGTGATGATGAACCTGTATTCCAATGCCGGACTGATCGATCCCGACGACTACCAGCGCTATCTCGACTACGTCAAGCGGACAGCTCCCGCACGCTCCAACGCGGCCGATGCCGGACAGCACTCGTAGCCCTTCGTGCACTCATCCAATCCGCTCAAGATTAATGCCCCTCCCTGATATTGCGGAGGGGCATTCCATGCGCTATCCGTCGCCTCGCGCCGTACACTGCTGCCTTGCTAGCTAGGCGACGCGTGGCCGCTGCCCGCCATGGCGCGCATTGTACATCCCGATGTTGGTACCGATAGCGCTTATGACTACCGCCGGTACTACAACGTACAGGGCAAACTCGATGGTCCAGAAGGCCATTCCGCCTGGGCCACCTCCAATCGCCAGAACCCACAAGAGCGCGGAGACGGCGATATACACGACCGCTGTCGCGATCAGCCCCCACCACGACCGCAATAGCCACCCGGACGCCATACAGGTCAGGGCAGGCACGGCGGCAACGAGCATGGCAACCACCACGGCAACCAGTGTGGTGAAGAAATCCTGTCCTTCACTCAGACGGAAGCCGAACGCAGCAACGACGAAGCCGTACAGGTACCAGGAGAGACCGCCAAGAACGACCAGCGCAATACCCAACGCCCAGCGTCCAGCGGATGGCGTCTGTCGCTGTTGCTCCGCGGTCGGCCCTCTTGGCGGAACGGGCGGAGCGGCCGGTGGGACTTCTTCCCGTCTCACTTCCACCGTGCCCTTCGTACCCTCTGGAGGATATAGCGGTGCTGTACGTGGCAAATCACTGGGAGGCAACTCCTGCGCAACGGCGGTTTGGCGTTCATCTGTCGCTTTGGGCTGTTCTGTGGGTGTCATGGGAACACCTCCCCTTCTCTCATGCGTCTCATCCGTCTCATCCGTCTCATCCGTCTCATCCGTCTCGGCCCGCTTCAGGAGCCTCTCTCACATGGCCGGAAGAGACGGCCTAACAGGCCACTTTCGGCGTATCACCCACGTGTCAACGGCGGGTCACAGCAGTGCCAAGGTCCAACACAAACGAGTCACGAAGTGGACCAGCTACCATGCCAGCAGGCGGATGTCGTGTGATTCTCTAAACACGCTCCTTGCCAATTCTGCCTGAGCACAGTACACTCAGCTACATACGAACTGCGTAATAGTACGGCAGAATAGCAGGGAAGCGTCTATTCACCTGGCAGACCACATGAGATGGCATGTGACAGCGCGCAACGATACGTGGACGTGTCAGCGGGTCAGAAGGTTCTACAAGGAAGCTAAGAAAGCGGAGGAAGGAGAACTCCGTCGAGCGGGCACTGGGCGAGGAGGCGAGGATTTATGACATATGCACAAACTCAGGCACAGGGATCCGTCTGCGTGATTGACAATGATGTTGCCATTCGCAAGACACTGGACCTGTTACTCACTGACGCTGGCTACCTGGTGCTGGAAGCAGGCAATCGCACGGAGGCTCAATCCCTCTTGCAGTCCAGCGCAGAACCGCTGGTGGTCCTCCTGGACCCCTGGTTCCCTGGATGCCATAGTAGCGAGGTGGTGCAGTATCTTGTGCACGACGCGACGTTGAGGGCGCGCCATGCCTTTATTCTCATGTCAACCAGTCCAGAGCGCATGCGTAACGAGTATGGTGACATGCTGGCCGCCCTGAAGGTACCCGTCCTCCCGATGCCTTTCACTGTTGATGAGGTAGTGGAGGCGGTTCAGGCAGCACGGCAGCGACTTGAGCCGCCTGCCAGGTAACAGGAGGCATAAGGTTCCTGGCGTACTCGCTTTAGGCGGCTCGGGCGCAGGTGGCCGCAGGTTACGTCACGGCATGTGGCAGATCGTGATGCAGGTGAGAGGATCGGAGCCCGATTCGTGATGCATTGGTGAGTTGGTTGTGATGCCCGTGTGCTCCACTGTGAAGTGGGGCGGGGAAGGCGGCCTCGCCGGAGCAATGCACGGTGCAGAGAGCAAGCAGGAGAGTAGGGAGGCCAAATTCTAGCCCCACCGTGCCACCTGGCGTGGAGAGGAGTTGGAAGCCAGCGCACCCACACATTGTATGTCTGTGCATCTGTGTAGGGGCGCGGTAACAGCCAAAGGAGGCTGGACCCATGAAGTTTGCACGCATCACGACAGCGACAGTGCCTATTGACAAGAGTGATGAGTTGATCCGCGCCTATGAGCAGAACAACTTGCCCGCCCTCAGGAGTGTTCACGGGTTTGAGGGCATCTATTTGCTCATGGACCCATCTACTGGCGAGGGCTTCTCCCTCACCTTCTGGGCGACCAAGGAAGATGCCATAGCGTATGAGCAGAGCGGGTTATACGCACAGTTGGTAGAAAAGCTCCGCCCGTTCTTCAGTACGGCACCCACACTGAAGTCCTATGAGGTTCCAGTGGAGTTGCCAGTCTTGGCCGAGGTGACGCGCTAAGCGAGCAACACCCTCGGCGGGCGAACCAACGAATCCAGGTTGGTTCGCCACTTTCACACGGCGCGTCGAGGAGCCTGAGTGAGACGCGAAAAAGTCAGGCGTGACAAACAGGTGAGTTGAGGGCAGGAGAGAAGGGCAGGTCGCAGCAAGACAGCCTGCCCTCAGATAGTACGTGATGAAGTTCAGTGGGGCGTAGTGGGATCAATAGTGCCCGGCGGAATGGTCGGCGGCTGTGGCGGCATCACCGGCGGCTGCGGTCGCATGGGCGGCTCGGACGCTGGTGGGTGCGAGACGTGCGGAGTGCCCGTCGAACGCATAGCGGGCTGGCCCGCGCCGACGGGAGACGGTGCGCCTGGAGCCACAGGGTTGCCATTCGACGAGTTGTGCCGTGCGGACACGGTTAGTAGCTCGCGCAACGGCTCAATGAGATCGATGGGCAAGGGGAAGATAATCGTTGAGTTCTTCTCGACGGGTGGCAATGGATGCGCCCCGAAAAATTCCCGGTCACCAGTCTCTGCGGTGCGCTCGCCCGCTGGCGTCACAGCGGTGGCAGGGGTGGTGGCAGAAGGGGTGGCAGACATGACACTGGCATCAATTCCAGCGGACGCCACGGCACGGAGCCGGACGGGTGGCCGTGGGGCGCTGAACGGGGCGACCGTCAACGTCCACTGCCCTGCGGCTCGTGGTCGCTTCGTGGTATGTCCTGGCCCACCTCTACGCTGCATCGTGACGGTGACCCCTAACGCCCGCAGCGCCAGCCGCTTGTCGGCGACCGTGGTCGCGTCGGGATTGCCTCCAGCCAGCAGCGTGGCGAGAAGGTCACGCGCCTGCCGCCAGTCGGCATGGTGCATCTCTGCCACGGCCAAGCGTCTCCGCACCTCATGTTCCTCATCGCTCAGGCGCGAGAGTTCCGCTTCCAGGTAGTGCGCGCCGCGCTGCCCTGCGGCCTGCATCCGTGCGACCGATCGGGCGAGATTGGCCGATTCCTCGGCAATCTCCTCCAGCCGCGTGGTGAAGGCCTCTACCAGCGAGGCGGTCGGGGTGAGGTATTGCCGCTCGCG
>DASUWS010000253.1:0-7248 GCA_036378295.1 Ktedonobacterales bacterium
CATGCAGGGTGGGCCGGTAGATGAGCTCCAGGATATTGCCGTCGAGCGTCCGGCTCTCGATCAGCTCGAGGTCGAAGTCGGACGCGCCCTGGAAGATCGGGTCCAGTCCGGTCTGACCGGTGATCACAGGGAAGAGCGTCACCTGGACACGGTCGACCAGACCGGCGGCCATCAGCGCCCGGTTCATCGACAGGCTGCCGTGCGAGCGCAACGGCACCTCGGACTCCTCCTTGAGCCGGGCGACGACATCGACGGCGTCACCGCGCACGACCGTCGCGTTCGTCCAGGTGTGGTCGTTGAGGGGTTCTTCCAGTGTGGTCGACACCACCGTTAACGGCAGGCTCAACATCCGGGCGCCCCATGGGTCCAGCTCGGATTGCTCGGTGCTCGCGGTCAGCAACCGCACGAATAGCCGATAAGTATTGGCCCCCAGGACCAACCGCTGCTCCTCGCTGTACAGGGCGAGGCGGTGGTCGAGCAGTTCGGGGCCTTGCTTGCCCCAGTAGCCGCTCCAGTTGCCGCTGGCGGAGCCGTAGCCGTCGAGGCTGGAAAAGACGTCGAAGGTGTAGGTGGCGGTCATGTTGCTCTCCTCTAAATACGGTTGATCGGGTGTGGGGAGACGGACTGGAAACCTCGGCGAAACTCATCGCCGTTGGACTCCTGGAGTCAGGCCGCCCCGGATGCGGGGCCAGGACTTGACAACCATGGCCAGGACGGTGGCGACGATCAGCGTGGTCAGCAACACGACGGGCGGGAAGAAGCGCGTGGCACGCCGATCCACAGGTCTTTATTATTCCTCTCGACGATCTCCTTGCTCATGCGAATCTCCTCCTTTTCGTCGTTCGTTTCATCGTTGTAGCCTTGCTACATCACGATGAGGATGGCGGTCCCGAGCAAGATGTCGTAGACTGCGCACATCTCGGCGTACGAACGCACCACAACCTTGTTGGCCCAGTAATGGACGATGTCCCAGATGCCATGGCCGATGAGCCCGGCTGCCACGAGGTACCCGCCGAGAGTCGGGGAGACGAACATCGTAGCCAGGCCGAGCCCCCCGAACGCGAGCATGCCCGCCGTCTGCAGCGGCATCCCCCACGGCGCCTGCACTCGACTACGCGCGAAACCCAGGATCAGGAAGAATAGCGCGACAACCAGCAGGCCGACGGCGGGTTCGATGCCCAGCGCCATCATCACGATCTGGGCCGGTATCGACAAGACCAGCACCACCCATGGCGCCCAGGGCACGTTCAACGCAGTCGGAACCAGATAGCCAAGCCCAAGGATGAACAGGAGAAAATAGAGTTCCCTGCCTGGCTTGAGGCCGAACACAACCAGAACCGCGAACGCGATGGCGAGCAGCGTGGGCCAGCGATGCGTGAGTACGCCGACCCAACCCCGGCGGGCACGTGTCGGGTGACCATGGGGCGAGCCATCGGTGGCGTGGCTGCGAACTCCATCCGTGACGTTCGTGACGTTTGTGTTGTCGGTCATAGCCGCTGCTCCGATCCGTGTAGTGCTCGTGTAGTGCTCTTGGCACGGGTAATGTAACGTGAGTTCAGGTTAAGCGTTTTCCCTTCACTCGAACCTAAGCCATCCTTATGCGCCTCACGACCTTGTCTTTTTCTCTAGTCCGACGACAACCATGAAGCGAGACCGCTTTTGTCTCATGTCTCATGAGGTGCGCTTGGGCCGATAGGACAGCAGCACGATCCCTGTGTCGAAAGTTGCGGTGTTCACGAGTTCAAAAGGGATCGGCCCCTTGCCATGGAAAGGGTGTTCTCCTGCTCCCCATGAGTACTGATTGACCCAGTAACGTAACTCATCTGCCAGTCCATACTCAACCAGTTGGTACGCGAAGTCGCCGAAGCCAAAGGAGAGCAAGTTCCCACTGGTGCGTTGCTTTAACGCCGCCACGCTCGTCGCCATGTCGCCTTCGAGCAGGGTCGCATTCCATGTGAGTGGTCCGCGCAACGTTCTGGAGACAACGAATTCTGGCAGACTGTTCGTGCGATCCGCGAATCCAACATCGTCACTCAGGGTCGGCCAGACAGCTGACAGACCTTCATAGTTCTTGCGTCCCAGGATAAACGCATCCGCTGCGCGAAGCTGGTCAAGGGAGGCTTGTCCCGCCGACCTGTGCCAATCGTGTTCGCCGTGCCGGTTAAACCACTCGCCTACTGTCATAACGCCGTCGAGCGTAATTTGGGTAGAGATAATCAATTTCCCCATTGATCTGCCTTCTTTTGAATTGTTCTTCAACATCCGTTCAGCTTATCCCGAACTGACGTTACTGTATCTTTCCGCTCGAGGCAGCGACATCTACCAAAAGTTAGATTTGGGGGGTAGAGACCCTCGTATTCGCGTCGTAATGGCCTCGCTCGCCGTAGCACGGTATGCTGATCCGGAAATCAGGAGAACGATTATCCTGAACGGGCCGGAGTTGTGTTGTGGCGCCCGCGCTCTCCGGGCCGCTCCAGCGGTAGCCAGTGGAATGGGGGAGTATCCCGGCAGGGTGTGCCGGAACGAATCAATCGCCAGGGCGCCTAGAGCAGATTCAGTTCCCTGGCGCGCGCCAGGGCTTGCGTGCGGCTGTGCGCGCCGAGCTTGCGATAGATGTTGTTGAGGTGGGTCTTGACGGTGCCCACAGTGACGAACAATGCGCCAGCGATCTGGCGATTTGTCCTCCCAGCAGCGATGAGCGTAAGCACCTCCGACTCGCGCTCGCTCAGCGGTTCGGGGAGCCCCGCGACCGCCAATGCTCGGCCTGCGGTGTCGCGTTCTAGCGCAGCCAGGAGCTGCTTGACGTAGTTTGCTGGGAAGTGCGGCGGTGAGTCTGAGTCCAGTTGCCCTCTCTGCCGCGTTTCGAGCACCCTGGAAAGGATCCCGGCCATCGGCTGACCTTCGTCGGCGAACGTTCTGACGTAGCCCTCCGGCGCTGCCAAAGTGAGAACTTCCACGAGAGCGCTCACCGCGCGCTCTTTTTCGCCTGACGCCCACAGCGCCACAACCTGGAGCGCCAGGATCTCCACGAGGTCGCGCGTTCGCTCCTTCGCTGCCGTAGCTTCGCGCAGATGCTCCAACAGCCGCTGCGCCTCGTGATGTCGACCTTGGGCGTGGAGTAGCCTCGCCGTGGTCATCTGATTCACCATCCACGCGGCGGCGGCCGCGTTGGCGACGCGCTGCCACTCGGAGGCGACCGCTTCCGCGAGATCTCCTACGGCTAAGCGCAGCCGCGCCATCCAGGACGTGGCGATGGCGATCTGCAAATCTGCGCCGGAGTCGCGGGCGACGCGGTCCGCCTGGCGGGCGCTTGCGAGTGCTCCCTCCTCGTCCCCCTGAGTACGCTTGACCCGGGACGAGGTGGTGTACGCCCACACCAGGGTGCTGACGTCCCCGGAGAGTTCGGCCAGTTCCACGCCCCTCACCATCTCGCGCTCCGCCCCGTCCAGATCGTTCCATTCGTAGTTGAGATCGGCCAGACCGATGTGGGCTATCGCCGCGGCGGGCGACTGCTCGAAGCCTTCCTCTGCCATCTGCCGCAGCGCACGCCGGAACGCTTCGTCCGCCTCGCGCAGACGGCCCCGCTCCGCCTGCACCCGGGCATGCATCACCATGCCAGCGAGCCTCCCGTAGGCGTGGCGCGCGTACCGCTCGATCCCACCCCCGGCCGCCCCGGCGTAGGCCTCGTCCGCCGTCGCCAGGTCACCGACAGCCCGAAGCGCGTCTCCCAGACGGACGGCGGCGTAGTTGCGCACCGGCGCCTCGCTGTCGGGCAGGAGCGAGAGGGCCCGCCGGGCAAGTTCCACGGCTTCGGCCGCGTCCCCTCGGAGGCGAGCGCGCCAGGATCGGACGGCCAAGGCGAACCCCAACAGAAACCGGCCATTCTCCCCCTCCCCGCTCGCCTCGGCTGCCCGCTCGGCTTCTTGCAAGAAGGGGTCGGTGTCGTTCGGCCGGCCAGTGATCATCAAGGCCACCGCGTGCTCGACGAACAGCCGCGGCCGGCGACGCTTGGCTTCGGGAGGCACTGCCTCCAGCCACCGCAGAGCAGTTGTGCCCTCGCCGCGCTCCATTGCCCCTTCGACGCCTTCCTCGATCAGCCGCGCCGCCCGGTCGTGGTCGCCGCCTGAGAGCGCGTGCTGGATCGCCTCGGCAACCAACCTATTCTCCTCGCACCACGCAGAAGCCCTGAGGTGCAAAAGCGCCCCCTGCTCAGGGCGCTCGCGCTCGAGGCGGCCGCGCAGGACGTCGGCGAAGAGGCGATGATAGCGGTACCAGCGCCGCTCCTCGTCGAGCGCGACGACGAACAGGTTCTCCCGCTCAAGCCGCTCCAGCATGTCGTCTCCGTCGGCCTGGCCGGTCAGGGCGTCGCACAGCGGACCAGTAAGACGGCCAAGGACCGATGTCATGAGCAGAAATTCCCGCACGTTCCTCGGCTGGCGTCCGAGGACCTCCTCGGCCAGAAAGTCCAGGACGCCTCTGTTGCTGCCAGAGAATGACGCGATGAAGCTGGCGACATCCTTACCCGGACGGCGCCGCATCGAGAGCGCCGCCAGCTGCAGACCGGCGACCCAACCCTCCGTCCGCTCCTCCAGGGTCGCCACGTCTTGCGCCGAGAGGTCCAGCCTCATGACGTCCCGCAAGAACGCTGTGGCCTCCTCGGTCGTGAAGGACAATTCGGCGACGCCGAGCTCGGTCATCTGATCGCGAGCGCGCAGCTTGGCGAGCGGGAGGGGCGGGACGGCGCGGCTAGCGATGGCCAGGTGGGCGTTGGGCGGTAGGTACTCCAGCAGGAACGCGATGGCGTCGTGGATGGGCTGAGAGTCGATGACGTGGTAGTCGTCCAAGACGAGGACAAATTCGCGTGGGGAAGCGGATAACTCGTTGACGAGGGCGCCTGCAACCGCCTCGATCCGTAGCGGCTCTGATGAACGTAGCGCGGCCAGCACGCCCTCCCCAATCCCCTCCTCGACACTCCTGAGCGCCGCGACGAGATAGGACAGAAGGCGCGCGGGGTCGCAGTCTGTTTCGTCCAGCGATACCCAGGCGACGGACCGCTCGCTGGCACGACGCCGTAGCCACTCGCTGAGCAAGGTGGTCTTGCCGAAGCCCGCCGGCGCGGAAACGAGGAGCAGCTTGCGCCGTACGCCCTCCTCCAGTCGCTCGTCCAAGCGCGGGCGAGGAACCAGGTTGGGGCGCTTGCGCGGGATGCCAAGCTTGGTGGTTATGAGTGCGTCAGCCATGGTGCCTTGCCTCACTCATTGGTCGAGTCAGACTGCTTTACCGTACATAATTACACATTTGAACGGTATCGAGGTTGTATGTGTCAATGCTGGCGGCGTTGAGGGTGGGGTCGCTGCCCGCGTGCAACCGCGCCAGTTCGCGCAGCTCGGCATGGATGCCAGCCGATGTTCCATCCAGGCGCTGTACTCATGCAAGAGATGCCGCCCAGACCCCCAAACACCCAGTCACCTGGCCGGGCTGCGGCGTCATGTCGGAGTGGTAGGTCCGCGCCCCGCGAAGCGCTATGCTCGCGGGGCGAAGCGGTCGAGCGCGAAAGGGGCGAGGTCCAGGTCAGGGACGGAGGACTGGCCGAGATGACCCAGGGCGAGATCCGCCACCAGCGCGCCGGAGTAGGGGCCGAGTTGCAGGCCAGAGGCGCCGTGGCCAGTGGCGATATAGAGGCGTTCGCGGCCGGGAATGCGACCGAGCAGAGGCAGGCCGTCCGGGCTGGCTGGCCGGAGGCCGACACGTACCTCATCGAGGGTAGCGTCCCCCAGGCCCGGGGCGACGCGCAGCGCCTCCTCCAGCGCCTCGTGCACCCCGCCCGCCGTCATGCGGGCGTCGAAGCCGGCGTCGCTCTCGCGGGTCGCGCCCGCCACAACGCGATCCTGTGGGAACGTCAGGATGTAGTGCGAGTGGAAGCCGACGACGATGGGCCAGCGGGCCGTCTCGCGGCCGGGCAGCCGCAGGTGCAGGATCTGCCCGCGCTGGGGGAAGACAGGCAGGCGCACTCCCAGCGTCTCGGCGAGCATGCCCGACCAAGCGCCACTGGCAAGGATGGCAGCGATCGCCGTGAGCGTCTCGCCGTTCACGGTCAGCTCCACGCCGCCGACCGCCTCGCGGATCGCCTCGGCGGAGCCCGTCACGATACGCGCCCCGCGCCGTGCCGCCGCTCGGCGCATGGCGTCACGCAGGAGCCGCCCATCAACGCGCGCCGCCGCGCTGGTGTGGATCGCGCCCAGGCAGGCGCCGAGTGCGGGGAAGAGCGCGCGCGCCTCGTCGCCGCTGAGCATCTGGACCGCTCCAATGCGGGGCGCGCCGGCCATACGACGCTCCTCGATCAGCCGCAGGAGGACAGGCAGAGCCGCCGCCTCCGCCTCAGTGGTGGCGACGTGCAGGAGGCCCACGGCATCGAAGCCGGTCTCCGTCTCGCCGTCCTCCTCCAACGCGGCCAGCAGGGTATCGTAGTAGGCGACGGCGCGGAAGGCCAGCGGGAAGAAGGCCGTGGGCGGATGGTAGCTGGTGCCGGGCGAGATGATGCCGGCGCCGGCGGCCGTCGCCTGGCCCGTATCGGCGCGATCCACCAGCGTCACGCGCGCCCCGGAGCGCGCCAGCCGGTAGGCCGCGCTCGCCCCGACGATGCCGCCACCAATCACGATCACGTCGTCCACTCTCTTCACGCCATCACCTCCAGTCGCTGCTCGCGACTCTTGTCGGGGCGGATCCTCACAAGTAGGCGCCTACCCGTGCGACGTCCCATACCTATCATAGGTATCATAGGAAGAACCCCGATGCCAAGTCTGGAGCCGCCACGCCACGGATACCGGGTCAGTGACACCGCCACCACTATCGCCGCGACGAGTCATGCCTGCCAGGGAAGTAGATGAGGGGGTAGGCGGGGTGCTCAATTCGAGCACGTCAGCGACCTTGCGCGACCAAGTTCGCCCCACTCTGCTCCTCGTACCGACGCAGCCACTTCCGTAGCGTCGGGCCTGAGATGCCGCATCGGCGGCACACCAACCCAGCGCCACGCCTTTCGTACAGCAGAATCCATGCGAGCCAGCGCCGTACCTCGTCGTCTCTGCAAGGCGCATGCAAGCAGCTTCGCGCTGACCAGGGCCAGTGGCAGGCATCGGGGGTGGGCTATGATCAGCTATGCATGCGGCCAGGACGCAGGCAATGGGCTTGTGCCAAGCAGGCGAACGACAGCATTGACCGCGCCAAAGCGTATTGCATGACCGCTCTGGA
>DASUWS010000254.1:0-23326 GCA_036378295.1 Ktedonobacterales bacterium
GCCACCGCAGGAGGCATATCGATGTCAGCAGAGCGTGACGGATCAGGGGAACTCGTTCCTGTCGTTGGGACGCGCGCGGTGGTAGAGCGGGAGCATCTGCCGGAGCTGCTGCGGGCGCTGGAGGCGCGTGGCTATACCATAATCGGGCCAACGGTGCGCGACAGCGCCATCGTCTACGACGAGATTGGCTCCGTTGACGAGATGCCGATCGGCTACACCGACAGGCAGGAGGCGGCGGAGTACCGGCTCGGCAGGCGCGACGACAACGCCGTCTTCGGCTATACCGTCGGCCCGCAATCCTGGAAGCGCCAACTCCATCCCCCCACCGTGCAGCTATGGAGCGCCAAACACGATGTCGCCGATATCCACCCAGGACGAGAGACAGACACGCCAGATACTCACCCACGGTATGCCTTCGTCGGTGTGCGCTCCTGCGAGTTGCATGCCATCGCGATTCAGGACCGCGTCTTTCTTGGCGGGGCATTCCAGGACCCCACCTACCAGCGCAACCGGGAAGGCCTCTGCGTCATCGCCGTCAACTGCGGCCAGGCGGGCGGCACCTGCTTCTGTGTCTCGATGGGAACCGGCCCGCGCGCGACCGGCGGATTCGACCTCGCCCTGACGGAGCTATGCACGCCCCAGCGACATTATTTCACCGTCGAGGTAGGCTCGCCCTTTGGCGCGGAGCTGCTCGCGCAGGTCACGCATCGCGCGGCGGACGAGGCCGCGCTTGCGGCGGAGCAACGAGTGATCGAGGCGACGGCGGCGCGGATGGGGCGGACGATGGATACTGCAGGCATCCACGACCTACTCATGGGCAATCTCGATCATCCGCGCTGGCAGCAGGTAGCCGACCGCTGCCTGACCTGTGGCAACTGCACGCAGGTCTGCCCCACCTGTTTCTGCACGACGGTGGAAGACACCACCAATCTGGCTGGGACGCTGGCCGAGCGCAGACGCCGATGGGACTCCTGTTTCACGACCGACTTCTCGCATATGGTGAGCGGCAGCGTCCGCGCGTCGGCCAAATCGCGCTACCGCCAGTGGATGACGCATAAGTTGGCCACCTGGATTGACCAGTTCGACACGTCGGGATGTGTCGGCTGCGGACGCTGCATCACCTGGTGCCCTGTCGGCATTGACATCACCGAAGAGGTCGCGGCGATCCGCCGGAGTGTGGCTGCCGGGACGAGCAGTGGGGAGGCATGATCCCTATGACGAGCTTGCGGCATATCCTCGCCGCGCAGAGCATCTTCGCCGGCCTATCAGACGCCGAACTTGAGACGCTCACCGGCTGCGCCCGCAACGTCCGGTTCGCGCGCGACGACTATCTGCTCCGCGAAGGCGACGAGGCAACTACCTTCTACGTGCTGCGCGAGGGGCGGGTCGCGCTCGAAACGCACGGAGCGCCCCATGGCCAACTGCTCATCGAGACTATCGAGGCAGGTGATGTGCTCGGCTGGTCATGGCTGTTTCCGCCCTATCGCTGGCATTTCAGCGGGCGCGCGATGGAGCCGGTGTTTGCACTGGCGCTCGATGGCGCGTGTCTTCGCGGCAAGTGTGAGGCCGACCACGACCTGGGCTATGAGTTGATGAGGCGGTTCGCCAGCGTCATCATCGAGCGGCTCCAGACGACCCGCGTGCAGCTGCTCGACCTCTATGGCGCGCCGCGAGCCGTGCAGGGAGGGGCGCGGTGAGTATCGAGACACTGGCCCAGACCGTGCGCGATCCAATGATCCCGCGCCCGTACCGTATTGTGCGCACCCAGCGCGAGTTGGCCGACACTGTGACGCTGAAGTTGACGCCGGAGGATGGCGAGGCCGTCATGGAGTTTGCCCCGGGGCAGTTCAATATGCTCTATGTCTTCGGCGTGGGAGAGATTGCCATCTCGATCAGCGGCGATCCGCTGAATCGGTCGACGCTGACGCATACGGTGCGCGCCGTGGGAACGGTCTCGCGTGCGATTCGAGAGCTGGCCGCGAGTGACACGATTGGCGTGCGCGGCCCGTTTGGCGCTGGCTGGCCGCTGGAGGCAGCGGAGGGCCGGGATGTCATCGTCGTCGCTGGCGGTATCGGTCTCGCGCCGCTGCGGCCCGCGATGTATCGGCTGATGGCCGAACGCGAGCGGTACGGGCGTGTCGTGCTGCTCTATGGTGCCAGAACGCCACGCGACATCCTGTTCCGCCACGAGGTAGAGCGCTGGCGCACGCAGCTCGATCTCGACGTGCTGGTGACCGTTGACCGCGCGGACCCATCGTGGTATGGCAGTGTGGGCGTGGTGACCCGGCTCATTCCACACGCGCCAATCGATCCCGCCAATGCGGTGGCGTTTCTCGTCGGTCCCGAGATCATGATGCGTCTGACGGCCGCTGAACTGATGACGTTCGGTCTGGCCGCCGAGAACATCTATCTCTCGATGGAGCGCAACATGAAGTGCGCTGTCGGCTTCTGTGGACACTGCCAGTTCGGGCCGTACTTCATCTGCAAGGATGGCCCAGTCTTCTCGTTGCCACAGGTGCAGCACCTGCTGCTACAACGGGAGTACTAACGATGACACGCGGGCCAAGACCAAGACCAAGAATCGCCGTCTGGAAATTCGCCTCGTGTGATGGCTGCCAGCTCAGCCTGCTCGACTGTGAGGATGAGCTGCTGGCGCTGGCACAAGAGGTAGAGATCGCCAACTTTGCCGAGGCGTCGCGAGCAATTGTGAAGGGGCCGTACGATCTTTCGCTGGTCGAAGGCTCGATTACCACCGCGCATGACGAGGAGCGTATCCGCCAGGTGCGCCGCGCCTCACGCTTCCTCGTCACTATCGGCGCGTGCGCCACGGCTGGAGGCATTCAGGCGCTGCGCAACTTCCGCGATGTGCGCCAGTTCATCTCCGTCGTCTACGCCTCGCCGCAATATATCGACACCCTGGCGACCTCGACGCCCATCAGCGCTCACGTGCCAGTAGACTTCGAGCTGCGCGGCTGTCCAATCAACAAGTGCCAGCTCCTCGAAGTGGTCAGTGCGTATCTGCAGAGGCGCAGACCAGTCATCCCGCCGCACAGCGTGTGCATGGAGTGTAAGGCGAACGGCACGGTCTGCGTGATGGTGGCACGAGGGACGCCCTGTCTTGGCCCGGTAACGCACGCGGGATGCGGCGCGCTCTGCCCGTCGTACAGTCGTGGCTGCTACGGCTGCTATGGCCCCAAGGAGACGCCAAATACCGGATCGCTGAGCGGCCAGTGGCGTCAGTTGGGGATAGGCGATCAGGAGCTGCTGCGCGCGTTCCGCACGTTCAACGCCGCTGCCGAGCCGTTCCAGAAGGAGAGTGACGCCCATGAAGCCCATGAAGCCCGCGAGCCGTAAGACTATCAAAGTCGGCTATCTGGCCCGCGTCGAGGGCGAGGGCGGCATCTTCATTCGGGTGTCGAATGGCCAGGTACGCGAAGTCAAGCTGCGCATCTTCGAGCCGCCCCGCTTCTTCGAGGCGTTCCTGCGCGGCCGCATGTATACCGAGGCGCCGGATATCACCGCCCGCATCTGCGGCATCTGCCCGGTCGCGTATCAGATGAGCGCGGTGCATGCGATGGAGGCCGCGCTCGGCGTGCGTGTTGAGGGCCAGTTGCGGGCGCTGCGGCGACTGCTCTATTGTGGCGAGTGGATCGAGAGTCACATCCTGCACATCTACATGCTCCACGCGCCCGATTTCCTGGGCTATCCCGACGCGATCCGCATGGCGCAGGATTATCCCGACGTGGTCAAGCGGGGGTTGGAGCTGAAGAAGATCGGGAATGCCATCATCGCGCTGCTGGGAGGCCGCGAGGTGCATCCGATCAATGTGCGTGTCGGCGGATTCTACCGCGTGCCCACTCGCCGCGAATTAGCGCCGCTGGCCGAACAGCTCAAGTGGGCGCGTGACGCCGCGCTCGAAACAGTGCGCTGGACGGCGACCCTGCCCTATGCCGACTTCAACCGCGACTACACCTTCGTCGCATTGCGCCATCCGGCGGAATACCCATTCAATGAGGGTCGCATCGTCTCCAATCGCGGGCTGGATATCACCTCCGATGAGTACGAGCAGCACTTCAGCGAGGAGCACGTGGACTACTCGAACGCGCTCCACTCGACTCTACGCGGAAGTGGAGCGTACTTCGTCGGCCCGATGGCTCGCTACAGCCTCAATTTCGACCAACTCTCGCCGCTCGCGCAGGAGGCGGCTCGGGCAGCAGGACTTGGCTCGGTCTGCCGCAATCCCTTCCAGAGCATCATTGTGCGCGCCATCGAGACGCTCTACGCCTGCGACGAGGCGCTGCGCATCATCGAGGCGTACGAGCAGCCGGACGCGCCGTCTGTCGAATGCGTTCCACGCTCCGGCACGGGGACAGCCTGCACTGAGGCGCCGCGCGGCCTGCTCTACCATCGCTATCGCCTGGACGAGACGGGGCAGATTCTCGATGCGAAGATCGTTCCGCCAACCTCACAGAACCAGAAGATCATTGAGGAGGACCTCACCAGCTTTGTGACCCAGTCCATCGCGCTGCCAGAGGATGAGTTGACGTCGCGCTGCGAGCAGACCGTACGCAACTACGATCCCTGTATCTCCTGCGCGACCCATTTCCTCCGCCTGCAAATCGAGCGTGAGTGAATGTGAGCGAATGTGAGTGAATGTGAGCGAGCCGCCCATGGATGCGCGCGTGTTGCTCATCGGCGTCGGTAATCCCGACCGTGGCGACGACGCGGCCGGGTTGGCGGTGGCGCGTGAGCTGGCGAGCCAGACACTGCCTCATGTGGCCATCCACGAATCGCCAGGCGATGGGGCCGCGCTGCTCTCAGCCTGGCAGGGGTTCGACGTGGTCGTCCTGGTGGATGCCATGCCACCAAACGGGCACGCGGGGCGCATCCATCGCGTCGACGCGGTGGCGCAACCGCTTCCCGCTGACCTCTTCGCCAACTCGACCCACACGTTTGGCGTGGCGCAGGGCATCGAGCTGGCGCGGGCATTGGGGATGCTGCCCCGGACACTCATCATCTATGGCATCGAGGGACGCGAATTCACCATCGGTTCGCCGATGAGCGCCGAAGTCAGAGGCGCCATCCTCCAGGTCACCATGGCGATTCTGGCCGAACTGAGAAGGAAAACGTCCCCCTGAATCACATCGTCTGGTTGGCGAGCGCTAGTGCGCGGGCGTTCGAGTGCATCAGGCGGGCAAGCGCGCCCGGCGTTAGCACATCGCACGCCCAGTTCCAGTGGACCGAGACATAGTCGCCTGGCTGCACATCTTCGGCAAAGCCGCGCCCGTCGATCTGGCGCAGCACCCGCACTGGTCTGGGGGCATCTAGGGCGAGCTTTCCGTTGATCAGCGTCAGCGCGGGCCGCTCCACGACTAGTTCTGCCCCCTCGACTGCGGCCACTCTGCCCCAGCTAATGCGGCAGCTATCCATCGTCTCTAGCAGCACGGGCGCGGCTCGGTCGTTCATCAGTCCGGCGCGCGTATAGACGTCGAAGACATGGAAGTTGTGGTGCGGTTTGGCCCCAAGCTCCATCTTGCCCGCGAGCCAGCCGAAGGTCTTGCGGCTCATCCGGTCGGCGAACCGTTCGCTCAGCGACTCGCCAAACGCCGCAGGAGTGACCCGCGCCAGGCAGGCGTTGCCGACCCAGTATGCCTCGACGATGCGGCGGTCGAAGGGGTCGGCGATACCGTTGGCCTGCGCGATCAACTGGAGATAGGGATACGCGCCCGAGAACCGGCGCTCAAGCTCCAGCAGCCCATGATCCGTGCGCTGCTCCGAGACGTATTCGAGCAGCGCCAGAGAGTCATCCGGGCCACAGTAGCCCAGGCGGTTCGGCGGGAACGCATAGCGGCCAAAGAGCACAGCGCCGGAGTTCATGCGACTGCCATCCCTTCAGGTGACGCCACCGCCAGGCGCTGCCGCTCGCGGCGCAATCCGAGGCAGACAATGGCCACGACCGCGATCAGCATCAGCCCCAGCCCGATACCATCCGCTGGCGCGAGTTTGATGTGTCCCGTGCCGAGCGCGACGAGCGCGGCGGTGATGATCGGCGCGGCGGCCGGAATCGCGGTGGCGGCAGTTGCCGTTGCGTGGCGCAGCGCGATAAATGCCGTGATGGTAAAGGCCAGCAGAATCAGGCCAGTCGCCAGCGCATACAGCCACTGCGTCATGGAGAGCGACGTAATCGCACCCAGGTGGCCCGTTGCTCTGACATAGGCAAACAGAAATAGCGAGCCAAGCGACATCTTCGCCGCCATCACCGTCGTGGTAGACAACCCGGCCAGCAGATGTTTGGCCAGCACGAATCCCGCCGCAAAGAAGACCGTCGAGAGGGCGACAAGCAGCG
The DNA here is from genome assembly GCA_036378295.1 of Ktedonobacterales bacterium. Lineage (GTDB taxonomy): Bacteria > Chloroflexota > Ktedonobacteria > Ktedonobacterales > JADMIN01 > DAHUXT01. The sequence goes on from DASUWS010000254.1 coordinate 6,347, forward strand.
CTCCCTCATTCCATCGGACCGCGCCCAGGTTCGTGCCGAAGGAGACGCCCACCAGCAGCACCGCCAGCGCGCCCCAGACCCACGGGCCAACGCGCTCGCCCAGGAAGACCAGCGCCAGCATGGCCACGATCAGGAACTGCGCGTGGTTGAGCAGCGATGAGGTGACGGGCGTCGCCAATTGCAGGCCGCGGAAGAACAGTGCGTACGGTACGCTGCCGCCGATGATCGCCAGCAGCACCAGCCAGCCCCACTGGCGTCGGCTCAGGCGGCGTATCTCGGCACGCTGCCGCGTGAAGAGCACGAACGGAATGAGCAGCGCAACGCCGACGACCGCGTTCTTGAGAGTGGTGTAGAGCGTCGAATCGCTGAACATCTTTACGCCCAGGCTGTTGATGTAGATGGCGAAGCCGCTGATAATGGCGTTGAGGACGGCGAACAGGTATCCGATGCGCGGGTTGGCGCGTGGCGCGGCGAATATAGCTGACGTCTTCATCGAAATCTCCTTCGATAGCGCATAATTGCTCTCTGAACGGGATGACATGACCACATGACTGCGCGATGCTTACTGGTACAGGCCGCTATCCGACGTGCCGCTCGGCTGTCCGCTGCCTGCCTCCTCCTCGGCCGCGAGCCGCTCCTCGGCCTCACGGTAGGCCTGCATCATCTCGAGCACCTCGGTCTCTGAGATGGTGGCGACGATCAGGCTGGCATGGGTGAGCACATAGTCGCCCACTTTGACGTCGGGTTGGGGAAGCGCGTTGTACCAGCCCTTGCTGCCGTCTTCCTCCTCGACCTCCGCCATTGCCCCTTGGACCTGCGTGACACGCCCCGGAACGCTCAAACACATACGCTCCTCCTTATGGGTGCTCACCGTTGATATGGGTCGGCGCCGGAAGATCAAATCCGTTTGCCACATGGGCTTCCTCGACCTCGATCTCGCGGATATAGCAAACGTCGGTGTGCTCGGTCTCCATGGCGACTCCCCCACACTCTGGACAGGTCGCCGCATCCGGTGGCTCGATGCTCTTGAACGTGTGAAGGCATTGGATGCAACTATACGAGACGGGCAGCCATTCGATCTCGAGGGTGGCGTCCTCGGCGGGAGTCGCCAGCGCGCTCACCGCGAAATGCTGACGGGCGACATCTTCAGTGAAATGGCCTGAAGCACCAAGTACCAGCACGACACGGGTAATCCGCGTGCCGCCAGCAGCCTGCATGTGGGCCAGCGCTTCTTCTACCGCGCCGCGCATCATTGCCGCTTCGTGCATCGCGTGCCTCCATCTCTAGCGGACCGCGTCTGGATGACCCGCCACCTCGACTTGCTCGCCACGCAGTTCAAGCACGAGGCCCCATTGATTCAGCACAGCAGCCGCAGAAGCAACCACGTCGTCGAGCCGGCTGGCGACGATCTCTGAAAGTTCCCACCCCAACTCGATAGACGCTGGATGCATGCCAACGACCACCACCTCAGGCGGCCTGATGCCGCGCAGCCTGGCGGTTGCCAGCAAATCAGGCAGGGATATTTCGTGCGGTGAGATGCACATGCCGAAGTATGCGGGCACGTCATCCCCGCTGATCTGGACCAGCGTGCCAGGTCCCTCTTCGCTCAGCGCGGCGTCGAGCACCAGCACGCGATCGGCGTCCTCCAGACAGGAGAGCAGCTCGAGGCCGAGCGTGCCGCCATCCACCAGCCGTACGGTCTGGGGAATGATGTACAGCTCCTCCAGCCGCCGGAGCGCGCGGATGCCCAGCCCCTCGTCGCGCCGCAACAGGTTGCCCATCCCCAGCACGACGACCGGAATACGCTCCCCGACGTCACCCGTCCCGCGCATCGCGTCATTCGCCATCGTTAGACCGTGCCTTTCGCCAGATGGGCGCCCAGCGACGCAGGGCGGGGCGGCGCTCAAGCTCGGCAGCGGCGGCCAGGTGCCCACGAGTGAGCGATTTGCGCCCTGTGATAATACTGGATACCAGCCCGCTATGCTCCTCGATGTCGATCAGCACCGCGCTGTAGACATGGTGGATCGTGAAGGCGATGATCAGGTACATGATGATGTCGTGGATCAGCCGCAGTGGCTGCGCGCCGAATGCCACGATCATCCAGCCAAAGAGCGTCTTCCAGACGCCATCATGGAAGGGAAGCGAATAGAGCGCGAAGCCCGTGACGATCTGCAGGGCAAACAGCACGTACAACCCGACGTAGGTGACCCCGGCAAGCGGATTGTGGCCAACCTGCGCTGGCGGCTCCTTACGCAGGAAGGTATAGTAGCCGAGCATTCGCCCCAGCGCGCGGCGTCGCCCCTTGCTCACTGGCAGGAATTGCGGCCACCGGGCATACTTCGAGCCGACAAAGGCCCAGTAGACGCGGAAGAGCACGCTGGCGGTGAAGATGAACGCCGCCACGAAATGGACGAAGCGCACGGTAGACATCAGGTACTGGAAGATCGGAGTGGTCGAGTTATGAGCGCTCACAAACGGGTTGGCGATGTAGTAGCCTGTGATCGAGAGCACCAGGATCGCGAAGACGTTGATCCAGTGGGTGAGCCGCACCGGCAGATCCCAGACGTAGACCCGCGCCTGTGGCTCATCCATGTGCTCGATACGCGTGCCTTCGGGCGCAAGCTCGTGGCCGCCCTCGGTCCCGTTGACGGTTGTCATCGCTATTGCTGCCTTTCCTGCTCAGCTACCGCAACGTACACGCGACCTCAAACGACACGAATGTTCGCGTACTCGCGGCCTCGCGGGTCCATCACGTGGACGGCACACGCCAGGCATGGATCGAACGAGTGAACTGTGCGCAGAATCTCGACGGGTTTCTCCGGGTCAGCAACTGGTGTGCCGATCAGCGCGGACTCATAGGCGCCTCGCTGCCCACTCGCATCGCGCGGTCCCGCGTTCCACGTGCTGGGGACCACCGCCTGATAGTTCGCGATTGTGCCGTCTTTGATATGCACCCAGTGGGCGAGCGAGCCACGCGGCGCCTCGTGGTGGCCCCAGCCGAGCGCCTCCTTCGGCCAGGTGGAGGGGTCCCAGTGGCTTCCCTCATGGATGCGATAGTCTCCCCGGCCAATGTTGTCCTCAAGCTGGGTTAGCCAGGTGGGCAGTTGGGCGACCATCAGCTTGCTCTCGATGCCCCGCGCCGCCGTGCGGCCAAGCGTGGAGAAGAGCGCCTCTGGTCCCACGCCGAGCTGCGCCAGCACGCCATCAACCGCCGCCTTTACAGTGGGATTCCCCTGGGCGTAGGCCACCAGCGTCCGCGCCAGCGGACCAACCTCGACAGCGTGCGTGTCATAGCGCGGCGACTTCAGCCAGCTATACTTGCTATCGGTATTGAGAAAGTCGTAGGGCGGCTGCGGGCCGGTGAAATGCGGTGTCGTCTCACCTTTCCACGGATGAAGCGCTGCGCTGTCACCTTCGGCATAGGTATACCAGGAGTGGCTGATGTACTCTGCCACTTTGTGTTGATCGACCGGCTGCGCCGCGCTCAGGTCCTTCGCCAGGATCAGGCCATTGGGGAAGAAGTAGGTCTCCGGGCGTTCGTGGGCATCATTGCCATAGTCGCCGTAGGCCATATATGATCCCAGCCCACCGCCAATCGCCGCCCAGTCTTTGTAGAACGACGCGATGGCGAGCAAATCGGGGATGTAGACCTGATTGACGAAATCATCGCCACGCTGGAACAGTTGCCGCAGCAGCGAGAGCCTATCCGCGTTGATCGTGGACATCTCGTTGGGGTTGATCGCCGTCGCCATCCCGCCGACGAGATAGGACTGCGGATGTGGGTTCTTGCCGCCGAGGATGGCATGGATGCGGATGAAATCGCGCTGCCAGTCAAGCGCCTCCAGATAGTGAGCAACGCCAAGCAGGTTGGCCTCCGGCGGGAGCTTATACGCCGGGTGGCCCCAATAGCCATTGGCGAAGATGCCAAGCTGCCCCGCGCTGACGAACGCTTTGAGGCGGTCCTGCACGCCCTTGAAGTAGGCTTTCGTAGACTTCGGCCAGTCCGAGATGGACTGCGCCAGGGTGGCGGTAGCGCCCGGATTGGCTTTCAGCGCCAGGGTGACGTCCACCCAGTCGAGAGCATGGAGATGGTAGAAGTGGACGACGTGATCCTGCACAAGCTGCGCTCCAGCGATCAGGTCGCGGATGAGCCGCGCGTTGTCGGGAATCGTGATGCCGAGCGCGTTCTCAACCGCGCGCACTGACGAGAGCGCGTGGACTGTCGTGCAGACGCCACAGATGCGTTGCGCGAAGACCCACGCGTCACGTGGGTCACGGTGCTTCAGGATCAGTTCGATGCCGCGGAACATGGTGCCAGAGCTCCAGGCATCCGTCACCACGCCGTTCTGCACCTCAACCTCGATGCGCAGGTGCCCCTCGATGCGTGTCACCGGATCAATAGCGATCTTCATGGCTGTGTCGTCCCTTCCGCTTCCGAGGTCTGCCCGTCGCTTCCAGACATGGGGGCCGCAGCCACCACATCATCCGACAGAGTTGCGGATGCCGCAGGTGCGGCAGCCTTCTTCGCGCGACGCTGGCGGATGACGGACCCGACCGCATGGGCGGCAGTCAATGCGGCGACGCCGCCAATCACGCCCAGGCCAATCTGCTCGGCCGTCACGTCAACGCCGAATCCCGGCACGGACGGAAGCCTGCCATAGAATGGTGTCATAGTGTCCCAGAAGGCAGGTTGCGCGCAGCCAACACAGCCGTGGCCCACGCCAATAGGCCAGTTCGTACCGTCGTTCCATTCGATACGCGGGCAGTTGTAGTTAGTGGCGGGCCCTTTACAACCCATCTTGTAAAGGCACCAGCCGTTCTTGTGGCCCTCGTCGCCCCACTCTTCCACGAACTCGCCAGCGTCGAAGTGGGCGCGCCGTGGGCAATTATCGTGGATACGGTCGCCGTGAGCGAAGAGCGGGCGATGTAGCTCATCGGTGGCGGGCAGATCTTTGAACGTAAGCCAGTGGACGATGGTCGCGGCGAGGTTCGCCCCATTCATCGGACAGGCGCTCAGGTTGATGAGGTTGAGACCGGGGAGCGCATCGGCGACGCCGACCGCGCCCGTCAGGCCACCCGCCGCCGCGGGAATGCCGCCGAACGCCGCGCAGGTGCCCGCCGCGATGGTTGCATAGGCGTTGCCACATACCTCGCGGGCAATATCAATCGCAGTGCGTCCACCAATCGTGCAGTAGATGCCGCCCGCGTTGAGCGGGATGGAGCCTTCGACGACGGCGAGATATTTTCCCTTGTACTGCGCGACAGTATCGCTCAACGACTTCTCTGCCGCCTTGCCAGCCGGCGCCATCACTGTCTCATGATAATTCCAGGAAAGGAGGTCGAGCACAATATCGGCAAACGACGGATGGGATGCGCGCAGGGCAGATTCGGTATTGCCCGCGCAGTCCTGGAACTCGAGCCAGACCAGCACTGGGCGCGTCGTTTGCTCCAGCGCGCGCACTACTCTAGGGGCGTAGCGCATGGGCAACGCCAGCGCACCCGTCATGACGCTGCAAAACTTGAGAAAAGCGCGGCGCGACACGCCACGTCGCTCCAATGCCGCCCAGACACCATCTTTAATTGGCTCGTCCCGAGTATCCATCGCGTTGCGTCCTTCGTTGGAAACGTCCGATGTGACTACACAGGTTCGTTGGCAGCGCCGCTGGAGATCAGATAGAAGATGCCACCAGCGCCAGTGGAACTAGCAGGCTGCCATGTACTGAAGGTGAGTATGGTGATAGGTTGTCACGAAAAGCTCAAATTTCAGGCTCGCCACATCACAAACACATCTCATGTGAGCAGCATCATCACACGCCGGTGGACGGCGCCAGTTGCATCCGCACGAGAACCTCAAATTGGACGGCGCGGCGCACTGGGTCGTGATCAGTGGGTTCATCAGTGGCTTCATCCGGATGTTGAAGTATCTTAACAACAGCAGTCGAGTTGGAGTCAGGCTTGGGGTCAGAGAGCCACTTGCCCTCACGGTAGTGGGGCAGAGTGCAGCAGGATAGTTGGAAGATTCACGCGATGTGAGGATTACGAAGACAGCGATATCAGGAACGGCGCAACCCGCAGGATTTGGAGTAGCACAGACAATCAGAATTGGCATCACCTGGCATCATCGCCAAGCCAGATGACGCCGATGCTGAGCACCATCGCTTGGCCATTGGGCTATCGTTGCCGTGTAACGCGTGACAGGCGTCGAGATTTCCACTGCCTGCTACAGCTCATCATGAATCCGGCTCGTCGTTTCATGTCCGTGATGGAATCTCCGAGGGTCGCTTCGGTTGCGGACTCACGCCTGCATTTCCAATGGTGCCGTAGGCATGGACAATCAAAGTGCAAAGGGACCGGGCTGAAACCGCCAAGAGTGAACAGTGATACTATGCCAATTCGCATCGGCTTGCAGAGGTAGAGGGGAGGGAAGCTTGACGGCTCGCCCCTTTCTTTACAACTGCCCTTCCCCCCATGCGTGCAGTCCTGGAACGCACTTTGTTCGGGTGTCAGTATACTCTCACCATCTCGGTTAGGAAACGCTCTCAACTAATCTCACACATGCAGTGACACCGTGGTAAAGTGAGGGAAGGAGACGAGAGCGAGGCGGAGAAGGCTGTACCCTGGCAGTGTAATGCGTGAAAGAACGTGGACGAATATGCAGCGCGCGGGACGAAGTGGCAGGTTTCCGATGAGTTGTGGGCTGTGAATGCACCAATCCTAGCGTGGTGGCGTGGGGCGTGTACCCTCCAAAGGTGACTGACCGCCCATATATAAACCCAAGGACAACATGGGAGGTATGAATGTAGTCATCTTTGGCTCGGGCAACTCGTTGAGAGTGTACACGCAGGACCACGTAGGCTAGTTGCATTCCAATCCCCGACGCACGCGCTCCTGGTCGCTGTATGGATCCGTGCGGACGGCCCCGCAGCAATGCGCCCGTCGTGGCCAGTCGCGGAGGGTCGATCTACGTCATGGGCCCGAACACCCCGCATTCCGTCGATGCCGAACAGACCAAGCGTGGCGATGTCGAGACCGTGCGCGCCGCGCACGCCGTGTTGCGCGGCGAGACGCGGAAGGGGTTCGCCCGGCGACTCCTGCCATTCCTGGGTCCGGCCTTCGTGGCCTCAGTCGCCTACATTGACCCAGGGAATTTTGCTACCAATATTCAGGCCGGTGCGCAGTTCGGCTATTTGCTCCTCTGGGTGGTCGTTGCCAGCAACCTCATGGCGATGCTTATCCAGTCACTCTCTGCTAAGCTCGGTATCGCGACGGGACACAACCTTGCCGAACTGTGTCGCGAACATTTCCCCAACCTGATCGTCTGGGGGATGTGGGGGCTGGGTGAAATTGTCGCGATGGCGACGGACCTGGCAGAGTTTCTGGGGGCGGCCATCGGCTTCCAACTCCTACTAGGTATCCCGCTGCTGTGGGGTGGCCTCCTGACAGCGCTAGCCACATCTCTCATTCTGGGGCTGCAACACCGTGGCTTCCGTCCCGTGGAGGCGGTCATCGCCGTGCTGGTGGGTGTCATTGCGCTCTCCTATGTCGTCGAAACGATTCTTGACCGTCCCGCGTGGGGCGCCATCGCATTCCATGCCGTCATTCCACAATTCTCTGGCGCCGAGAGCATTGTGTTGGCGGCAGGCATTCTCGGCGCGACGGTCATGCCGCATGTCATCTTCCTGCACTCCGCGCTGACGCAACGGCGCATTGTCGCCCCTGAGCCTCACCTCTTGCGCCGGCTCTTCCGCTACGAGTTAGTGGACGTGGGGTTGGCAATGGGCCTAGCGGGACTGGTGAATGCGGCCATGCTGATCATGGCGGCGTCTACTTTCTTTCGCGCTGGCCTCAGCCAGATCGCGACCATTGAGGACGCACACCGCACACTCGCGCCTCTGCTTGGCCAGGCTTCAAGCTGGATCTTCGCCGTCTCGTTGCTCGCTTCGGGCTTGTCGTCCTCAGCGGTTGGCACGCTGTCAGGGCAAGTCATCATGCAAGGATTCCTGCGTCGTCGTATCCCTTTGTGGGTGCGGCGCGCGTTAACCATGCTGCCGTCGCTAGTGGTCATCGCGCTGGGGCTCAACCCGACGCGTACGCTGGTCCTAAGTCAGGTCATTCTCAGCTTTGGCATCCCGTTTGCTCTGATTCCGCTGATCCTGTTCACGCGCCGGGAAGATCTGATGGGCATGCTCGTGAATCGCCGGGTGACCACGCTGCTCGCCACGGCCGTGGCGGCCGTGATCATCTCCCTGAACATTTTCCTACTGTACCAAGCCTTTCTGGGAGGGTGACCGCTATGTCACATGAGCCACACGAGCCACACCAGCCACATGAACTGAAGCACACAACGCTCACCTATTTAGTCCCGTTGGATGGGTCGCACCTGGCGGAGTCCATCTTACCAGCCGTGGAGGAGCTTGCCGGCCGCTGCCATGCTACGGTGGTGCTTCTCCATGTGCTCGAGGCTCGGGCACCAGCAACCGTGCATGGGGAGCGGCATTTGGCCAATGGCGTTGAGGCCGCGAGCTATCTCGACGAGATCAGCGCGCGACTGCGGGCGAGGGGCCTTTCAGTGCAGTGCCATGTTCACCTGGAGCGGGAAGCCGATGTGGCCCGTAGCATCGCGGCGCATGCCCTAGAACTCCATGCGGACCTGGTCGCCCTCTGCACCCATGGCATAGGGGGGCTCCGCGATCTACTCCTCGGGAGCATCGCGCAACAAGTCCTGCAGCACGGGACGCTCTCGATTCTGCTTGTGCGACCGGGACCCGGAGGGAGTGCGCCGCCATTTGTCGTGCAGCAGGTGCTCATCCCACTCGATGGCACACCTGCGCATGAGCCAGCCGTGCCAGTGGCTATCACGATCGCGCGTCTCTTCGCGGTAGCTATCCACCTCGTGATGGTCATTCCCACCCTGGCCACCTTATCGGCCGAGCAAGCCCTTTCTGGACGGCTTCTGCCCACCACAACGCGCGCCATGCTCGATCTTGCTGCCCAAGACGCCGCGCTGTACCTCACCCAAGTGAAAGCGCGGTGCGAGCAAGAAGGCGTGCAGGCCACTACAGAGATCCTACGTGGCGACGCAGCCGAGGAAGTGCTCGCGCACGCGCAAAGCCTGGATAACTGCCTCATCGTCATGGGCAGCCATGGCCGCGCGGGCCTGCGCGGCTTGCTTGCGGGAAGCGTCGCCAAACGCATCACTGACAAGGCACACAGTTCGCTTTTGCTGGTACGTCTGAGCTAGGCCAGAGCCAGCAAGTTGTCAGAAACAGTTGTGATAAACCGGGCATCAGGTATCATCTGCAGATGTGAGATACGCTCGGCGTGTGCGCCTCGCAAGGTTGGAGCAGCCGTGCCACCACCAGCGATGCCGATTAGGGTGACGCAGCGCCAAGTATGTCGCGTACGCAAGAAACGAACAATACGAAATAATTCATCCCCCACCGTGCGGAATTCTTTCGTTTCTTGCGTACCTCCTGCTTGTGAACGATACTGGAATATCGGCCATTCGATGCAGTAAAAGCTGGCCACATGCGCCCAGACGAGGTGACCAGCTTGGCGCACGCCAGTCTCGTCGCTGTGCAGCACCGGCGCCTGGGACAAGGCCGCCTTGATTCTTGCTTCCACTGGCTCCAGCGCGTTCGCCGCCTGTTGCACCCACTCCACCATGGTTCCCACCGAGATCTCGGCCCCAAGCAGATCGCCGAACAGGTCCCGCACGTGGCCGTAGGGGACCAGCTGCCGCTCCACCAGATACACCGCCAGGGCGCGTAGGCGGGGACCATACCGCACGCGATTGGGCACGTCGGCCGGAAACGTTCCAGCACTCACCGCTTGGCAGGTCGTGCACCTGGCATCGCTCCCGCACTACCACCAGCGCTTGGTCCGGCAGCGGGGTTTGGCAGCCGGTACAGATCGCCGGCCGGTGTTCCACCACCGCGTCGGGCACAGCTACCAGGCGTAATGTCTCGCCCCGGTGCCCAATCTGCCCGCCCGGTCTTTTGCCGCTGCGCCGTCGCAGACTCTTCCGCAGACTCTTCGTCTTGCGGGCGAGCCCGTCGCTGGGGGGTGCTTACTGCTGTTATGGCTGTCTTTCGCCAGCCGCGCTTCCAATTCGTGCACACGATCCGCCAACATCCTCACGTGCTCGCGCAGCAGGGCATTTTCGGCTTCCAACTCGGCCAGGCGTTCCGCAATCGTCATGGTCCTATGCTACCTACACGGCAATTCTGGCTGAACTGTCACGGCAATGCTTGTGAGGTGAAGCTAGACACCCGCCGAGAACGTAATTCTCCAGCTTCCTCCTGGCCAGTTCGCCTGAAGAGAGTAGCAGCCCGCTCTAGGAATATCGATCCCGCCGGGAAATTCTACCCATGCCCCCGGTCGATTGACGACGGTTGGGTCCCGCGTCTGTGGAGGCTTCGTCCGCTGCAGCAGACATCGCAGACATCATCGCACGGGGTGGAGTTCGAAGACCCGCCGACCCTCGGCTGCTGCCACCGGATCGTTGAGATCGACACCATCGACGATGCGGGTGAACTGGACACCGAACGGAATGCTGCGCGCGAGCGGACCGAGTACGTCGCGGAAGTACCTCACGCGCTCCGTCGGGTCGAGCTCGGTCGCGCTGACTTCTTCTGTGCGGCCCTTCACGGAGAGCGTCGCGCGGCCGACCGCGCGCAGATTACGCACCCATTGGACCTCGCCCCAGGGGGCCCAGATCCAACGCCTGCCTCCTACCTCAACGATCGCTAACGCCGTGGTGCGCGGCAGACCGCTCTTGCGACCGCGAATGGTGACGAGCCCATTGGGGCCTATCGGCATGCCAGCGACCAGCAGGAACTTCAGGATGGGGCTGAAGAGCCGGACCCGAGTTGGAATCTGCCCGCTTGTCGCCTCTGCGGCCCTCTCACTGCGAGTGCTCATGTGTGTAGCTCCTCTTGTTACGTCCTTTTGCGTCGGATCATTCCGACGCTACCTACAGAGGAGACACCTAAGAAGGCGCGGATGTGACCGCCGCTCGAAGGATGCCTGAAGGATGCCTGAAGGACGGGCGCGCTCAGCCAACCTAGTTGCTGAAGCTGTCTCACCCCTCATCCTGCAGCCGCTGCCACACCTCCTCGATGATGACCATTGACGCATCGTCGGGAAACGCGATGGACCCATATCCTCGCCATGCCGCGCACGATGCCAACAGCGCACGGTTCCCCTGCCACATGCCGAACGCGTTACGAATGCCCATGCCCCAGCCACGATGAAAGAGGATCAGCTTGTCTTTAGGCGTCGAGCGCACCGTCTGCTTCTCCGCCTCCGACATCCCCTGGAGGAGGCGCTCGACCGCTTCGTCCACGGTTTGGGGCCAGTCTTTATGATCGGTTCTATGATCAGCGTTGCTCTCGTTCTCGTCGTCAGGCGTTGGCGTTGCCATCGTAGTCATGACCTCTTTCACGAATCTCATAACTGCGCCAGTACAACTCAGCTCACTGCCACAACTCGTCCGCAAATCTCTCAGTCGGAAGGAAAAGCACATCTGTCTCAAGAGTCAACAGTGCGCGCTATCCGCGAGGTTCTGGGCATCTGTATAGCCCACGGCGCCCGCTACTCGACAGCAGCAGCGGCACGATGACGGCCGATGACGCTCGATGGTGCTCCAGGCTGCCTCCGTCAATCCAGCGTCTCTCACCTGCGCACTGATGCTGCAGCGGCAGCAGACGCTGACTCAGTTACATGTCGGTTGCATGTCGGTTGCATGCCGTCTTACTCACCCTCACGCACCACCTGGCTCAGGCGACCGCAGATACGGATGGAGGGTGCAGTACTCGCGGAATCCCAACCGGCGATACAGGCTCAGTCCCGCCGGCTCCGCATGGAGAATGCCGATCTGGTAGCCGCACGAGCGGGCAGCGCGCAACGGGGCCAGGGTCATCGCAGCACCGATCCCTTGTCGCCGCCATGCGGGAAGCGTCGCCACACTGTAGATCCCGACCACACCAGCGCCAAGAAACGCTGAGGCCGTAGCCACCGGCTCTCCCGCCACAAGCCCAAGGTAATGGAGAAGCGGAGACCGCGCCGCCAGCCCGAGGCCAGCAAAGACCGCAAAGAAGCTGCGCCCGACGTCCGCGGGATAGGCGAAACCCGCGCAGTAGGCGCCGACCCAACGCTGCAGCGTGCGCCGGTCGCGGACCCGTTCAATAATCAGGCCTGGCGGCGCGGGCCCCACCACGCGGAGGGTCGCCAGATCGGCTGCCATGCCGACCAGTTCGCCGGGATCGCTCAACCCTGCCGCAAGAAGGCGCTGGCCAAGGTCGTTCGGCTGCGTGGACGGCCCGGTCATCCAGAACATCGGAAGCTTGCGGGCGGCAAATGGCGCCAACACGCGCGAAATGCTCCGATCGGCGTTCTCTGAAGGCAAGTGTGCGCTGAGGACACCATTAAAGAGGAGGTAGGGAATGCCTGTGAGAAACCAGGTGAGTCGCGAGCTGCGATGGAATTCACCACCTGGTAGCCGACTCACATAGGCGAACCGGTCAAGCTCATTCGCCTCGATGGCGCGCACCAAGGCCGTTGTTGGCGCATGTGTTGGAGCATTACACAGGATCTTCGTCACACTGGCTGTAGCCTCCCCTCTATTTATTCTCGTGTCTCTTCTCGTGCGCGTGGGCATGCCGTGCTCACCCGAATAGGGCATGGTGCATGGTGCGGTGCTGATGGATGGAACACACTGAATCACAATCTCCTTCCCATATTGTGGTCGGGAGGCACCGGGCATGCTGACGCCTGGGATTCGTCCATCTCGGCTGCATCCTCATCCTGCTCCGACAATAGCGTTCATGCAATGACGGGCATTCACTCGAACGCGAGCAAATCGTCGACCGCCTGGTGTAGCCAGGCGCGGAAGTCGGCGAACTCGGCTCTGCCTTCCCACCCAGATGAAGCAAAATCGTGCACGATGGCAACGGTGCCTCGATCAAGATCAAAGCACGCCACATCATCGTTGTCCTGGCGTCTGGCAAAGGGGACGCGCTTGCGCTGCGGGTACCGTTGCCGCATGCCCGCGAAGCGGAGGCGTATCTCCGCGCCTCTCATGATCCACCATGGATCAAGATCGAGCAGGCCGAGCTCTACCAGCCGAACCAGCCCGCGGGGATACGTAAAGCCTTCGGGACGTTCAGTGGAATCCAGTAATTCAGTCATGTGACGCCCCTTCCCATCCGCCCGCCGGCAATGGGAGCAACGAACGGATCCAATCGGATCCAAACGCACAGATATACGCCATCATACACATGATGTACCATCCGGTTGATGCGGTGGATCTCGAGTTGCCTGCACGTCGGAATATCTGACGTCGATCATCCAGTCATTCAACCATCAAGCACCATGATTCTGTGGGGCTGACATCCCATCACCCAGAGGCCAGTCGGATTCCGGAGCACCTCTCGATGCGCTAACATGGCTGGTAGAACACCCGAAGAACGCGCTATGGCAATGGCAGCGGATTCTGGCCGACACCGCTTGCGGAGAAGCTGACTTCCGGATAGCGATTTGACGGTCCATCCAGCAGCGCTGCTGGGCGACCCTTGACATGCTGGTCGAAGAACGCCACGGAGTACGCGTTAATGATGTCAAAGCCCCGCTGGGCATTCATAGGTCCGACCAATGGCGGATCCAGGAGTGGTGCCAGCGGCGTATAGTACGGACCATCAGTAAAGTTGAGGTGGAACATCCCGGACACCGACACGTAGTACCCTTTACCGGCGGGTGCTTTCGTGAACACGGCCCGCATCGTGTTTAGGGTTTGCGCGATATCCGCGTCTGACCAGTGTTCGCGCCGCATCATCGCAGCAGGTCGGGTCATCCACATGCTCGGCTGCAGCAATCCCGCCCGGACGACCTCGGCAGGCATAGCCGCATCCATCATCAGACAGGCCTTCAAACGCACGTCCCTGTGACAGGCTTCACTGGCAACCATGGCTCCCAGCGAAACCCCGAACGTCCCAACGCGCTGCAGATCGAGCCGTCCGCTCAGAAGACCGTTGGGGTCCGCTGTGTTGAGCGCAGTGAGTTGATCGAGGGCGAAGCTGACATCTTGCGCAAAATACGGAATAATCCCATTCGTAAGCGCCTGACCGTCCAGCATGGGCGCGGAAGCGGCCGGACTCAGGCTCTGTTGAATGAGCGGTTGCATCTGGTCCCTGGTCCATCCGAGGATCTGATGGCCATCGGGGAAGACGACCGTGGCCGCCGCATAGGGCTGATCAATGCCAACGACGATGTAGCCATGCGAGACCAGTTCCTCGATCTGGAAGGTGTTTGACTGGCGAAAGCCCGTGATCCCGGTCAAGAAGATCAACACGGGGTAGGTAGGCTCATCATCTGCCACTGGCGCGGAAGGGATGGCATCGGTGGTGACCTCCTGCAAGTACCCGAAGGTGAACCCCGGCACATGCAGTGACCGCGCCATCGCGTGCGACAGTGGGGTCGCATCCTGCACGTAGGGGGCACGTGCCGATGAGGTGTCTCCCCGAACCGGGTACCAGATCTGCGCCATCAACTCGCGATGGGCTCGCGGATCAGTGCTGAACCGCTCGTGGCGATGGCTATCTACCCAATGATAGGTCAGCGTCCCGATTTGGTAGGGGCCGCTGGGACGAGCAAACTGAAAGATCGGGAGCGCGAGGGGGAGGGCCACGGAGAGTCCCAGACCGATGCTACAGAGCATGATCGCACACGCTACGACCACGCGGTGGGTGAGGATCGGCTTGATAATGCCATCGGCTGCCGCAACGCGTTGCACCACCCAAACGGTCAGGAGGAGTCCCGTCAGCGCGTATGCTGGAGCCATTTGCCAGCGCGGTCTCTCGACGAGGACTTGGACCAAGGCCAAAGCGAGCGTGATGAAGACGATGTATCTCATCCAGCGGATGGCACGCAGGTGTGGCACCGCGAACACCACAAAGGTGAGGAGAATGCTCACGATCACCAGCGTTTCGATGGGCCTCATGGTCGTCTCCCACATGCGTTCAGTATGTACACTGGGCTATGTGCTGTACTCTCAATCTCCAATGAGCGCTTCGCTTCGTAGTCACAGAAGTGTGTTTTCTTGCTATCCGCTTCCATCGCGTGCCTCAGTCTGCGAGCGCGAGCATTTGACCTACGTTTGACCGAAGAGAGCGTGCCTTCTCCGCATCAATAACGAGTCACGATCACAGCTAGGATAGTAACAATCCCCTCACAGCGCGACAGCTTAGCTGATGCGTCGATTCCATACAGGACAGGGCTGCCCCGCTTTGCCTGTACTGGCTTAGTAACCTCTTGCTAGGTATACGTCATCTGTGCAATCTATGAATGATACCAAGTTCGCCTGGGTTGTTGTCTTTTGATGGCGAGCGACGTCCCATGAACTGTGGACTTCTGCGGCCCCTGCGGTTTCGACCGCTGGTCCCTTAGGCAAGCACCCGCGGCGGCGCCCCACACCAGCAAGCTCCCGTGATGTTGGCCTCTTTTCTGCTGCGCCCTTTCGTATCCGCCATCCCATCGTGGTGGTAGTGGGGCGTTGCGGTAGAGAGAGAGCGTGCAAGCATGAGTAGAGGAGGGTAGGCTATGGCGAATGCAGCGCTCTTCATTGGGTATGGTCCCGTGATGCCGGGCCGCGCGCAGCAGGCACTCCAGGTGTTCAACGAAGCCGTCCAGTACTATGGCCGCCTGCAGCAACAGGGACAGATCGAAAGCTTCGAGCCGGTGTTCCTCGAGCCGCATGGTGGGGACTTGAGCGGGTTCTTTCTCCTGCGCGGAGACCGCGACAAGTTGAACGGTACACGGTACAGCGAGGAGTTCCTGCGCCTGACAAACCGGGCGACGCTGGTAGTGCAGAACGTCGGCATCGTGAGCGCGTTCGAGGGAGAGGAGCAGAACCGCCTGTTCCAGGACTTCCAGCGTCAGGCGTCGGAACTGGGTTAGGCGTGAGGAGCCGATCTGGCGCATACCGATGCCCACCTTCTGAAACGGCGAGGCAATGCGGCGATCTGTACGTCCTGTACGGTCGCCGCGTCTGTTTGGTTCTCTGGCTTGCGGTGCCCGCGCAGCGTTGCACACCTCCGGATTCAATGACAACAACCCAGGCAAACTTGGTATGATGCCAAAATAAGAAACCGATCGTTCGCTATCAGGGGGCGTTGACCGGGGGGTTGCCGCATGCACCGTAGGTCAGTCTGGCGACAGCTTCGCCCACATACGCTGCAGGATGGGGAAGAGTGGGCAGCGTCGTGGGTTCTAGGTTCAGCGAAGCACGTCATGAGCAAAGCAAGTGCGCTCTACAAGCGTGTATTGGAACTGCCTGGACCACAGTCTCACAGCCTCACGCGTTGTCCACTGCACTGCTGTTCACCATGTATGGCGCCTGGGTTATCCGATCCTCTGAAGATGCGCGCCACGAGCGTCAACGCCAGCGCCAGGTTCCCACCACCTTCAGCGTCTTCCAAATCCAGCAAAGGGCTCACCTCACAATATTGCCGATTATGCTTGGTATGCCCGCATTGTCCCCTCCTGACCGCCTCTGCCCTCTTGCCGATGCCGCCAGCATCGGGCCATCTTGTGTTGTGCGTGTTCAGGCGATGCGCATCTGGCACATCTGGCACATCTGGCACAGCAGGCAGTACAGGAGGGTTCACGGCGGTGTCACGACGCTACAGCGAGCCCGTTGCCGTCCAAATACGCCGGGATGGTCAGTCTCTCGCCTTCACCTGGCGCGGCACGTGCGACCGTGTGCGCGTGATTGGTCGCTGGACGCTTGCCACGCGCTGGTGGGAGCCGGATCGCCACTCAGATCGCACCTACTACCGGGTCGAGACCGCCGATCACCAGAACTTCGAGCTCTACCACGATGCCGCGCAACACGGCGGCTGGGTCCTTGATGTCCGCCAGGACTGATACCTACCCTACTCCCGATGAGGAGGATCGCTACATCCTCTCGCATCGTCCTCGAAT
>DASUWS010000255.1:0-26511 GCA_036378295.1 Ktedonobacterales bacterium
TACAAGACGCAGTACCGCATCGCCAAGCTCTTCGTAGTGGTCGATCAGGATCCGCACTGCGGCTCGGACATCACCGACCGGGGCTTCGTCGCGTTGACGGCGAATGCGCTCGTACTCCCGTTCTCCAGCCGCTGCAAATAACCCCTGCCGGTCAGCAAAGTGACGTATTACGGTTGGAAGCGAAACCTCCGCGCGCTGCGCTACCTGTTCAAGCGAAATGTCAACGACCGGCCGCTCCCAAAATATGGCGACAGCGGCCGACAGAATGCGCTCACGGGTGGCTGCGGCTGCCTCTGCACGCGCTGACATGCGATAGCGGCGTTTAGATGTCTTTGGGTTGGGACTCATATTCATGTTAGTAAGTTAACATGAAATTTGGCCGCGCGCAAGTGGTCTGGATGAACGCAGCGTGTATGCGGGTTATCGGGGGGGAAAGACCAGCGAAAGACTAGCTATCGCCGTGGACGCGGCTAAACGTTACCATATCGTGCCAGCGACCGCCGCGCCAGGCTGCCGCGCGCGCCACACCCTCCCGCTGGAATCCGGCGCGCTCCAGTGCCCGCTGCTCGGCGATATTCTCGATATCGGTACTGGCTTCGACACGGCCAATCGGATACGTGTATAGCAGGTAATCGGCAAACAGGCGCTGCGCCTCGCTGCCATACCCCTTGCCTCGCTCCTCGGGTGCGATGGTGATGCCGATGTTGAATGCGGGCGAAGTCGCTCCATACCACACACGGTGGCAGGACACCATCCCGACCGCACCGCCGTCCTTGCGAACGATGAGCAGCGCACCTCTCTCAGCCGTCAGCGCCGGGTTGTCCGAGTAGCGGCGGCGCACGTCGTCGAATGTGACGGGCCTGACCGTGCCGTATTCGCCCGCAACGGCGGCATCGTTGGACCAGCGATGGATCAGTGGTAGGTCCGCCTCTTCGACGGGCCGCAGGTCAACATGCTTGCCGCGCAGGGTTGGTGTGGAGGGCGGATTCTTCGCTGTGCTCACGGGCAACACTCCTCGTGATGATGCTGGCACATATCCCGAGCGAGTATTACATGGCGCGTGTCGAACCGCAAGCATAAGCGATAAGCGGCCATTATCCGGCCAGCTGATCCCATAACGAGTGCTGCACCAGCCCCGCGCTGCTGCGCACCTGCCGCGCAAAGCTCGCCGGGCCGTCGGCTGGACCGAGTGTGCTGAGCGCAACTCCAAGCAGACGGATTGCCCGCTCACCATCGAGCAGAGGCGCGATTTCTCGCAGCAGCAGCGACTCCGCCGCTTCCGCCAGCATGTCGGGGCGTGCGGTCGCCGCGGGCAACGGCTGCTGGCGCGTGACGATCTGGAAGTTCGCCCACTTAACCTTGAGGGTGACGGTGCGGCCAATCATGCCCTTTCCCTCGGCGCGCCGGGCCACCGCCCGCGCAAGCTCGCGCACATGGGCCATCGCCTGCTCGACATCGGCGATATCGCGCTCGTACGTGTTCTCACGCGAGATGCTCTTTGGCGGCTCTCGCTCGGTCTCAACCGGGCGGTCATCCTCGCCACGCGCCAGATGCCAGAGCCAGCGACCGTGCTTGCCGAGCCGCGCCTCTAGATCCTGTGGATCGCGGTCAGCCAGGTCGCCCACCGTGAGGATGCCCATGCGCTCCAGCCGCTCGCGGGTATGCGGTCCCACGCCGTTCAGCCTGCCGACCGGAACCGGGCGCAGGAACGCCTCCTCCTGATCGGGGCGGACGACCAGGCAACCATCGGGTTTCGAGAGGTCGCTGGCCAGTTTGGCAAGCGATTTGTTGCGCCCGATGCCCACCGAGATGACCAGTCCGGTCTCCGCTCGCACGCGCAGCTTGATCCGGCGGGCGATGGCGTCAGCGCGCTCGCAGCCCGGCAACCCCGGCGGCAACTCGCCATATGCCTCGTCCACCGAGACCTGTTCGAGCGCAACCACCGAATCATCCAGAATCGCCATCACCCGCTGCGACAGCTCGCGATAGCGGTCGAAGCGCGGACGCAGAAAAATGGCATGCGGACAGAGGCGGCGGGCATGGGCGGCTGCCGTTGCGCTGGCGATGCCATAGCGGCGGGCGACGTAGTTGGCGGTGCTGACCACGCCGCGGCGCTCGGGATCGCCGCCGACCACCACCGGCTTGCCCCGGAGCGATGGGTCGTCAAGTTCCTCGACGGCAGCGAAGAAGCAATCGAGGTCGGCGTGTAACACCCGCCGGAATCCCTGCGGTGGCGCCATCATGCCCGTTCACCTCCTCGCGCCTGGACCTCTCGTGCTCGCCTGCCTTCCACCCGCAAGTATACCGGAAGTCGAACGAATGGTCTAGTCTTGCCGTTGCGAAGCATTTGTGTGGATATGGGCCGGGGCAACCGGCGTCGCATGTTATAATGAGGGGGTGTCCGGGTGGATATAGTCCGCACCTGACGGCCCCAATAGCTCCATCTAGGGAGAATAGGTGGAGAAATCCGGCACATCGTGCGTAGTACATGCGTATATATGGATGGTGCGTTTCCTTCCCAAGTGTTTGCATTGAAGAAGAGCATGACGAAAGACCAGGTTCGACAATGAGCTTGATCACCAAAATATTCGGTGACCCCAACGAAAAGGAATTGAAGGCGCTACGGCCCATCGTCGATCAAATCAACGCGCTCGAAGATGAGATGATGGCGTTGAGCGACGAAGAACTGCGCGGGCGAACGGCGGAGTTTAAGGAAGAGCTTGCCAACGGGGCGACACTCGACGATATTCTGCCCGATGCCTTCGCGGTTGTGCGCGAGGCCAGCCGCCGCGCGATTGGTATGCGTCACTTCGATGTGCAGTTGATCGGTGGCATCGTCCTCCATCAGGGCAAGATCTCTGAGATGCGCACGGGCGAAGGCAAGACGTTGGTGGCCACACTGCCCGCCTATCTGAACGCACTCACGGGCAAGGGCGTCCACATCGTCACCGTCAACGACTATCTGGCCCAGCGCGACCGCGACTGGATGGGCAAGATCTACGAGTTCCTGGGTCTCTCCGTTGGCGTCATTCTCACGACACTGCCCCCACAAGGGCCCGAGCGCCGCGCCGCCTACGCCGCCGACATCACCTACGGCACGAATAACGAGCTAGGATTCGACTATCTGCGCGATAACATGGTGCCAGACATCGCGTACTGCGTGCAGCGCGAGTTGAACTATGCCATCGTGGACGAGGTGGATAACATCCTGATCGACGAGGCGCGTACCCCGCTCATCATCTCCGGCCAGGCGGAGGAGTCGGCGGAGACCTATCAACGGTTCGCGCGCGTGGTGCCGCGATTGCAGCCCGAAGAAGACTACACGGTGGACCTGAAGCAGCGCACCGTCTCGATCACCGACTCTGGCATCGATAAGGTTGAGCAGGCGCTGGGGCTGCACAACATCTATGAAGACATGGAGTTGACGCGCCACCTGGAAAATGCGCTGAAAGCCTCGGTGCTTTTCAAGCGCGACAAAGACTACATCGTCCGTGATGGCGAAGTCTTGATCGTTGACGAATTCACCGGCCGTGTGCTGGTAGGCAGGCGCTATAGCGAAGGCTTGCACCAGGCTATCGAGGCGAAAGAGGGCGTGAAGATTCAGAACGAGAATCGCACGCTGGCGACGATCACCTTCCAGAACTACTTCCGTCTGTATAAGAAGCTGGCTGGCATGACCGGCACCGCGCTGACCGAGGCCGAGGAATTCAACAAGATCTACAAGCTGGATGTCATGGTCATCCCGACGAACAAGCCGATTGCCCGCGCGGATAACTCCGATTTCATCTATCGCACCGAGGAGGGCAAGTTCCATGCGGTCGTCGAGGAAATCAAGCAGCGGAATGAGAAGGGCCAGCCCATCCTGGTCGGCACGACCTCGGTGGAGAATTCGGAATACCTCTCTGATCTGCTCAACCTGCAGGGCATCTCGCACAACGTCCTGAACGCCAAGCAGCACGCGCGCGAGGCGCAGATTGTGACACAGGCGGGCCGTAGCGGCGCCGTCACCATCGCGACGAATATGGCGGGCCGCGGCACCGACATCAAGCTCGGCGGAGACCCTGAGGCGTTCGTGGATTCGATTCTCCAGGATCGAGGCATTGATCTGGAGTTTGCCACCGATGATGATCGCGCGGAGGCGCTCGAAGAAGCGCAGCGACGCTGCGAGGAGGATCGCAAGAAGGTCATCGAGGCGGGTGGCCTCTATATCATCGGCACCGAGCGCCATGAATCGCGCCGCATCGACAATCAGCTCCGTGGACGTTCTGGACGCCAGGGTGACCCGGGCGAGTCGCGCTTCTTCGTCTCGCTCCAGGATGAGCTGATGCGCCGCTTTGGCTCGGACCGCGTCGCGGGCGTCATGAACCGCATGATGGGTGACGAGGAGGTGCCGCTCGAAAGCAGAGCGGTATCCGGGATGCTGGAGCAGGCGCAGTCCAAAGTTGAAGGCGCGAACTTCGATATCCGCAAGCATGTCGTCGAGTATGACGACGTGATCTCGAAGCAGCGCGAGGTGATCTACGCCGACCGTCGCAAGGTGCTCGAACATGCGGATATGTATGACCGCATTGTCGAGATGATCGAGCACTACGTCAAGCGCCTGGTCGCCGAGCACACGCAGGGCGGCATGCCCGAATCGTGGGATCTGGATGGTATCGTCCGGCAGTTCGAGCTATGGGGTATCGAGGTGCCAGACGAGATCTTCCCTGAGCAGCTCAACCGGCTCAAGCGCGAGCAGCTCACCGAGGATCTGACGAACCTCGCACTCGAAGGGTATGGCAGGCGCGAGGAAGAGATCACCCGCGTTGCCAAAGAGAACAACGCCACCCATCCGGGCAGCTTCTTCATGCGCCAGTTCGAGCGCGCGGTCATCTTGCAGGTGCTCGATGCGCTCTGGCGCGAGCACATTGACCATCTCGATGAGATGCGGAGTGGTATCGGTCTGCGCGGGCTGGCGCAACGCGATCCGCTCAACGAGTTCAAGGCCGAAGCCTTCCGCGCCTTTGAGCGGCTCAAGCTGGATCTGGAGCATCACATCGTGGATATGGCGATGCGTGGTGGACCTATCCACATTGAAGTACAGGCGCCGCCTCCGCCGCAGGCGCTTCCGCGCAACCTCCAGACCAACGCCCAGGCACTTGCCGCCGCAAGCGGCCAGACGAAAGCCGCGGGGACCGTTGCTGCGCCACGCGCTGCGAACGGCGCGGCGAACGCGAATGGCGTGCGCCCGACCGGGACGGTTCCTACCGGGAATGGCGCCCGGGCCGCGGCGAAGAACGCCGGGCGGAACGGCAACGCTAAGGGTGGCAAGCCTATCAATGGCGCGCGACATCCCCAGCCGGCCCATGCCAATGCGAATGCCAATGCCAGCGTCAGCGCGTCGTCGTCCTCGGCCAGTGGCAAGATTGGCCGGAACGATCCCTGCTACTGCGGTAGTGGCAAGAAATACAAGATGTGCCACGGACGCTAGCGTCCAGATTGGTTCATCTAAGTCTATAGCCAATGACGTCTTGTGCGGGTGGTAACCCTCGTCCCCGTCCCCCTCTGAGGTGAGTGGGTGGCCGCAGACCTGAGGCCGGGGGTAAGGGCAGAACCACCACCGCAACACAGCGCTGCACACCTACTTAGGCAAACAGAAGATCCCCCGCCAGAGTGATTCCGGCGGGGGATCTTCTGTGCTTCGCCCCAGATGGAGCGCGATCAGCGTTAGACGTTGTACTGGGACCAGTTGGTAAATGCCTTCGGCGTGACGTTCGGGCTGTTATAGAGCACTACAACCGTTTCGTGCTCATTCAGTCCAATCGTGCGCGGATCGCTAGTTACCTGCTTCATCTTGCCCGACGAGTCGAAGACGTAGAAGGTCAGCTTGTGTGTATCGTCGGCCTTGTTCCCCATCACCTGAGTCGTGCTGAGCGGCTGGCCCCAGACATCAAACAAGTCGCCAAGGGTGTAGGTCTTCTTGATCGGTGATTCGATATGGACGATATTCGGCTCACCGTCATGGACGTGCAGCGGATAGATACACGACTTCAACCCATCGGACCCGAGCGCGGATTCTCCAGAACCAGACGGAGCGACGATGCCAATACCCGGCGGAACCGTCACGGGTTGTCCATTGGCATAGACCGCAAGATACGCGTGAATGTGGAATACAAGCTGCTCGCTCCCCGTGCATTCCATGCCGTCCACCACCTGGCCGTTGGCCGGATGCAGACCAGTGGAGCCGGACGGAGAGGGCGGCTGATGTGTGGTGACAAGCAACACGGTTATCAGCGCAATCACCAGGACTACGCCGCCAATGATTGATGCCAGACGCAGCCGTTGATTGCGAATCTGGCGCTGGCGCTCGCGCTGGCGTGCCACTTGGCGCTCGTGCAGCTGCTGACGCCGGGCCTCGCGGCGTTGATCCCGCTTGGTCGTAGAACCCCC
Source organism: Ktedonobacterales bacterium (assembly GCA_036378295.1). Taxonomy (GTDB): domain Bacteria; phylum Chloroflexota; class Ktedonobacteria; order Ktedonobacterales; family JADMIN01; genus DAHUXT01. Next base: position 6,430 of record DASUWS010000255.1, read on the forward strand.
AGGGCCACTCATAGATGATCTTCTCCAACAAATAGATGAATGATCGCTGATCGTATATGGGAAGCGCTCAGAAATCTCTCAGGTTCCCTGTATGTATACGACTGGGGGTACTCTCGCGGCGCAAATCCCCCCGGCGAGACGACGCAAACGCGCATAGTATATGGCGCGTGGGAGGGCATGTCAACGAGCGTTCCAACTCGCATGTCGTGACGGACCGCGAAGGAGCAGCCACCTGGTCCATCACTGCTCGCTCAGAACGAACTCGCCCTCGGCAAGTCGTCGTCCTTCCTGGTTCTCGCAGTGGGCGAAGACGCGCAACGAATGGTTGGTATCATCCCGGCCGGTGAGTTCCGCTGTGGCGGTGAGCATATCGTCGGTGTAGGCAGGCTCGCTGAAGCGAATCTGCTCGCTGTGGAAGCGGACCGACCCCGGTCGCAATCCGTGCTGTGCGGCGGCTCCCGATAGCATGGCGGCGAGCATCCCCATCGGGGCGATTTGCCGGGTTGTCTGGCTGGGAATAGGAGTCTGCTCCGGCGTGACGTTGGTCTGGCCGGTCACCAAAAGAAATAGTGCTACGTCGGCATCCGAGATCTGCTTCGTGAGCGTTCTCACGGCGCCATCCTGGTGTGAGCTGCTCTCGTTCACCGGTTTGCTCCGTCCTCTGCTAGACTGCGCCCCTGCGGGCACGTCTTGCGCGAGTATAGCATGAGTCTTGCCAACAAGCAATGTGTCGCCAATGGCGAGGGGGATATTTCAGCCTTTCGTGACCAGATGACGCCACTGGCTCGTCCAGTCAATGAGACGGTAGGGTTACGACTCCATGACGTATAATGCGATGACATCGCAACGCCCCCATCCGGCGGGCAGGTGGAGCGACGAGTGAGGCGGTGGTATTTCTATGGACCCGAATGATACAGAGCATATCTGGCTGCGACAGTCCGTCACGTTCACCGTCGACGGGCAGACGCGAACAGTGGAGATCGGCATACCCGTGCCGCGCAACGCGACCGCGCAGGAAATTGAGGCGTTGCTTGGGGTTGCCGACGCGGGCACGAGTGCCCTTGCGCGCCGCCTGGATGCCCACATTGTCGGGGCGCTTGGCGGTGCGGAGGCCGAGCCCTTCGCCAATGAGGTGGCCGGGATCGAGCAGCCCGCGCCAGCACCAGCATTGCCTGCTGCCAGCGCGCACATGGCATCCGCGAACGGGCATGCTCCGGTAGCCCCAGAAATGCCAGAATCATCGGAAGCGCCAGCGTCCGCGCCAGTACCGGATCATCCTGTGACCCATCCGTCGGAAGCGGGCGCCCCCACTCGTCAGGTCAATGCCGGAAACGCGCCCGCCGCGTCGGCACAGCCATCCCGTCCAGCGCCGCAGCGACCGGTCGAGCCACCGCGCCCCCAGACTCCGGCAGCGCCGCCCGCCAAACAGCCATCCGCCGCAACCAGGACACCAGACGATACAGGCGGCGAGATGACTCGCCCTCAGTTCATCGCCGCCGTCGCTGAGTTGGGGCTGAATCCACGACAGGCCATGGATCGCCTTGGTGTCCGCTCGCTCGAAGGGCTGAATCTCCGCGAGGCGCTCGAATCGCTCCGGCGGCAGCTTCTCGGCGCTGCGTCTCCGGTTGAGACGGAGCCAGAATCAGAACCAGAGCCCGGGTTCGAGCCAGCGCCTCGCTCATCCGTAGTGGAGCCACCCACGCCAGCGCGTTACTTCGAGGAAGAGGATGATGAGACGATCCTCTACGCGCTCGATGAGGACGATGAGTTGATCGAAGACGAGTTCGCGCCATCGGCTGGCAGTGACAGTGCTACTCCATCCGTTGCCAGCGATGAGATGCTCGACGATCTCGACCTGGAGGACGTGCCTGATCTCACCCCGCCTCCGGCTCGCCAGCGATCAGCTCCCGCCGCGCGCAAGCCCGCGAATTCGGTGCGCGAGACACCCGCTCCGGCTGCTGAGGTAGCGGCTAGCGGAGCCAGCCGCGCGCAGGCGATGCAGTTGATTGGCAGACTCCGCACCGCGACAGGTGGTGGGCCAGCCAGTGATTATCAGCGCACAGCCTATCGCAACATTGTCGAAAATGAGCTTGGCAAGGCGCAGGCAACCGCGCTCGTGCGTGGGCTATGGCGGACGACAGCGGACCGGCTCACCGCCGCACAATTGGATGCGCTGATCCGCTGGGGGAAAGAGGATGTGTTCGCCGACGAGGCCGCGCTGGTGCTTGGGGCGCTTCGGGCCGAACAGCGCCGCACGGAACAGGCTGAGCCCTCCGCGAAGAGTGCTGGAGAAGGTCCAGCTTCGCGTCCGGCGGCCCGTGGGCGGTCCAGCGGAGGATCGCGGTAATGCGGGTCATTTCGGGGAGCGCGCGCGGGCGAAAACTCAAGTCGCCCAGGTCTAGCGAGACGCGGCCCATCATGGACCGGGTCAAGACGGCGCTCTTCGACATTCTCGCGCCCGAGATTATGGGCATGCGTGTGCTGGATCTCTTCGCAGGTACCGGAGCCGTTGGCATCGAGGCGTTGAGCCGGGGCGCGGAGTCCGCCACGTTCATCGAGCGCAGCCCCGAAGCATGGCGGCTGGTGCGCGAAAACCTGGTGATTACCGGCCTCAGCGACCGGGCCGAGGTGTTGCGGGCCGATGCGTTTGCTTACCTGCAGCAGGCAGCGGCGGCAAATCGGCGTTATGATCTGGTGTATGTCGCGCCGCCACAGTACGAAGGACTGGCCGCCCGCGCACTCGCCCAGTTGGACGCCGCGCCACTGACCGAGCCAGACGGGCTGGTGATCGTACAGATCCATCCACAGGAGCGCGCGAGTCTTGATGCGCTCTCGCTCAAGCGTCTGCGCCGTTATGACGAGCGTAAGTATGGCAGCACGCTGCTCCTGTTCTATACGCATGACGAGGAATCCCATGAACCCCATGAACCCGATACAACCAGGTAGATCGGCTCGATTTTCGTTTGTGGATGAAGGTGAAGCGGTCCGGCAGCTAGGCGTGGACCGCGATACGTTGCTCGAATTGGTCGCCAACAAGCGCCTGCGCGCCTATCCAGGTGTCGGCAAGGGCAACTTCTTCCGCGTGAGTGACCTCGAAACGCTCGCGGCAGAGCTACATCCCGCCGCGGCTGCGCCGACATTGCGGGGCGTTGACCTGCTCAACCCGGCCAACCAGCGCCGCCAGCACGATCCGGCGTATAAAGTCCATCTCCGCCTTCAGGCTGACTTGAAGTGGTACGACCTGACCGACGACGATTTGCAGGCGTATGTGCGCGAGCTGCATCCCGCGGCATACGAGAAGCAGCGGTCGAACGTCACGCGGGTCATCGAGCGGCTGGAGCGATTGGTGGCCCTAATGGATGAGGCTGCGGCACACTGGCGCAGCCAGGGCCAGGGCGGGACCGCGAAGGGGAGCGGTTCCTCAGATACCCCGGAAGAATCCTCCGGCGCATAATCTCGCGCCATGCTCTACGGCGAGCGGGTCCGCCCGCGAGGGAGGCCCTTCAGGCGCGGTTTGAACCGCCCGCGCTTCGTCGTCCCCATGCGATCATGCGGGCTGGGTTACCCACCAGCCACCGGCAGGCTGCCGTGCCGTGATAGGGGCGGCAGAGCGGCCAATGCGTCGCATGCGCTACAATCTGAAACGTGCGGGCGTCCGCTCGCCTGAGGCAGTCTGCGAAAGAAGGACACAACATATGAGTTCGCCTGAATCTGGCACGACAGACAATGCGCTCATCCAGCTCGGCCACAGCCCTGACTCCGACGACGCGTTCATGTTCTATGCTCTGGCAGAGGGCCACATCAATACCGAGGGTTTGCGATTCGAGCACATCCTGCGCGATATCGAGACGCTGAACCAGTGGGCGCGCGAAGGGCGGCTGGAAATCACCGCCATTTCGGTGCATGCATATGCCCATGTCGCGGATAAATACGCCATTCTCACGCACGGCGCCAGCATGGGCGATAACTACGGGCCAATGGTCGTCACCCGCGACGAGGTCGGCCCGGAGGCATTGCGCGGACGGCGCATCGCTATTCCTGGCACGATGACGAGCGCATTCCTGGCGCTGCGCCTCTATCTGGGCGATTTCGAGTATGACATTATGCCCTTCGACGAAATCATGGAGGCTGTTAGCTCTGGCAGGGCCGAAGCTGGTTTGCTGATTCATGAGGGGCAGCTCACGCACGGCTCACTCGGCTTGCACTCTGTGGTCGATCTCGGCGCGTGGTGGCACGAGCGCACAGGTGGGTTGCCGCTGCCGTTGGGCGTCAACGCGGTGCGGCGCGACCTTGGGCCGGAGCGGATGGCGCAGTTGTCGCGCATCCTCAAGGCGAGCATCGTCTATGGGCTGGAGCACCGCGAAGAAGGGCTGCGCTATGCTATGCGGTTTGCTCGCGGGCTACCGACAGCCACTGCCGATCAGTTCGTCGGCATGTACGTCAACGACTGGACGGTTGATATGGGGGAGCGTGGCCAGCGAAGCATCCGCCTCTTCCTGCAGGAAGCCGCCGAGCGCGGAGTCATCCCCCACGAGGTGCCCGTAGATTTTGTTCAGTAGCCCGCGATTTGCGAGCGCGCACGCCAGGAACGTGCTTGTGTGCTGGCCGTTCCTGAGCGTTCCTCAGCATCTTCCATCTCGTACAAATTGCCTACAAATTACCTATCCGCAGGAGCAGTGCGCGGGCTATTCATCCGGGTGCTCTCGCGATACAATGAGCATGTGTATCTTCCTTACGATCCTCAGCGGGAGCGCTCATGACTTGCCCGAACTGCTCGATTGCCAATCCGGATAACGCGCGCTTTTGCATTTCCTGTGGCCAGCCATTGCCGCGGGTATGCCCGAACTGTGGTGCGCTCAATCCGGCGAATGCGCGGTTCTGCAATCAGTGTGGCACGCCGCTGGATGGAGCGGTATTGCCGCAGCCCGTGGGTGACGAAGTATATCCGAACGTCGAGCAAGGGCCTGGCGCGGTGGTGTTGACGGATGCCGCGACGCCCGTCGAAGAGACGACCGAACAGCGGCGCGTCGTCACGATTCTGTTTGCGGACCTCACCAGCTCAACAGCCCTGGCGGAAGACCTTGATCCCGAAGATGCGCGGGCGATTCTCGCCGGATTCTTTGGGACAATGGCGCGCGAGATTCACCGGCATGGCGGCACGGTCGAGAAGTATATCGGCGACGCTGTCATGGCGGTCTTTGGCCTGCCGGTAGCACACGAGGATGACCCAGTGCGTGCCGTGCGCGCCGCGCTGGACATGCAGGCGGCGCTTCGCCAGTTCAATGAGGACCGCCGCATGGTCGATCCCGCCGCGCCACTGCTACAGATGCGCATTGGTATCAACACAGGTGAGGTTGCCGCCGCTGGCAGCGCCTCCGAGGGACGCGATTTCCTCATCACCGGTGACGCGGTCAATGTTGCCGCGCGGCTTCAACAGTTGGCGCTCCCTGATTCGATTCTGGTCGGCTCCCGCACCTGGCGCGCGACCCAGGGCGCAGTGCAGTACCGTGATCTGCCTCCCATGACGGTGCGGAACCGCGCGCGGCCTGTCAAAGTCTGGGAGGCGCTGGCAATGACCGACCAGAGCGCCGTCCCGACTCCCCGTCCGCGAGGCGTAGAGGGGCTGAAAGCGCCGATGGTTGGGCGCGACGTGGAAATGGAGCTGATGCGCGCGATCAGCACACGCGTGCGGCGCGAGCGCTCACCCCATCTGGTGACGATATTTGGCGTTCCGGGAATCGGCAAGACACGGCTGGCGCGAGAGTTCCTGCGCCAAATCACCGAATCGGCTGCCGCATCAATCTCGACCACTTCTAGCCGCCGTCGTGCGGATCGCCAGGCAATCGCCACGGCAACCGCTGAGCCTGAGCAGCCGGTGATCCTGGAGGGACGGTGCCCGCCGTATGGAGAAGGGATCACATACTGGCCGCTGGCTGATATGCTGCGGGCCTATTGCGGCGTCCAGGCGCTACAATCGCCGGAGGCCGCTCGCGCTACCCTGCTGCGGTGCGTCACGGAGACGCTGGCGCGAGCCAAACGTACCGATGACCCTGAGATGATCGCCACCTACCTGGGCTACACCATTGGCATCGAGCAGGCGCCACGGCGGAAGACATTACTGCCTGCCGATACGCAGCAGCGGCAGGAGGAACTGCTGCGGGCATGGCGTGTCTTCTTCGAGGCGATTGCTCTCTCGAATGGACTGATTCTCCTCATCGAGGATATTCACTGGGCTGACGATGCGTTGCTCGACCTGATCGAATATATCGCCGCTCGCGCATCCGACGTGCCCCTGCTGCTGCTGTGTACCGCGCGCCCACACTTGCTCGACAAGCGTCCTGATTGGGGCGGCGGCAAGCGGAACTACGTGACCGTCGGGCTTGAGGCGCTATCGCCTGTCGCGACGCAGCAATTGATGCGAGAGCTGCTCCCCGGCGCAACGGTGCCACAGAGTCTGCGCCAGGGCATTCTCGCGAAGGCGGAGGGCAATCCCTTCTACATCGAAGAGATCATTCGCATGTTCGTGGACCTCGGCATCCTGGTTCCCGTCGATGGGGAGGGCAATGGCTGGCAGATCGCTCCGGAATGGGAGGGCCGCAGTGAGGTATTCAACCCCGGCATCCCGGATACCGTGCAGGGCGTGTTGATCGCGCGCCTTGATCTACTCTCCCCTGAGGAGCGCGATGTGCTTCAGCATGCGTCCGTGATTGGGCGCTACTTCTGGCCGGGCTCATTGCTTGCCCTTGCGCCACATCTGGAGCCGTACCGGCTGCAAACTGTGCTCCGGTCGCTGATCGACAAAGAGCTATTGCTCGTGGTTGACCACCGGAAATCGAGCGTCGCGCCTGCAGATGAGCAGGTCTATAGCTTCAACCATGCGCTGACGCGGGAGGCTGTCTATGGCACCATCGCGCGCACCCGGCGGGCGCATGAGCATGAGCGTGTGGCGGCCTGGCTGGAAAGTCTGGCGCAGGGGCGCGAAGACGAGTTCGCGGAGCTGTTGGCGCAGCATTATCGCCAGTATTACCTGCAAGCGAATCTCTCGCGGACGCGCAATACCGCTCGCCGGAAGGCTGTCCTCGCGAAGGTGGTTCATTATCTGACGATGGCGGGTGATCAGGCGGCGGCTCGCCACGCGTCGAGCAAGGCCGATGACTATTACACAGACACCATCCGGCTGCTGGAAGAAGAGGGGCAGCCCGACGATACGCCCCTGCTCCAGTCGCTCTATACCCGGCGTGGGGATGCCCGGTGGTTCGCGTTGCGGGCTGACGAGGCATGGATGGACTACCGCATCGCGCTGGGGCTGTGGGCGGGCTATGAAGTGCCCCGCACACCCACAGCTGAGGATGGGGAATCGCCAGCAGCGGAGATCGCTGAGCCTGCGCGACGCGACTGGTTGATGCAGGGCATTCGCCTCTATCGCCTGCTCGTGGCGCTGCCTACCCGTAACGCAGCATATTTCCAGCACCTTCCACCATACGATGAATTGAAGAGCTATCTGGATCGTGGCCTGAAGCTGGCCAATGCCACCGCCTGCCGTGACACCGCGGAATACGCGGCTCTGCTGACCGCGAACAGCTTCTTCTGGCTCTACGCGGCGGAACAGCGCGGGGAGCGCCAGTTGTTGGAAGCGCTGCGCAGCGCCCGCGAGGCTGTGCGGATTACCGAAGCGCTTGGGGACCCTCGCGGCGCTTCTGAGGCGTTGGATGCTCTGGGGAATCTGCTCGCGATAACCACCGACCTGCGCGGCTATCTGGAAACGATGACACGCCGCCTGCACTGGGCGCAACAGATCGACGATCCAAATGAGCTGGTTGACATTCACGCTGAAGTCAGCCTGGCGCACCAGGCCGTTGGCGAGTATGCCGAGGGGGTGGCCCATGCGCAGGCGGCGCTGGAAATCGCCAGTGGCGCTGAGACCGAGGTACTCCTGGCACACGCACTTCGCGCGCTTGTGGTCGCGAACTTCGAGTGGGATCACTGGCCAGAGACGCTCAATATCGGTGAGGAGATGCTCCGTGTGACGGCGCAGGTAAGCTCTCGCCTGTCTCATCGCCAGATGGCTGCCTTGCTGGCTTTGGCGGTCGTCAAGGCGCGTATGGGTGATCGCGACGGAGCCGATCTGCTCTCGCGCCAGGTTGCTGAGAGTAGCCAGGCCTGCAATGTGCAGTACATCGCGGTAGGGCGCGCTCGCATGGCTCTGGCGCGCGGCTCCACGCGCGAAGCACGCCAGCTCCTGCTCACCGGGCTGGAATTGCGCGAGGGGCGGGTGGCCATGGCGGTGTTGCTGGCCGAGTTGGCGGAGCTACTGGCCCGTGAGGGCGACCTGGACCGGTACGAGCGCTATGGTCCCCAGGCGCTGGAGCTGGGCTGGCGCTCTGGTGCTCGTAAGGCGCTGGCGCAGGCAATCCGTGCCCGTGGCATTGTAGCGATGGCGGAGGGTCGGTGGGATGATGGGCTGGCTGATCTTGAGAGCGCGTTCACACGCTACTCCGATCTTGGAACCTCCTGGGAGGAGGCGCGTACACGTTATGCCCTGGCTGGCCTCTATCGTCGTCGTGGGGAGCCTGGGGACGATGAGCGGGCGCGGGATGAGCTGACACGTGCCCTGGAAATCTTCACCGCGCTGGGTGCGGTGCGCGACATCGCTCGCGCTCGTACGGCCCTGGCGGGTGGAGATATTCGCCTGCCCTGATGTCCGGATCGGGTTGGCCTGTCGTCTGAGGAGTAGGGCGAGAGGAGGTGTGGTATGGCTTTGTCATTCAGTGGCAATGCTCATGCCCGCTTCTGCCATCTGTGCGGGACACGATTGCGTGGCCGCTATCTCGTGTACAACTCGACGCTCGTCGTCTGCGCGGACTGTGACGCCTCATGCCAGCGGTGCGCTCGCTGTAACGTGCCTATCGCTCAATCGGCTCTTGAGGGAAAATTCCCCCTCTGCGCGACATGCGCCCGTGACGCGCCTCGCTGCGATGGCTGCTCGCTGCCGATCACCTCGACTTGGTACACCTTCGAAGAGTTGCTTCCGGTTGCTACTCCGCGCAGGTTCTGTCCGCGCTGTGTGCAGGGGCGTCCTCGCTGTGATCTCTGCCGAGCGCCGGTCGCCGATGGCGCGCAGCCGCTCTCTGGTGGCCAGTATCGGTGCGCGCTGTGCCTCTCTGATGTCGTGCGCGCTAGCGCCAATGTGCGCGAGGTCTATGATGCCGCCGTCGCCCAGCTTGGGAGCGTGCTCGGTGGGCAGTTGCGTGTGGTACCTCATTTGCAGATCGTTACCCGGCGCAGGATGGGCGAGATTCGGCGGAGCTATGAGCATCATCTGTCCGATGCCACGAGCGCGGCGAATCACCATGTGCTCGGCTACTTCGTGCAGGCGAATGGCGTGAGCACCATCTACATCGAGCAGTTCCTGCCGCGCGGCTTGTTGCTCGGTACGCTGGCGCACGAGTTAGCGCATGCCTGGCAGACTGAGCAATCGCTCCATCTGAAGGACCCGATACTGCGCGAAGGATTCGCCGAGTGGGTTGCATATCGCGTCCTCATCGCCGGCGGCTTATCCACGCTGGCCGAGCGTGCCACGCGCCGCGACGATGTCTATGGGCGCGGATTGCGTCACTTCCTCAACATCGAAAACCGTTTCGGCTACACAGGTGTCGTGAGGTGCGCTAGCGGGCAGCCAACGTAGGCAAGATGATAGGCAAATGCGAGGTGTCGCTATGTGGTATCACTATGACACACCCTCCTGAACACGTCTCCCGTGATGATTTCTCCGCTCGCTCTGGGCGAGCCGTTTCAGTCGCCGTATGATGAGATATGTAGGCATTCCATCTAGTTCGAGCGTGTCGCTACGACCATCCGCGGCAAGCCGATTGCTCGCGTCTCCAGACAACTAACCTGATAGCCCGAACTTCGTAATACAGGCAAATAGCTCATGCGTAATAGACCGTTCTTGAGGGCGCGCGGAGAGGGAATGGCAAGGCGCCATCGCCGCTCTTCTTCAACGCGATGAGAATAGATGGTAAAGCGGTGCTCCTCGCCCTCGTCAGCGCCAGGTATGTGGAGATGCACAGGCGCTGGTCGTCCGCGTGAGTTGGTCTATATTCTGCACTCAGTGCGTCGGTAGGTAGATTGCAATGGCATGAGTATATCAGCGCTGAGACCGAAGAAGGGAGACTGCTATGGCTCGGGAAATGTCACGAAGCATCAGGCGATACGCCGTAACTGCCGCTGCGCTGACGGTAGGCGGCGTCATGGCGGGGGGCGCAAGTATCGGTTACTATGTGGCGATGAGCCTCACGAAGCCCCAGCGACCCAACATTACCGACCAGTACACCATGAGTCCTTACGAGACAGGTGTTGACTTCGAGGAGGTTACATTTGCCTCGCATGGTGAGCATACCCTTCATGGCTGGTGGCTCAATCGACCCGAAACCAATCGTGTCATCGTCGGCTGCGCGGGCTATCGTGGCAGCAAGTCGCAACTGGTGGGCATTGGCTCTATGCTCTGGCGCGCGGGCTTCAACGTGCTCCTCTTCGATTATCGTGGTCATGGCAGCGATCTGGGCACCCCGGTGACCCTTGGCTTCCGCGAGATGGACGACTTCTTCGCCGCGCTCGACTATACCAATGCCCGGCTCCCAGATGCGCGCATTGGCGCCTTTGGCGGCTCGATGGGCGCGTCTATCGCCATCATGGGCTCGTCGCAGCGGCCAGACGTACTCGCGGTGGTGGCGGATAGCCCCTTTGCCCGTCACTCCGATGTCATTGCCTTCCGTGTCCAGCAGCGAGTTCACCTGCCAGGGCGGCCTTTTGCGCGTATCTCTGACTACTTCCTCTATCGCATGGCCGGGTATCGCGGCAGCGACATGGAGCCGATACGCTGGGTGGCACAGCTCGCGCCACGTCCTCTGCTGATAATTCACGGTTCTGAAGACACCTCCATTCCAGTGGAACAGAGCCTGCAGATCTTTGAGGCAGCCCAGGAGCCGAAGGAACTCTGGATCGGTGAGGGTGCGGAGCACTGCGGCACGTATTTCCTGGATCGCGCGGCATATTGCGGGCGCGTCTCGGTATTCTTCGACCGCGCACTGGGAGCGGTGCTTGATCAGTCAGCCGGGACGAAGATCGCCTGAGGTGTGGGGGAGCGACACGGCAATAGTTAATAGTTCCTTACCGCGGCTGTGACTGCGCATCTCGCTCATACGCCCCTACAGGTGCAGAGGTGTGGTTGAGTACCTCCTCTGTATTCACAGTAAGGTACGAGAGCACCATGATTGCGGGGCATGGCAGGGGGAGAGCATGGAGCAAAAGGCGGCATCTTCGGCAGTAAAACGGCGAAGCAATCGGCACATCCCGCTCTTCCGGGTCATAGCGGTGGTCGGGGTGGGTCTGTTCGCGCTCCAGGCGATCGCCATCGGGGTGCTGACGTTGATTACGAAGCAGCGCTCCAGGCGTACTCTGCCCGCTGGATTTCCACATCTGCGTCTGCCCGAATTGACCCTGGGCGATAATCGCGTGCAGATTTTCAGTTATGGCAAAGATCTCTTTGATGCCATGCTCGACGCCATCGACAACGCTCGCGAGACGATCTACTTCGAGACCTATATCTGGAAAGATGATTCCATTGGGCGGCTCTTCAAAGAGCGGCTGACGGCGAAAGCTGAGGAGGGGGTCGCCGTCTATGTCATCTACGATACCTTCGGCAATCTCGTCGTGCCGCACGCCTTCAAGCAATTCTCCCCGAAGATCAATCGGCTGCCGTTCTGGGCGATTCGCCGTCCCTGGCATTTGTTCGACCCGCGGCGGTATGGGCTGGATCATCGCAAACTGCTGATCGTGGATGGTGACACGGCGTTTATCGGTGGCTACAATATCGGTGAACTCTATGCAACTGAGTGGCGCGACACACACCTGCGTATCATCGGCCCTGAGGCGAGAGATCTGGCGCAGGCGTTCGTAGACTTCTGGAACCGGTTTTGCCGCAAGCGCGAGCGTATCTTTCGCGACTATCCGCTTCGCTTCAACCCCATGATCAACGTCTATGGCAACGATGTCGCGCGGATGATCTTCCCGATTCGCGACACGTATATCAGCGCCGTTGACCGCGCCCAGCACCACATCAGGCTGACCAACGCTTACTTCATCCCTGACCACATCCTGCTCGAATCGCTGGAAGCCGCCGCGCACCGTGGCGTCAAGGTGGAGATTCTGCTGCCGTGGCGCTCCAATCACCCACTCGCCGATTGGGCGGCACGCTCGTATTTCACGCGCTGCCTCAATGCTGGGATTCACCTGTTGGGGTATCAGAACGCCATGGTACACGCCAAGACCTGTACGATTGATGGCCAGTGGTCAACGATTGGCACTGCGAATCTGGATCGGCTGAGCTCAATCGGCAACTATGAGATCAACATCGAGATATACGATGATCGCTTCGCCAGCCAGATGGAAGAACTGTTCGAGAACGACAAGACCAATGCCGTTGCGATTTCCAAAGAACGGTGGGAGCGCCGCCCTCCTATCATGCGGCTGAGCGAGCGTCTGCTCGGCCCCCTCCGCCTCATGCTTTGACCCAATACCGAACTCTCATGTTAAGATGTTGCACACAGGCAACGATGGTATCGTCATGAAATCACAACGGGCAGAAGCGAGGAGCGGCATAACGCATGAAGGTGTTCATCTCGACTGACTTTGAAGGTGTCGCAGGCATCGTCGACTGGGACCAGATCATGGTTGGTAGCACCGACTACGAGATGGGACGCCGTTTGCTGCTGGGTGAGCTGAATGCCGCCATCGACGGGGCGCGGGCTGCGGGCGCGACGGAGTTTGTCGTCAACGATTCGCACAGCAGCATGCGCAACCTGCCTGCCGACCTCCTGCATGGCCAGGCACGGCTGATTACCGGCAAGCACAAGCCGATGTACATGATGGAGGGGCTGGATGCCAGTTTCGATGCGATCCTCTTCCTCGGCTATCACGGCTCCATCGGCGCCAGCCAGTCTGTGTTGAGCCATACGTACAATCCCCGCGCTATCTGGGAGGTGCGCATCAACGGCGAGATCGTAGGCGAGACGGCGCTCAACGCGCTGGTGGCGGCACATTACGGCGTCTCGATTGCGCTGGTGACGGGTGACCAGGTAACCGCGATAGAGGCGAAGCGTCTACGGCCCGCGCCAGTCTGTGTCGAGGTCAAACGCTCCATTTCGCGCTATGCCAGCGAAAGCCTCCACCCCGAGGAGGCTCGGGCGTTGATCCACGCCGCAACGCACAGGGCTCTCTCCGAAGAGAAGCCTGCCAGCGCGCCGCTTTTCGACCTGCCCATACGGATCGAGGTGACGTTCCTCACAGCGGATATGGCCGAGATGAGCGCGTGGCTCCAGGGCGTGCGGCTGGTCGAGGGGCAGTCCCGGACGGTGCTCTTGGAGGGAAGTGACCCCCTGATACTCTTCCGCACCTTCGTCACGATGGTCATGCTGACGCGCGCACTGGTAGAATGAGCCTGTTTCCACGTCACGAGGATGCCTGTTCTCTGAGACGTTGGCTTGAGATGGTACAATGACGGAAAACCTCATCCATATGTGGGCCAGGCCTCATTCTTGCGGATATGACAGATGCCGCTAGAATGGTTCTGAGGTGGCGGTGAGCGTCGTGCATACCGCGTTGCTCAGGGGGTGTTACATGGCGCTGGATGCCAGTGCCAGGGAGGTTAGGGGGTTCAGGAGTGACGAAGGCAGTGCAGGTACCGCCATCCCCAACGAACGAGCGCGACCGCGCGTCGGGCGCAACGCTCAAGGCAATCATCACGATGGTGATCGAGATGATTCCAGGCGGTATTGGTCCGTGGGGCGTGGGCGATATCGTCACGGCGATCGAAGCGCTTGCCGGGCGTACTATCGATGGCTTGCGGCTGACGATGAGCGAGCGGATCATCTATCTGGGTGCATCGGCGATTCCTGTAGTTCCCGCGCGGCCAATCCTCGGCGCATACCGGTGGCTGTTGAGCCAGCGCACGAGAGCATAGCGGGCGGCTCCCGGAACTCCGGGACCCGTTGCGCCCTAACAAATGCATTGGCCAGCCGGTCAGTGCGGAAAAGCGCGGTGGGAAGCTCGATGGCGACCATCCTCCGCAATGGGTTCTATATGCGCTGGCGCGTGGCATCCACCCCTGCTCCTGAACGACTTCCTCATGCCTCTCACAATGCGTCTCACATGCGGCGCCCTATGAACCGCGGGACCAACCCTGATCATGTCTCACATGCACACACCATCCATGCGCATCTCTCCTTGTTTGGGCCCTGAACGTCTCGGTATGATTCGTCGCACATACATTCCCTCCACAGGCTCTAGCTGCCTGACCTCCACGCGGTAGCTGCTCCCTTCCAACAGTCGCGCTGGGGCAGCCTGGCCGAAACCTGCCAGGCAGGGCAATCACAACAGTGACGCAGGTGTGATACCGGGCGGCGGTTCGTGACACGGCTGTGCATATGCGAGTCTATCCTCTCGATGGGAAGCAGGGCTGCACGTCTTCCTGCGAGAGCAAGGCACTCCCTGACAGCATCTCCAGGGCAGGAATACACCGGAGGCAGGATCATATGACGCCATCATCGTTGCACGAAACGGCGCCTGAGCATGTGCGCGCCCCGGTAGGACTGCGATGGGATATCTGGCGCGCATGGGTGCTGGCGAATCTCGTTGCTGAAGTGTTCGGCCTGGGGCTCGTCGGCGTGTTATTTCTGAGTGGGCTGGAATCTCGCATAGGCGTTGTTCCGGCTGCGGTCCTTGTGGTCATCTGCGGCGCTGTGTGGGAGGGTGGCATCGTCGGAAGTTTGCAGTGGATGGTACTCCGCCGCGCGCTGCCCGCGCTCCAGTGGCGCGCGTGGGCCATTGCGACGGCGATCGGCGCGGGCGTTGCCTGGGCGCTGGGAATGGTGCCGAGTGTGGTGATGTCTTTTGTGCCCGATCAGTCCTCGGCAGGCGCCGGTCAGGGTTTCGATATGGCTGGATCGGTCATGCTTCTTCTGGCGGCGGCGATGGGTATCGCGCTTGGCTCTATTCTCAGCGCGGCGCAGTGGCCGGTGCTGCGAAAGCATGTTCCTCGGGCCGGCTGGTGGATACCCGCAAACGCCGGGGCCTGGGCCGCTGGCATGACGCTGATCTTCGCTGGCGTAGGCTTCATTCCAGACACTGGCATCATGACCCCGGCAGTGATCGGTACGCTGATCGCCTGTCTGGTCTTGGCCGGAGCGATGGTAGGCGTGATCCATGGGTTCGCGCTCATCTGGCTACTGCGGGAGCGTGACCGGGCTGGTTTCGTATCTCATGCGGCTTAATCCTTTTCTGCGCATGGTCCTCCACCTGGTGTACCCTGGCTGAACCACCCTGACGAAGCCTTGCTGTGCGGATGCGTGTACAGTGTACTCTTTCCTGCTGAATTCGATGTATAGACGCTGGCTTGCGTGTCACGTGCCGCGATTGGGAACGCATATTGCTGTCAAATCCAGGTGGGAGGTAGGTAGTAGTTAGATTGCATTCGAGAGGAGCAAGCACGATGCCAAATCAGCAGACTGCGCTATTTCGGCTAGGAACGCTTGTCATCAGCGTCATTGCCGGTGCCTGGACGCTCTTTCACATCTTCTGGGAGCTCCGGAAGGAGACGGCAGATGACTATTGGGGCCAGGCACTTCTGGTGCTGTTCATTCTCGCCCTTATTCTAGCGTTCGTCCGCTACGCTCAGGAGCGCTCGGCATTAGTGGCCTCGACGCCTCGAGAGCAGTTTCCCGAGCCATCTATCTCGCGGTTTTTCCTGGCATCCACGGGAGCGGCGGTGCTCTGGTTCGTCGTTCGCATGAACGTCGGCGCCCAGTGGTTTATCGATGGGGTGGAGAAGGTACAATCACCCGCCTGGGGCACTAGTGGCACCGCGGTGAAAGGATTCGTCACGACTGCGCTGACGAAGACCGGAGGCCCTAATCCACCAGTCCAGGGCTGGTATGCGGGCTTTCTGCAGAACTTTGTCCTTCCGAATGCTGGATTTTTCTCGATCCTTGTCAGTTGGGGCGAGCTTGCCGTCGGTTTGGGCTTGCTGGTTGGCGCCCTGACTGGCATCGCCGCGGGTTTTGGCGTGCTGATGAATCTCAACTACTTACTCGCTGGAACGGTCAGTATCAACCCGATACTAGGCACGCTTGGTCTGTTCCTGGTCATCTCGTGGCGTGTGTGTGGCTGGATCGGCCTCGACCGCTGGCTGCTGCCCGCGCTTGGACTACCCTGGAAGCCAGGCGCGTGGTTCAGCACCCCTCAGGGTGCTCCCGCGACATCGCCGTAAACAGTCAGCAGCAGAACAAGAGCCGGCTCCCCCAGGTTGTCGCACTCATGCTAGTGCGGCGACCCGGGGGAGCCTGTTTTGTTTGTCTTTTGTTTGTATCTTATGTGGATGCTCAGCGCCCTGCAACTGAGTACAAATGGGGCATAGAAAGGCGCGCCCGAAGGGAATCGAACCCCCAACCGCGTGATCCGAAGTCACGTGCTCTATCCGTTGAGCTACGGGCGCAAGATGCAAACTACCTGAGTCGATACCGATACGTACCAAATTGCTTGGCCGTTCTTCTTCGATGACAGTTTGCGCAGACAACCTCGCACTTGTCAATCTCTTTCTGTATAGCCTCCAAAGAGTACCCTCCGCGAGCAAGCACCGAAACATCTGCTACTTTATCACGTAGATGATCAAACTCAAGCACAACTATGTCGCTCTCGCCACAGTCCACGCACGGATGGCTGCTAAGGTATTCAATTATGAAGTTGCCATTAATCCTGATTTGCTCCGCGTTTCGTACACGAGCCTTCTCGATGTACGCTGCACGATACGTTTGGTAATGCGCTCTCACATATGTATTCTGACAACTTTTGCAGATGGCATGATGGGTGCCCCGAGCACTATTGCGCAGCGGGAAGTTCTCAACTGGCTGGGCTGGCGGACCGCATTTGGTACAGACCTTCATTTCCATGAAGCGACTATAACATCAGGCAGTCGATTAATCAACACTGTTCTTTCGCTATTCATCAGGAGGTCTACCGGGTATTCGTGGTATCTCGTTGCTGTTACGGTTGCGAGGGGATGTTGTCCATCTGGCGGTCTAGCCCCGTATCCTGCCAGGCGGTGGGGTCTTCGAGCGGCTCCAGATGGGTGAAGACCGTTGTCTCTGGCAGCGAGTTATGGAGCGCCATCTCGACCTCCTCGCACAGATCATGGCCGCGTTTCACCGTCCAGTCGCCGGGCACCAGCACGTGCATCGAAACGAATCGTCGCGAGCCGGAGCGGCGCGTGCGCAGCGCGTGGAACTCGATGCCTTTGGCACGGTATCTCGCCTGTATATCCGCGATGGTTCGTTGATCTTCCGGTGGCAGCGCGGTGTCCATCAGCCCCAGGCTGCTCTCGCGCACCAGCTTTACGCCCGTCCAGACGATGTTGGCCGCGACGATCAGCGCGATAATTGGGTCGAGGATCAGCCAGCCGGTCAGCCCGACGAGTGCCACGCCCACCAGCACCCCACAGGTCGTCCAGACATCCGTCATCAGGTGGCGTGAGTCAGCCTGCAGCGAGACCGACCGTAGCCGGCGGCCAGCATCTGCCAGCACGAGGGCAACGCCTCCATTGATCACCGCCCCGGCCACTGCGATGAGCAGGCCGATACCCACCCGATCCAGCGGAAGCGGGTGGATGAGGCGTGGTACAGCCGCGAAGGCGATGCTCACCGCCGCCAGCACAATCAATCCACCCTCGATGCCGCTGGCAAAATACTCCGCCTTCGAGTGGCCGTAATGATGCTCCTCATCCGCGGGACGCGCCGCGAGCGTGAGCGCCCAGAAGGCGATGAGCGCCGCCGCCAGATTCACCAGCGACTCCAGCGCATCTGAGAGCAGGCCGACAGACCCTGTCAGTGCGTAGGCGAAGAATTTCAGCGCCATCGTCAGCACTGCGGCAGCTATCGAGAGCGTAATGTACGACCGTGCCGAACCAAATCGCATGCAATCCTCCGCCAGATGCCATCGACATGTGTGCGCTTGCCTGTCTCCGGACCATGCGCCGTCTGAGTGCCCCATCACCATACGGTATCACGCGATGAGGGTTGTGGCCACTGACCGCCGCATTCTAGCAGAAATCCTGAAGAACACTACGGGCAAAAACATCCGCCTGTTGACACGTGCCCCCGTATGTTCCTACAGTCAAAGCAGGCATGTGCCAGAGGCATGCCATAGAGAAGGGACAAAGCGATGGGTGTGCGGGGATATCTGCGTTTCCCCACGATTTCGGGCGATGCCATTGTATTCACGGCGGAAGATGACCTGTGGCGCGTGAGTGCTTCTGGTGGGCGAGCCGAACGGCTGACCGCCGACGTGGCCGAGGCGCACAATGCCCATTTCTCGCCAGATGGCCAGTTGATCGCGTTCACTGGATGGTCGGAAGGGCCGGGCGAGGTCTACGTGATGCCCGCCGATGGCGGCGAGACACGACGCCTGACGTACCACGGCATCAATGCGGCTGTGGTTGGATGGCGGCCTGATAGCTCGGCCATCATCTATGCCAGCTCGGCGGGAGAGCCTTCCCGGCGCATGGTCTCCTTGCATGAAGTGGCGCCGAATGGAGGGCCAACGAGCAAGCTGCCATATGGACTCGCGCGATCCATCGCGTTTGGGCCGAACGGCGCCATTGTGCTGGGGCGCAATACCGGGGAGTTGGCGTTCTGGAAGCGCTATCGCGGCGGCACTGCGGGTTATCTCTATCTCGACCCAACAGGCGAGGGCAATTTCCGCCGGTTACTCGATCTCACTGGCAATATCACCGCGCCCTGCTGGGTCGGAGATCGCATCTTCTTCCTCTCTGACCACGAGGGCATCGGTAACGTGTATTCCTGTCTGCCAACAGGTGAGGATCTGCGCCGCCACAGCAACCAGACCGAATACTTCGCTCGCGGCCTGCAAAGCGATGGCTCACGGCTGGTCTACTTCGCGGCTGGCGATATCTATGTGCTGGATCCGGGCGCCGATGCCGCGACCCGCCTCGACATCTCGCTCAGCAGCGCCAGCGCGCAGCGAGCCCGCAAGTTCGTCTCTGCCGGGCGCTTCCTCGATTCCTGGGCATCACACCCCAGGGGACACGCCCTCGCGCTGACGACACGGGGCAAGGCGTTCAGCATGGGCAACTGGGATGGGCCCGTGTTACAGCATGGCAGGCGTGATGGCGTTCGCTATCGCCACATGGAGTGGCTGGGTGATGGTATGCATCTCGTCGCGGTCAGCGACGATGGCAGCGAGCCGCGGCTGAGTATCTTCACTGCCGATGGCTCTGAGCCGGAGCGTGTGCTCGATGGGCTGGACATCGGCCATGTCACCGAGCTGCGTGCCTCGCCAACTGGGCAAGAGGTCGCGCTGATGAATCACCGCAATGAGCTCTTGCTGGCCGATCTCGACAAAGGCACGCTGCAGCGACTCGACCGCACCGATTACGGGCGCAGTGGCCTCGGCACCATCAACAGTGGGATTGCCTGGTCGCCCGATGGCCGCTGGCTTGCCTACGCCTTTGGCATCAATGCGGAGCAATCGGCCATCAAGCTGTGCCGGGTCGAGACAGGCGAGATATGGCAGGTAACGAACCCCGTTCTCCGCGATATGCGCCCGGCGTTCGATCCCGCGGGTCGCTACCTGTATTTCTTGAGCGCGCGGACGTTCGATCCCGTCTTTGACAATTTGCATTTTGAGGCTGGATTCCCCAAAGGGGTGCGCCCATACCTGCTGACATTGCGCCGCGATATCAGTTCGCCGTTCATCCCCACGGCTGAGCCACCCAAGAGCGAGGCGGAGCAACAGTTCGAGCAGGGCAAGAAGGATGAACAGCCACTCGCGCCGAAGCCGGTCGAGATCGACCTGGAGGGCATAGCCGGGCGTATCGTCGCGTTCCCTGTGCCTGAGGGGCGCTACGAGCGCGTTCTGGGTACTCACGAGGGCGCTATCTTCCTCTCCATGCCGGTCGAAGGGACGCTCGGCTCGACATGGGTGCCGGGTACGCCCGAAGCCAAGGGGACCATC
>DASUWS010000256.1:0-18297 GCA_036378295.1 Ktedonobacterales bacterium
GTCACGCTCCCATAGCACCGCAGGGTCTTCCACACGTTGCCCCAGGTCAGGCAATGCGATGAACTTGAGATCGACGTGCAGCAACGGTGGCCCATACAAGCATATGATGAGTCTCGGCTCACCGACATGCTCTCCGGTAAAGCCTGCCAGGAGGTTACCAAGCGACTTAGCCAACGCAAGCCGCTCGTTTGTGACCTGCCCGATATGCTCAGGCTCGACCACGATGATGAGGTCGAGATCAGAGTATTCGTCCATCGCATTATGGAGCCAGGAACCGCCCACCGCTACACCGAGCAGGCGCGGATCGAGCTGCGCATAGGATAATAAGTTCTGCAGAAAGGCCGAACGCACCTCATACATAGACATGGGGAGGTTCCTTTCACACATTCCACGTCACGGCACAGTACATAATACGAACCCGCAGGGATAAAGCTCCCCCTCCACTCAGACCCATCTGCAACACGACTGCGGAGAAATGCTGTCTCCCTGCAGGAAGGCATTAGGCCAGCATAGACGATCTGTCCTCATGTGTAAAGAGGGGAGACATCCGTTTCCCCTGGCGGATTGCTATGGGTGGCTTGTAACGCTTTGGCGCGATCCGGGACCAATCAACGAGAGCTGCTCCATTGTTGCCGCTGAGGGTGCCCGCGTCACATAGGGTGGCACTACGCGGGAAAGCGGGCTTTCTATGGTGATCCCGGATAAACTGAGTTGCCAGGAACTCATCGAGATGGTCACGGAATACGTCGAGGGGACGATGCCAGCGGCGGAGCGGGCGCGCTTCGAGGCGCATCTCAGCACCTGCCACGGGTGCCGCACCTATGTGGCCCAGATGCGTCGAACAATTCAACTGGCCGGCAGACTCGCGGAATGTGACCTCCCCGACGACGCGAAGGAGCAGCTTCTCCGCGCCTTCCGTACCTGGAAGCGGAGGAGTTGACCGCGCCGCATCACCGCATCACCGCATCACCCGCTGTGATCGTCCGTCTCAAGCCTGCGCAGAATCGCTCGCGCGGGCGCCCCGTCGCCGCCGACGACCTTCAGAGGAAGGCAGATGAGATCGTAACTGCCTGGCCGCACCTGCGACAGATTCAGCCCCTCGATAATCCAGATGCCCGCTTCCAGCAGCGCCCGGTGCGTCTCTGGCCCATCTTTGTAGAAGCCGCCGACGGAGAGATAATCCACCCCGACTGTTTGCGCCCCCACCGTTGCCAGGTAGTGCGCGGCCTCGTGGGAGATGTAGACGAAGTCCTTGACGAAGTCGTCGGTCTGCCAGCAGCGGACCGAGTTCAGCGTCTTGAAGAGGATGCGCTCGCCCCGCTGGATGTTGTGGCTCGTAAGCTCATCCGGCTTGATGGACTCCGGATCGCTTATCTCGATGACCCGGGCGTGGCCAAGCGTCGCCGTAAGCGGCATCTGATCGATGCCAATACCGCCAGGCACATAGTGAATGGGGGCGTCCATGTGGGTTCCGGTGTGCGAGCCAAGCGACATTTTCGAGACGTTGGCGGCGTCGCCCCGGCTGATGGACATCATCCGCTCGATCACTACCGGAGGATTATCAGGCCAGTGCACCATGCCCGACTTCAGTGGCACAGAAACATCTATCCAGTTCTGATGCTCAGTCATAGGATCAGCTTCCTTCCGGAGCACTGTTGCCATAACGTTATCACCGGGCTATTGTACAACGATTTACGGTCTGGCCACGGATTCATTCAGCACGCTCTCCTGTGCCAGGCTCATACCATCCGCTCGGCGCACCCTGGCATGAGAGGTGCACTGCGCGTGAATTATCGTGTGGATACCACGGACCACAGAGACAAAGATAAAGCCCCTGCCCGGATATGGATGCTGGGGGAGTTACAGCCTGGAAACAGAGGCACGGTATGATGGCGCAGCAAGAGGGCATCGGGAGGCCCGGTGGCCTGGCGCATCGGAACGCCACTTCAGACATAGACACAACCTATGGCATGGACGTTGACAGAGATATAGACATAGATATGGACCCGGTGGAGACGGTGCGCCTCGCTGGCCTGCGTTATGTGAATGACGGGATGCCCGGCATCCATCGCAAGCGTTCCGGGCGCGGATTCCGCTACACCACAGCCGACGGCACGCCCATCGCCGACCGCGCCACACTTCAGCGCATCAAGGCGCTTGGCATTCCGCCCGCCTGGCAGGACGTCTGGATCTGCGCTACCCCACGCGGGCATATCCAGGCGACGGGACGCGATGCGCGGGGACGCAAACAGTATCGCTACCACGACCACTGGCGCGAGGTGCGCGACGAGACGAAATACGCGCGCCTGGCCGCATTCGGCGCGTGCCTGCCACGGATTCGGCAGCAAACCGCCAGCGACCTTGCGCAGCCAGGATTGACGCGCGAGAAAGTGTTGGCCACGGTGGTTCAATTGCTGGACCGCACATTGATTCGCATCGGCAATGAAGAGTACGCGCGCACTAACGAGAGCTACGGCCTGACGACGATGCGCCAGGATCAGGTGGAAGTGAACGGCTCGCAGATCCGGTTCGAGTTCCAGGGCAAGAGCGGCAAATGCCACAGCGTCGAGGTGCGCGATCCCCGGCTGGCGCATATCATCCGGCGGTGCGAAGATTTGCCCGGCTATGAGCTGTTCCAGTATGTTGACGATTCCGGCGAGCGCCGCAGCATCGAATCTGCTGATGTCAACCGCTACCTGGAAGAGATTACCGGCCAGCACTTTACCGCGAAAGACTTTCGCACCTGGGGCGGAACCGTGATCGCGGCGCGCACGCTCCGAGACATGGGCCCCGCCGAGACAGAGACGCAGGCAAAGAAGAATATCGTCGAGGCTGTCAAAGTTACCGCCCGTGAGTTGGGGAATACTCCGGCGGTATGCCGCAAAGCCTACATTCACCCCGATATTCTGGATGCCTATATGCACGGAAGAGTGATTCAGCCCGTGGATGCGCAGAGCATCACAGGCACCATGGCATCCAGCAAACCGCAGGGGCTGCGCCCAGAGGAACAGGCGCTGCTCGATTTCCTCCTGGGCGAAAGCGCAGAGGCACTTGCACGCCCTGGGTAAGACCAGAGCATTCCCTCTGAGCCATTTCTCGTAACGCACTTGGCCCATTTCCTGCATATGCCTCTTGCATAGCGCGCAGCAGGGCAATACGTGCCCTGTTGTGGCGCAAGGAATCCCTGAGCCCATGCCGCACAGCGTCTCCGCGAACATCGTAGACACAGGGCTATCCAAAGACATGCGCCTGAAGAATGGAGGCGATCATAGAAGGATACAGGTGATGCCCAGTGGTGAGTGACATACGCGAGCAGGTCATCAGGAACGTCATTCAGCAGAGCACCAAGCTCTTGAACGCCCAGGTGTGGGCGCTCGATCATCGTGGCTTCATCGTCGCCAGCGCTGACACAAGATCAACGGGACTTCCCATTGCGCAGGCGACCGCCGCGCCGGAAGCCTGTTTGCGCGTGCCCATGCACATCGAAGGCCAGGACCCGCTTACCATTGCCGTCGAGACTAAAAGCGATGGATCGCCCCCGCCTGATCTGGTTCAGGCGCTGATCGAGCTGATCATCAACCAGGTGACGGTTATCAATCAGATTCCCAACCAGCAGCAGCTCGCACGGCGATTTGTGTATACCTTGCTGTTCGACCCAGTAACCGATGAGGCCGCCGTCCTCCGGCATGGCAATGCCATCGGGGTTGATCTGACGATTCCGCGCGCTGTGCTGTTGATCGACGCCTCGGAGTACATCCTTGGCGCTAATCGGGTCAACGAGGTTAGCGCGGATGCGGCGCTCGTCCACAAGCGCGCGGAGGCCGTCATCGGCCACATCGTCGATTTCTTCCACCTGCCACACGCGACCATCTGCACCTATATCGGTGACGGGGAGATCGTCGTCCTCAAGGCAAGCACGACCAAAGACCTCAGCGCCTGGACCGACCGCGAAGAGGCGGAGGGATTGCCTATCGCCTCCTGGGCCAACCTGACGGCACTCAAGCGCGCGGCGGCGGCTTTGCTTGCGCGGCTGCGGAACAGCACCGGCTCTCCAATCACTCTTGGCATTGGGCGCTATTACCCTGGCATTGACGGCCTGCCACGCTCATACCAGGATGCTCGGGCAGCGCTCTCCCTGGGTCGCCAGTCTCAGGGTGCCAATCGTGTCCACTGCCTGGATGCCCTTGGCATCGCCGCATTCGTCGGCGTCTCGGACGTTCGCACCAAGCTCGATCTCGCAACCCATCTGCTCAGCCCGCTCGACCACGAGGATGAGCTTCTGCTTACGCTCCAGGTATTCTTCGAGCAGGATTGCTGCATGACCTCCACAGCCTACCGCCTGGGCATTCACCGCAATACCCTCAACTACCGGCTCGATAAAGTCGCCACGCTTACCGGACTCGACCCCCACCGCTTCGACGACGCCGTGCAAATCCGGCTCGCGCTGGAGCTACGGTCCCTCGAAAGCAAACCCGTTGATTGGGCATCTGCACAATACAGCGCGCAGAGACAGGCGCAGAGTTGGGCAAACTCACGATGAACTAGCGCTTCTGAGCGGCTACTCTCTTCTATAAGGGATGCTTTCCGTGCTTCGCCGCATATCGGTGGATGCACGAAGGCAGCGAAAGTGAGGCCCTTATGGCACAAGAGGAGAGAGTGGCGGTCGCGGAGATCGATCCGATTCCGCTCAGGCCGCGCTATACCGAAGCAGTCAACGCGTCATTGCTCGCCCGGCGCGACACCTTGAACACCGCGCTCGACGAGATGGCCGCGCGCAGTCAGGTCGTTGCGCAGGTGGCATCCCTGCTGATCGCGACGGTCCGCGATGGGCACAAGGTACTCGCGGCAGGCAATGGAGGCAGCGCCGCAGAGGCCCAACACTTCGCCGGGGAGCTTGTGGGCCGCTTCAAGCGCGAGCGCCAGGCATACCCGGTGCTGTCGTTGACGGTAGACACGTCCATCCTCACCGCCATCGCCAACGACTACAGCTATCACGACGTCTTCGCGCGCCAGATCGAGGCGCTGGGCCAGCCCGGCGACCTGTTCATTGCCATCAGCACGAGCGGCAAGTCCGAAAATCTGATCCGGGCCGCACGCGTTGCGCGCCAGCGCACGATGACCGTCATCGCCATCACGGGCGACCGCTATAGCCCACTTGGACGCATCGCCGATCTGACGATCCGCGTTCCCTCGGCGGATACCGCCATCACGCAGGAGCTCCACACGATGATCGTGCATGTGCTCTGTGATATCGCCGAGAAGGAGCTTGCGGCGAGTGAGGGAGGCCCGCAGGAATGAGACGACATCGCGCGATCTTTCTGGACCGGGACGGCACCCTCGTGCATCGGCGGCATTACCCATCGCGACCCGAAGACCTGCGACTCTACGACGGCATCGGAACGCGATTGCGCGCCCTTCAGGAGATGGGGTTCCGGCTTGTCGTCATTACCAATCAGTCGGGCGTCGCGCGCGGATTCTTCACGCGGGATGATCTCGAACGCATGCACGCCCATCTACGCAACGACCTCGCGAGGTCGGGCGTCCGGCTGGATGGCATCTACTACTGCCCGCACCACCCCGAAGGCGTCGTGCCAGGGCTGGCGGTGCGCTGTGGATGCCGCAAGCCGCGCCCAGGGATGCTGCTGCGCGCGGCAGAGGAGCTATACCTGACGCTCGAAGCGTCGTGGCTCGTGGGCGATATCCTCGACGACGTGGAGGCAGGCAATCGCGTCGGGTGCCGCAGTGTCCTCGTGGACCTCGGCACGGAGGCGCCGCCCAGGGAGCCACTCCGCCGCCCGGCATTCGTCGCGCCCGACACCATCCACGCGCTGCGCATCATCCAGCACGCTGAGAACACGTCTGGCAACAACAGCGACGTGGTGGAGATGGACTATCTCCCGACTTCATGGCGCGTGGCGGCCTCCGCACCAGCAGGGAAGGAGCGCTAACATGCCTGGAACAGCACACGCGGTGCGCATCGTCAGAGGATTCCGGCAGGTGTGCGCGCTGGTCATTGGCGACGCGATGCTCGATAGCTACATGCTGGGGAGCGCGGCGCGGCTCTGTAGCGAGGGTCCGGTGCCGGTCGTCACGAAGGCGGAAGAGCATCGTGTCCCCGGCGGCGCGGCCAATACAGCGGCGAATATGCGGGCACTTGGCGCGAATGTGATCTATCTGGGGCTGATTGGCGGTGACGAAAACGGAAAAATCCTGCGGGACGCATTACGGCGGCTTGGGATAGATGACCGCTGGCTCATCGAAGATGCCTCGGCCTCAACCCTGCATAAGATGCGCATTCTCGCCGATGGGCAATACGTCGTGCGCCTCGACGAGGGAGATGCCCGCGCCAGCCGCCCTGCCAACCAGAAGCGCATCCTTGCCGCGCTGGAGAAAGCCTTCCCGCTCTGCGATGTCGTGGTCGTCTCCGACTATGCCTATGGCCTGCTCTCCGATACGGTCATCCAGCGCCTGCGCGCGCTCCGAGAGCGGATGCCGCGCCCGATGATCGTGGACTCGAAGCAGCTTGCGCGCTTCCGTTCGGCGGGAGCAACGGTTATCACACCCAACTGGCTGGAGGCGCGGCTGCTGGCGCAACAGAACGACGCGTCGGGCGGGGCGGGAGGAGCGGTCTCGATTCCCGACGCGGACCGCATCAGCCGGCGACTGCTCGACCTGATCGACACCGAGCATATCGCCCTGACGATGGCGAGCGATGGCGTCTTGCTGGCAAGCCGGGGCACGGCGGCCATCCACCTCCCAGCCCATCGCGTCGCGCTGGCGAGTGACGTGGGCGCGGGCGATTCGTTCGCCTCGGCCCTGGCGCTGGCACTGGCCGCCGGAGCGTCGCTCCCCGATGCCGCCCGCATCGGTATGGATACCGCGAGCATCGCCATCAGCAAGCGCTTTACATCGGTTGTCTCCCATCAAGAGCTCTTGCAGCGAGTCAGTCTGCGCGAGCATGCCGGGGTGCCGACGGATATTGCCATCGGCGCGTCTCGCCGCGCCCTCACCCAGTTGCGGATGCGGCTGGAGATCGAGCGGCAGGCTGGCCGGAAGGTCGTCTTTACCAACGGCGTCTTCGACCTGCTGCACGCCGGACATGTCGAGTTCTTGCGACAGGCAAAGGCGCTGGGCGATGTGCTGGTGGTCGGCGTCAATAGCGACCGCAGCGCGCGCCAGCTCAAGGGAAACCATCGCCCTGTCGCGAGCGAGCGAGAACGCCTGGCGCTGGTGGCCGCGCTCGATCCGGTGGATCACGTCATTCTCTTTGATGAGGAGACTCCCGCCGCGCTGATTCGCGCGCTGCGCCCGGATATCCACGCCAAGGGCGGCGACTACGAGAGCGAGACGCTCCCCGAAGCGGAGGCGGTGCGCGAGGTCGGCTGCGAGATGGTGATTCTGCCGCTGGTGGGCGATATCAGCACCACCAGAATGATCGAGCGCATCGTCGCGGGCGGCTCTGGAGATCCCAGCGGAGGAGGAGACTGGCCATGATGGATACACGCTGGGCAACGGTCAAGCGCGTGCTGGCGATCCGGCTGGATAACCTGGGCGATGTCCTGGTGACGACGCCCGCGATCCACGCGATTCGCGAATCCCTGCCCGATGCGCATATCACGCTGCTGGCAAGCCCCGTGGGCGCGCAGGTGGGGCGACTCGATCCAGATATTGATGACGTGATCGTCTACGAGGCGCCGTGGATGGACCCGTGGCAACGGTTACCGCAGGACAGTGCGCGCGAGCAGCGCATGATACGACAGCTGCGCAACGGCCATTTCGATGGCGCGATCATGTTCACCTCGTACCATCAGAGTCCGCTGCCCGCCGCATACCTCGCCTATCTCGCGGATATCCCGCTGCGGGTCGCCGCGTCCATCGACGGGCCAGGCTCGCTGCTGACGACGCGCCACAAACACCCCGATGGATTGATGCACGAGGTGGAGCGCGGGCTGGACCTGGTCGGCACGGTCGGCATGAGCACGAGCGACCGCGACTTGGTGTTGCGGGTGCCCAACCGCGCGCGGGCCAAAGTGCGCGCGCTACCTGAACTGGCCGGGATACGGGCCGCTCCCGCCAGCACATCTTCCCAGCGCGGGAAGAAGGGGAGGCCGGACGGCCAGGATGCTGCTCCGCTTGTGGTTGTCCATCCTGGGTGCAGCATGCCCGCGCGCACCTATCCCTGGGAAATGTACGCGCGTGTGGTGGACCTGCTGGTGGAACACACAGGCGCGTGGGTTGTGCTCACGGGCGCGGCTGACGAGCGCGAGATGGTGCAGCGGGTGTATATGGCAGTTCGACCCGCGCTGCGCCGCTACGTCCAGCCGCTCGCTGGCAGGCTCTCTTTCCCTGAATTATGCGCGCTCATCGAGATGGCGCATCTGACCATCACCAACAACACCGGACCGATGCACATCTCGGCGGCGGTGAAGACACCAGTGGTCGCGCTCTTCGCGCTGACCAACCCGCCGGAGCAGTGGGGTCCGTGGGGCGTGGCCCATCGCCAGCTCTACCACGACGTGCCCTGCCGCATCTGCTATAGCCGGGTCTGCCCCTACACCCACGAATGTCTGCGGATGCTGACGCCGGAGCTGGTGGTCGCCGCCGCGCGTGGGCTGCTGGACGCCGCAGCAAGCACTGCTCCCACGCGCCCGCACGCGCGCTCGATGGTGAGTATACGGGGAGGCGACCGATGAACGAGTGGCGCGCGGTGAGAAACATTCTGGCCGTCCGGCTGGATAATATTGGCGATGTCATCATGCTTGGCCCAGCGCTTCGCGCACTCAAAGAGACCGTTCCCGAGGCGCGGGTCACGCTGCTGGCCAGCCATGGTGGGGCTACGGCGGCTCCGCTGCTCCCCTGGGTGGACGACGTGATGGTATGGCGTCCCGTCTGGCAGGATGTCGGCAATCATCTTCCATTCGAGCCATTGCGCGAGCTGAAGCAGGTGGGAGAGCTTGCCTCCCGGCGCTTCGACGCGGCGATCATCTTCACCTCATTCAGCCAGACGCCGCATGTGCCGGGGTATGTCTGCTATCTGGCGGGCATCCCGTTGCGGGCAGGCGAGTCGAAGGAGTTCGGCGGCAGCACGCTCACCACGGAGCTACGCGGCGCACCCGATGCGATGCACCAGGCGGAGCGCAATCTGCGTCTGGTCGAGCATCTCGGCTTTACCGCTCGCGACCGTGACCTGATCGTCTCCATCCCTGATGCGGCGCGCGTCACGGCGAGGGGACTCCTCGCACGTGAGGGTATCCAGCCTGACGAGCCGTACATTCTGCTGCACCCAGGGGCGAGCGCATCGGCCCGCCGCTATCCCGCCGAGCGGTTCGCCGGGGTTGCGCGGGAGCTGGATGCTCGCGGCTGGCGGATCGTGGTGACGGGAACCGAACGCGAGCGCCATCTGATCGAGACGGTCGCGCGCGCGGCGCCCGGAGCGGCGGCGCTGATCGGCAGTACCACACTGGAGGAATACGCGGCGCTGGTCGAGCGAGCCGCGCTGGTGATCTGCAACGATACGCTGCCGATGCACCTCGCCGACGCCACGCGCACGCCTGAGGTCATCCTTTTCGCGGGCACCGAATACGAAGAACAGTGGCGGCCACGCGCCACTCGCGCCACGCTGCTGCGCCGGGCTACGCCGTGCCAGCCCTGCTACCTCTTCGACTGCCCCGTCGGCCAGCCCTGTCTGGATATTGAGCCGCAAGCGGTCGTTCAGGCGGCGGAAGACATGCTGGCCAGCGCTACCCCGTCCCACAGAAAGAGCCTGACTCCAGCGATGGGAGGGAGCCTATGAGCTACGGCGCACCATCCATCGCGGCTTTCCCTGGCGCGGGCATCCCGGTACGGCGCATCGCCGTCGTGCGCGCGCTCTACCTTGGCGATCTGTTGCTGGCGGTTCCAGCGCTGCGGGCGCTGCGAACGCGCTACCCGCAGGCCGAGATCACACTCATCGGGTTGCCCTGGGCGGAGGCGTTCACCCGGCGCATCGCGACATACGTGGACCGCTTTGTCGCGTTTCCGGGCTATCCCGGTATCGTTGAGGAGGCCTACGATCCCATCCGAACGAAGCGCTTTCTCAGGGAACAGCGCGCCTACGGCTACGATCTCGTCCTGCAGATGCATGGCAGCGGCACAGCGAGCAACGGATTCGCGCTGGCGCTCGGCGGGCGCGTGACCAGCGGCTACTACGTCGGCGCGCCACCAGACGGCCTCGGTCCGTCCGCGCCCTATCCAGACCGCGAGCCGGAAGTGCTGCGCAATCTGGGGCTAGCGCGTCTGGTCGGGTGCCGCTGCCTCGACGATACGCTCGCATTTCCGCTGCTGGCAGAGGACCATGCTGAGGCGCGGGCGTTGCTCCGCGACCTTACGGGCGTTGCCCCCATCATCGGCATACACGCGGGCGCCAGGGCTCCGTCTCGCCGCTGGCCGCCAGAGCGTTTCGCTGAGCTGGCCGACGCGCTTAGCGGGCACTTCGGCGCGCGGATCGTGCTGAGCGGGACCGCCGACGACACCCCGGTCGCGCTGGCCATCCGCAGCCACATGCGCTATACGCCGCTCGACCTCACGGGCAAAACCTCGCTGGGCGGGCTGGCGGCTGTCATCGAGCGGATGAGCCTGTTCATCGGCAATGACAGCGGCCCCGCGCATCTGGCGGAGGCCGTGGGAACGCCCAGTGTCACGCTGTTTGGCCCGACCGATCCGCGCCGCTGGGCGCCGCTCGATGGCGGGGCACATCCTATCGTGCGCCAGCCCGTGGCCTGCAACCCATGCGCGTATGCCGAGTGCCCGATTGACCATCGCTGCCTGCGGCGCATCACGCCCGTGATGGTGCTGGAGCGCGCCAGCGAGCTTCTGCAGGCGAAAGGAGCCACCGCATGCGGCGCTTGAAGATTCTCATCTGGCACATCCACGGCAGCTATCTGAACGCGCTCGCCCGCATCGAGCACGACTGGTATCTGCCAACAAAACCAGGCAAGCCAGAGGGCTACGGCGGGCGCGGCCCCACCTTCGATCTGCCGGAGTACGTCCGCGAGGTGCCCGCGCAAGACGTGCGCCATCTCGACCTGGACCTGATCATCTACCAGACGCCGAAGAACTACTTTGAGGACGGGCCAGAGCTGCTCTCGGAGCGCCAGCGCGCGCTGCCATCCATCTATCTCGAACACAACACGCCCAAGCCCGACGCGGTGCATACGCGCCATCCGGTAGCCGAGAAAGACATCCTGCTGGCGCACGTCACGCACTTCAACCGCGTGATGTGGGACAACGGGCAGGCGCCGACCGTGGTGATCGAGCATAGCGTCGCCATCGCGCCGGGCGCGCGCTATAGCGGGACGCTCGAACGTGGCATCACCGTCGTCAACGGCCCGCGCAAGAGGCCGCGCATCGCCGGGCTGGACATCTATCTCCGGGCCGCGCAATCCGTGCCGCTCGCGCTCGCGGGCATGCAGACGGAGGCGCTGGGCGGGCTGGGCGACGTGCCCTATCGCGACTTGCACAGACGCATGGGGGAGTATCGCTTGCTCTTTAGCCCGATGCGCTATACCAGCCTGCCACTCGCGGTGATCGAGGCGATGACACTGGGTATGCCAGTGGTCGCGCTGGCAACGACCGAGCTGCCTACCGTGATCGAGGATGGCATCACGGGATACGTCTCGTGCGATGTCGAGCGGCTGATCGCGAACATGCGCCATCTGCTCGCGCACCCCGAGGAGGGGCGGCGTATCGGCGAGCGTGCCCGCGTGGTAGCGCGTGAGCGCTTCGGCCTGCGGCGGTTTGCAGACGACTGGAACGCCGCGTTCGAGCGCGCAATGGACCTGCGCCCGAGCGCCGGACGCGCCTCGCTCGCCAGTTGATCGTCCGTTGAAAGGAGTCTCGCGGATGAAGCATCCTGAACGACCAGCACCATCATCACGACCGGCGCGTATCGCCTTCCTGAGCGAGCATGCCAGCCCACTCGCGCTGCTTGGAGGCGTGGACGCGGGCGGCCAGAATGTCTACGTGGACGAGGTGAGCCGCCATCTAGCCGCGCAGCACTTCCAGGTGGATGTCTTCACTCGGCGCAACAGCACGGACCTCCCGGAGATCGTTCCACTGGCGGCGGGCATGCGGATCATCCATCTGGACGCCGGGCCGCCCCGGTTCGTGCGCAAAGACGATCTCTGGCCCCACATGCCCGCCTTCCGGGATGCGCTGCTGCGTTTCGCCGCACGCCACGAGACCCACTACGCCCTGCTCCACGGCAACTTCTGGATGTCGGGCTGGGTCGCGACGTCGCTTGGCGCACGGCTGCGCATCCCCGTCGTCCAGATATTCCACGCGATGGGCAAGACGAAGCGGCGCGAGCAAGGAAGCGCCGACACCAGCCCCTCCTGCCGTATCAGCGTCGAGCGCGAGGTCATCCAGCGGGCAGACCGGCTGATCGCGCAATGTCCCAGTGAGCGGGATGAGCTGGTAAATGATTACCACGCCGATGCCCGCAAGATCGCGCTGATTCCTTCGGCGGTCGATGTGGAGACGTTCAGGCCGGTGCCGCGCGACGAGGCGCGACAGCGCATCGGGCTGGCAGGCTCGGGCCCGGTGATCGCGTACGTTGGCCGGATGCTCCCGCGCAAAGACGTGCGGAACATCATCCGCGCGCTCGCCGTGTTGCGCGAGACCGCCACCGACGAGGATGATCCGGGCTGGCGGGCGCGGCTGCTCATCGTCGGCGGAGAGACCAGCGAACCCGACCCACAGGCGACGCCAGAGATTGGCGTGTTGCGCCATCTGGCGGCGGAACTGGGCGTGAGCGACCATGTCATCTTCGTTGGGAAGCGACAGCCCAAGGAATTGCGCAACTACTACAGCGCGAGCGATGTGGTGGTCACGACGCCGTGGTATGAGCCATTTGGCCTGACGCCGCTGGAAGCGATGGCTTGCGGTCGTCCGGTCATCGGCTCGCACGTCGGCGGAATTGCGTTCACCGTCGTGGACGGCGAGACGGGCTACCTCGTCCCGCCACGCAATCCTGCTGCGCTGGCGGCGCGCCTGCGTGACCTGCTGTCCCATCCAGCGGTCGGCGAGCGTATGGGGAAAGCGGCGCGCAACCGGGTCGAGCGCGAGTTCACCTGGCCGCAGGTCGCGGAGCGTACCGCAGCACTCTACCGAACGCTGCTGGCGCTGGACAAGCGCGCCCTCGCGGGCATGCGTGTACGCGCTCCCGGCGCGGTGCCCAGCCGGATATCGTCATCTGACAACACATTCGCAGAGGTATAGACCGTGGCCCTGGTAGACGTTCTGATTCCAACTTTCCGGCGCAAGACCGGCCTGGCTGTCGTGCTGACAAGCCTGCTCGGCCAGGAGTTCACCAATTTCGACGTGACCATCTCGGACCAGACGGATGATGGCGCCGCCTATCTGGAGAGCGTCGAGATCCAGATGCTCGTGCGCGCCCTGCGCTGGCATGGGCACCGCGTCGCCCTCCACCGCCATCTGCCACGGCGGGGGATGGCCGAACAGCGCAATTTCCTGCTGAGCCAGAGCCATGCGCCCTATGTGCACTATCTCGACGATGACGTTCTGCTCGATCCTCCGGTCACTCGCCGGATGGTCGAGGTGCTGCGGGCCGAGGGTGTCGGGTTCGTAGGGTGCCCGGCGGCTGGCCTGGACTACCTGGACGACGTGCGTCCAGCTCAACAGCATGTCGAGATGTGGGAAGGTCCGGTGCGGCCAGAGCCGTTCACACCGGAGACACTCCCCTGGGAGCGCCACAAGGTCAACAACGCGGCGAACCCGCTACACCTGGAGCAGAAGCTCGCCCCTAACGGCAAGACCATCTGCTACAAGATCGCGTGGGTTGGGGGAGCCAACGTGTTGTTCGACCGCGACAAGCTGCTGCGGGTCGGCGGCTTCTCGTGGTGGTGGCGACTCCCGCGCGAGCATGCGGGTGAGGAAGTGCTGGCTCAGTTCCTCCTCATTCGCGCGTATGGCGGGTGCGGCATCCTGCCCTGCGGCACCTATCACCTTGGGCTGCCAACGTCCATCGAGGATAGACAGCACAACGCGACTGAGCTTTTCAGCGATTTGATCAAGGAATACGACCTCGATCCCGAGGTCGGGCTGGATTCCGGAGCAATGCCCGCGTCTCATGGGGCTGGCCACCCCACATGACCTCTCCCGGCCTTCGGCCACCCTCCCCGTGCCGGGGAGGGAATACCCACGCCAGCAGCAGCGATGTTGGGCCACAGCCCCTCGAAGGAGAGGCGAAGGGGCTGAGACCATCAACCCAGGTGCAACCAGGATGACATACGTTTGGGAAGGAGACGGAAAATGGCAGCGAGTGAGATGCAGGGGAAAGTGGTCATCGTGACGGGTGCCGGGAGCGGGCTTGGCGAGGCGACGGCGCACGCATTCGCCCGCGAGGGCTGCGGTGTCGCATGTCTCGATGTGAATGGGGAGGCTGCCGAGCGGGTGAGCCATGATCTGGCGAAGCTGGATGTGCCGAGCCTGGCGCTGACCTGCGACGTGCGCGACGACGAGGGCGTATTCCAGGCGGTCAACACGATCGCCAGCCAGATGGGTCGCGTGGATGTCGTCGTGAACAACGCCGCGATTGACCATACCGTCTCGCTCGAAGAGATGTCCGTCGCGCAGTGGGATGCGGTGATCGGCGTCAACCTGCGCGGGCCGTTCCTCTTCGCCAAAGCGGTTCTGCCAATTATGCGCGCGCAACAGAGCGGCCATATCGTCAATATCGCCTCGACGGCAGCCACACGCGCCTGGGCCAACGCCGCCGCGTACCACGCGTCGAAGTGGGGCGTGCTCGGCTTCAGCCGCGCGCTGGGCGTGGAGGCGCGCCCGCATGGTATTCGCGTCACGACGGTGATTCCCGGCGGAATGAACACGCACTTCTTCGACCGATTCGCCGAGCAGGGCATTCCCATGCCAGAGGAGAAGAATCTTCAGGATCCGGCCAATGTCGCTCAGGTGATCGTCTTCGCGACAAAGATGCCCCGCGACTCGGCGTTGCAGGAGGTGATCGTCACGCCGGTTACGGAAACGAGCTGGCCTTAGGCGCTCGCCCGGCGTATGCGCAACCGTGTCTCTGGAAGGGGGAGTTGTCATGATCGTGAGCCGCGCACCGGTGCGCATTAGCTTTGGAGGCGGAGGTACCGACCTGGAAGCGTATTACGGGCGCTTCGGCGGCTTCGTCCTGAGTACCGCGATCAATCGGTACTGCTACGTCGCGGCCAGCGAGCCTGCCCGTGGTGGCATACACATCCACTCCGTGGGCCATCCCGCGCGCACGTCGCAGACCGCCAGAACCAGCCTGGACGATGGTCCAGAGCGGCTGGCGCGGGCGGCTATCTCCCTCTTGGCGTCTGAGTTCGGCGAGCTATCGCAGCGGGGAATCGGCCTGACGCTGGCCTCAGATGTTCCGCCGGGAACGGGCCTGGGGTCGTCGAGTGCGATGGCGGTGGCGCTGCTCCATGCCCTCACGCGCTACCTCGGCATCCCAATGGCGGCGGCGGGCATCGCCGAACTGGCATGCCGCCTGGAGATCGAACGGCTGGGCATGCCCATCGGCAAACAGGACCAATACGCCAGCGCGTTTGGCGGGCTGAACACCATCGAGTTCACCAGCCACCGGGTACAGGTTAACCCGCTCGCGCTATCCAACCACATCCGGCGGGCGCTGCAGGCGCGGCTGTTGCTCTTTGCCACGGGGCAGCGGCGCAATTCGAGCGCGATCCTGAGCAAACAGCGGGAGGACACGCGGCACAAGATTTCCACGGTAACACGGCTGCACGAGATCAAGGCGCTGGGCCAGGCCATGCGCGATGCTCTGCTGGCGGAAGACCTCGACGCGTTCGGACGATTGCTCGACCGCGCCTGGCACGAGAAGAGGCGCCTCTCGGCGGCCATCTCGAATACCCGCATCGACTCCTGGTACATCGCGGCGCGCGCTGCTGGGGCGCTTGGCGGAAAGATCACCGGAGCGGGCGGGGGAGGATATCTGCTGCTCTATACGCCACCGCGGCACATAGACGCCGTGCGCGAGGCGATGCGGGCGTATGGCTTGCGCGAATTGCCCTTTGCGCTTGAGAGCGCGGGGGTATGCCGGCTGAAGCGGCTCCCCGACGAGTATCAGGTGCCGCTCGCATTGCCCCCTGCAGTGAGGAATGCCCGGCCACCACATCGACTGGCGCTGCCGTTTCTGGAAGGAGAAGTATCTCATGGGTAGCACGATCCGGCACTATTGGCAGGAGCTTGGCGATACGATGCGGGCCATGCCCTTTCGCCAGCTCGAACGCGCCGTCAACATCCTGCTGGATTGCCACCAGCGCGGCGCGACCGTCTTCATCGCCGGGAACGGTGGCAGCGCGGCAACCGCTTCGCATTTCGCCTGCGATCTCGCCAAAGGGACGCGCATCGAAGGGCTGCCGGGATTCCGCGTCATCTCCCTGACCGATAACGTGCCACTCATCACAGCCTGGGCCAACGATGCCAGCTTTGACCGTATCTTCGCGGAGCAGATGGAGCCGCATGTGCAGCCGGGCGATGTCTTCATTGCCATCAGCGCGAGTGGCAATTCACCGAACGTCCTCGCGGCGGCGGTCGTCGCGCGCAGCGCCGGAGCAACCGTGATTGGTGTCACGGGCCAGAGCGGCGGGAAGCTCTCCCGTCTCTCGCATCTGGCGATTCGCGTGCCCGCGGATGCCGCCGCACGGATCGAACAGGTGGAAGACGCGCATATGGTGATCGCGCATAGCCTGTGCGTCACGCTGCGCGGGCGGCTGCGCGGTGAGACGAGCCTGCGCGTGAGCCAGCCTGCCTGAGGGTGCTCTGAGGGGGAAAAAGCCCTGCCTTTACCAGCAACGCTGGAAGCCCTCTATCCCGCTTCTTTTCCCGCTTTCTGCTGATCGTTGGCACACATCGTGCGCGTATATCATGAGGCGGAAAATGTACCGCCATACGCGCGCATGAACGCATATACGTGTGTATTATGCGCGCACGTGCGTGCTTGAAGGAACAGCACGACAGCGTAGAGAAGGGTAAAGGAGAGACGCGTGAACTACGATCGTGATGCGTTGAACCAGGGTGGAAGGAACCTATCTATCACGCCTGGGATGAATGTCTACGATGCCAATGGCGATAAGGTCGGCTCGGTGCAGGAATACAATCCGCAGGCGAACATGATGGTGGTCGAGAAGGGGTTCATCTTTACGAGGGATCTCTTTATCCCCATCAGTGCCATTAGCAGGAGCAGCGCAGACGAGCTGTACCTCAACCTGACGAAGGATGACCTGAAAGACGAGCGCTTCGCGTTCCCACCGACGAGTACAGAGGAATACACGTCGGGCATGGTGAACCGAACGGACGTGGTGGAGCGCGGCAGCCAGCTCGGTGCCCCCCAGGGGAAGGTGTCGGAAGACCGCGACATCAACGTGCCAGTGGT
The DNA here is from genome assembly GCA_036378295.1 of Ktedonobacterales bacterium. Lineage (GTDB taxonomy): Bacteria > Chloroflexota > Ktedonobacteria > Ktedonobacterales > JADMIN01 > DAHUXT01. The sequence goes on from DASUWS010000256.1 coordinate 17,441, forward strand.
CGAGGAGGAGCTATCCGTCGACAAGCAACGCCGTGAGACAGGGCGCGTTCAGGTCCACACGAATACCGTCGAGGAGCAGCAATCGGTCAACATTCCGGTGACGCGCGAGCACGTGGAAGTCGAGCGGGTGCCGGTGGATAAGGAGCTCCCCGTTGACCAGATCAACGTTCAGAATATGCAGAACCGTGACATCGTCATGCCGGTGATGGGCGAAGAGGTCGTGGCGGAGAAGCGCCCAGTCGTGAAGGAGGAGATACGTATCCACAAGGAGCCCGTCACGGAAACCGAGCGCGTTTCGGATACCGTGCGTAAGGAGCGGGTCAATATCGAGGGACTCGACGAGCAGGGAAATCCTGTTGATAAGCGGGCGAACCCGAATACCGACATCAACCCGTAAGTAGCTACATGGCTACGTTGCTGACCAAACACGATCAAGGATGATCACACGCATGGAGGCTCCGTCACGTTGGTCTGACGCTGGCGGAGCCTCTGTTACAGGCAGCGAGCAAGGAAGAGGAGAGAGAGCAATGGCAAACGATGGAATGAACATGCGCGATACTCCCCGCGCGCCCTATCAGGAGGCGACACAACAGAATGTTCCGCAGGCGACGCTACCCACGAATGGGACCGCCCGCGAGGCAACCATACCAGACGGGCGCGGCGTTGGCGGGGCGGTAGCCGCTCCATACAGTGATGGCCAGATGATCCAGACAACTCAGATGCTCGCACCAAAGGACCGGGTGCGCTGGGGGCCGGTATGGGCTGGCCTGCTGACCGCGTTGACGCTGTTCCTGGTGTTGGAGCTTCTTGCCTACGGGCTGGGCCTCCTGACGACGACAACCAGCACCGGCAGCGTG
>DASUWS010000257.1:0-5545 GCA_036378295.1 Ktedonobacterales bacterium
CGCCCGACCAGGTCGCCAATGGCATAGACGCCCGGCAAGTTCGTCTCCATCTTCTCGTTGGTGACGACGCAGCCGCGCTCCATCTTCAGACCCGCCTGCACCAGCGCGTCCAGCCCGACGGGGTTCGCCTGGCGGCCCACCGCCACCAGCACATACTCGCCGTCAAAGGTTTGCTTGCTGCCGTCTGCGCTCGTCGCCGTCACGCGCTTCTTGCCGTCAGCATCCCCGATGGATTCGACCTTCGCCCCCGTAACGATCTTCACGCCGCGCTTCGTCAGCGACCGCGCCAGCGCGTTCCGGGCCTCTTCATCCTCACTGGCAATGATCGAGGGGAGCATCTCGACGATGGTCACGTCCGTGCCAAAGGCGTTGAACATGCACGCCAGTTCGACGGCGATGACACCGCCTCCGATGCAGACCAGGCTCGAGGGCACCGCCGACATGCTCAGCGCCTCGTCACTGAAGATGACATTGCGCCCATCGATACCAGGGAACGGCGGGCGAGCCGTCTTCGAGCCATTGGCCAGAATCAGCTTGCTCGTGCGCAGATCCTGTGTCGAGCCATCCTTGAGGGTGACACGCACCTGAGTGGGCGCCTGCACCTCAGCGGTGCCCTCGAAGATGGTGACGCCGTTGGCTTTCAGCAGTTGGCCGACGCCACTGGTCAATTGCTTGACCACTTTCTCCTTATAGCTCACCGCAACCCCCATGTCGACCGAGGGTTTGCTCGCCTCGATGCCCATCTGGCCCATCGCATCGAATTCCGAGTACAGATGGGCGACATGGAGCAGCGCTTTCGAAGGGATGCAGCCGACGTTCAGGCAGGTGCCGCCGATATACTGCTTCTCGACGATGCCCACGCGCGCGCCAAGTTGCGCCGCGCGAATCGCCGCTGGATACCCGCCGACGCCCGCGCCAATCACCAGCACGTCGAACTCCGTTTGTCCTGTTGCCACCATCATTCTCCTCAAACTGCTCAAGCGCGACGCCTGCCTCCGCTCGCCAGTGAGCGGAATCCCACGCGCCACGCTGTTGAAGACCATGCACGTCTTATCAGTATATAGCACAGCAGGCCATGGCACGCCGCCCACGCTGCCCGTATGCCAGTCTCATTCGAGAGTATCATAGCGCGCAAAGCGGCAAAAAGGCAGCGTATCAGCAGACGATCGGATGTGGTGTGTGGACAATGGGCTTATCGCAGACGGTCACGGCGCGCAGACGTAGCGACTTTGTGTGTCGTCGCTTGGGATCTGGCTCACCATTGCGGCCCTGGTGCAATTCTGCCCGTTCCACGTGACGGTGGCGCTATCGAAGAGGGTTGGAGGCATCGCCGAGATAGGCGCGTCTGTCACCGTGTCATAGCTGAGCGCGAAGGCGAAGGTATAGGTGCCTGGCGTCGTCGGCGGGGTTAGCCCCACGTTAATGCGTATCCGCTGTCCCGGCCCCAGTTGGAGTGGCAGTGGGGGCACGTGGCCACCGTTCGCCTCCGTACCCGTGCTCACCTGGGCTGCGGCCGCCCGCGCACCAGTTGTTGCATCTGCGGCAAACGTGGCATGCAGTCCCTCACCTTCAACGGAACCGCCACCACATCCGCCACCCGTAACACCACCGGGGCGCTGATACCAGGCGCCGCAGGGGTTCCAGCTATTGAGTTGGCCTGAGTAGGCTGAGAATGCGGCGATGCTCACACTGACACCATTGATCACGTGGCTGGCTGTAGTGGAGGTGTTGCAGATGTCTAGGGCGTAGCCGAACGTCTCGGTGGTCGTTGGATTGACTGGTGGAACCGGGCCGGTCGTGCCTGTGTGGTCGGGTATATTGTCTGGCAACTGGTACGGCTTTGACGCGTCAAGCGTGGCCGGAAGCTCATACAATGGCCAAGAGAACTCGAACACAACCCGGGTAATGTGAAGATCGCCCATCGTGACGGGATTATTATAGCCGTATCCGCGGGAATCGCACTGATGGCCAGCGCCCAGGGTACCGGGTGTGGGCGTTTCCGTCGCTTGAACGGTAGCAGTGGGCTGGAGCGACCGCACCGGATCATTGGTAACCGCTGTTGATTGGCCACATCCGGCGAGGAGCGCGATAAGGAGCACGGGGGCGCATATGATCAGTACTTTGCGCATCTCAGACAGGTCCCTTCTCAAGAACTGCGAAATCGGGCATGGGCCGCGCGAATACCAGCATGCATTGCCATGAAGCGAGTCAATTGCTCCGATTGCCTACCCCAGCATAATGGATGCGACAATAGGTGGGCTGTGACGCAGGCAACAGTTGAGGAGGCGCAAGCTCTACCAGCCATTTGTTTCGCCGCTTGACAGCCATGATAGGCAGGGCTATAGTCTGGCTGGCAGCCGCGAGCGTGTATTCATGGGTGATGTTGGCGACGTGTGGAGCACAGGGGCAGAAGCGATGTAGCGAGGTGGTCTTCGGGTAAGGGGGCTTCTTGTGCGCACGGTGTCTTATCTGACACGAAAAGCCTGGAACGCCAGCGGGCGTACCCATGCCTGGGTGGGACCCGTTCTGCCTGTTCTGTATGTCCTGGCGCTTGCCAGCATACTGCTGATTGGCGCTCCCCCAGTTCGCGCCAGCGCACCTCACGTAGAGGTTGTGCCATTCGACCGGGAGGTTGACACCGCCTCGGCGCGGTTCGTCAATGGCGCGATCCAGACGGCACGCGACGATGGAACATCGCTGCTCATTATCGAGATGGATACGCCAGGAGGCGACCTCGACGCGATGAAGGCGATTTCGCAGGCGATTCTGGCTAGCCCCGTGCCCATTGCCGTGTATGTGACTCCATCAGGTGGCAGGGCGGCCTCCGCGGGTGCGCTGATCGCCTTCTCCGCGCCTATCATCGCCATGGCCCCCGGCACACGTATCGGCGCGGCCAGTCCGGTTGATAGCGCGGGCCAAAACCTTCCCTCAACGCTCGATGCCAAGGTCAAGAATGACCTGCTGGCGATGGTTCGCTCGGTACAAACGGCGTATCATCGCGCCGTAGATCCCGCGACAAACACCGTGACGAATGCCGCTTCCTACACCGATCAGGAGGCACTCGCCAACGGCATGATCAACCTGCGGGCGACTTCTCGCAACGACCTGCTACAGCAGCTTGATAGCATGCGCGTGACACTGTTCAGCGGCAACGTTGTCCCGCTGCAGCTTGCCGGGTTGCCGGTCACAGTGATACAGCCGACGCTCGCCGATCAGGTGCAGGCGTTCTTCCTCGATCCGACGGTATTGTTCCTGTTGTTCATCGTGGCGGCTATCTGCATCTACCTGGAGCTAGCGCACCCCGGCGCCATCGTGCCGGGAACCATCGGCGCCATCGCGCTGCTGCTCTTTCTGCTCGGGGCGGGTGCTCTGAATCCCAACTGGGCCGGGCTGGCGCTGATGCTCCTGGCCATTGTGCTGCTGGCGGTGGATGTGCGCGTGCCGACACATGGCGTACTGACGGTGGGTGCGCTGATCAGTCTGGCCCTTGGTTCGTTTATATTCTTCGATACGGGAGTGAGCCGGGGCACGCAGTTGCTCAGCCCGGTGATCATAGGCGCGGTTGTCGCTGGCGTTGGGCTCATCTCACTCATTGTGCTGCAATATGCCATACGCTCGCAGCGCTGGCCCGTTCGGACTGGCAGCGCTGGACTCATCGGCGAGTGGGCGACCGTATTGACGCCGCTGGCGCCTGAGGGACGTGTGCGGGTGCTGGGGGAGGACTGGGCTGCTCGGCTCGCGCATCCTGAGCAGCCTCCGCTCGAAGCCGGGGCGGTGGTGCGGGTGGTCCGTGTGGAGGGATTGCGAGTGCTGGTTGAGCCAGCCGCGCGCGAGGCGAGCGTGTCGCGCCGTAAGAAATGACGGCAGGCATGCCGACAGAAATGAGGAGTCGAGGTGGATCCTGTTACGCTGAGTATCGCGGGGGTGATTATTGCCTTTCTGCTCCTGCTCTTCGTACTCGCTGGTCTGCGTGTCGTGAACCAGTATGAGCGGGGTGTTATCTTTGTTCTGGGACGGCTGCGAGGCGCCAAAGGACCGGGCCTCTTCTGGGTGCCTCCGTTCATCAGCACGATGCGCAAAATCGATCTGCGCATCGTCACCATCGAGCTACCGCCCCAGGAGGGCGTCACCCGCGATAACGTCACCGTGCGGGTAAGCGCGGTCGTCTACTTCTATGTTGTCAACCCGAACGATGCCGTCAACAATGTGCTGGACTACTACCGCGCGACCGTTCAGATTGCCCAGACAACCCTGCGGAACGTGATGGGTCAGTCCGAGCTGGATCAGCTGCTGGCCAGCCGCGAGCAGATCAATCACGCTGTGCAGCAGATCATCGACGAGCATACCGAGCGGTGGGGTATCAAAGTGACCGCCGTCGAGGTGAAGGATGTCGAACTGCCCCAGACGATGCAGCGGGCAATGGCGAAGCAGGCCGAGGCCGAGCGCGAGAAGCGGGCAAAGGTGCTGCTGGCGCAGGGCGAATTCCAGGCAGCACAGACGCTCGCTGATGCCGCCAATGTCATCTCGACCGAACCCGCCGCGCTCCAGCTCCGCTATCTGCAGACGCTGACCGAGATCGCCGTCGAGAAGAACTCAACGATTATTTTCCCCTTGTATGCCATCGGCGAAGTGATGAAAGATGCGATGTCGAGCCTGAAGATTGAGGTGAAGGCCGAGCCGATGCCGAACGGGGCGACAGGCTCAAACGGCTCCAACGGAGCAACAGGAGCGGCAACGCCAGGGCTACAAGGAACACCACCACCTGCCATGCCACCAACGCCACCCGCGCATCCTGCACCACCGAGCGAGAGCACCACCTGAGACAACGGAGACAACTGAAGTAACCACCTGCCTGCCGCCTGCGGTCTATTGCGGTCTATGGCAGTGCATCAGCGATGAGTGGTGAGGCCTCGCTGTGACCAGAACGACAAGGGCAGGCAAGAGCCATTCAAGCACCGCCACCTAGGCCCATCCACCTCCAGCAAGGAGGCCAGACGCCGTGAGATGCTTGTCCTGCAACACTGCAATACGGAGCGGAAATTGTATAGCCATACTGGTGGGAGACAACGGTTGATTCCTGCGCAGGGGGGCCAAGCATGGCGAAAGTGAAATTCAGCAAAGATGGCGACGAGCACTTCACTGCTTCACTGCGCGAATGTTTGGAGGACATCCAGCAGCGTGGCAACTACCTGCTCTACGATGGCGACCTCCTCTGGAATCCCGCGACCATACTGCGTGTGCGCACGCAGGAGTGGCTTGGTCAACAAGGTACAGTCACCTGGTGGCCCGCTGGGAAGCAGCTAGACATCCCAGAGCGCGAAGTTAGGGCCGTAGCGGTCGGAAGAGCTGAGCTGGGGGAGCGATTTGTGCTTGTAGACGCCGAGGCAATCCCGTCCAGCTGGCAATTATAACAACGTCCAATACCTACAACAGTGGTGATGCCAACATGACCGAAGCTGAAGCCAGAGCACTTGCCCGCGAGATCAACCGCCATCCGGGTTGAATCGCATATGCGGAAGCACTGCCCTTCCTGAATCGTGAGAAC
>DASUWS010000258.1:0-23266 GCA_036378295.1 Ktedonobacterales bacterium
GGGAGGGCAGAAGACCAACACCACCGCAACACAGCACTGCTTACCCATAGAGAGCACATGAACATGCTGGCTGTGTGCGGATTGTGAGTTTTTCGCCGCGCCATGTGATGACGCTGTGACGCCTGTCCGGTATACTCGGCCAGCATGCTCATGCGTTCGCCCTGCCGGGTAGGGGACATCACGTATCGAGCAGTGACTGTCGAGCGGTGGCGGTTTCTGAGGTGAAGAAGGGGTTGAACATGGCGGCGGGTAGTGGGGTCAAACGGCTGGGCACGATGGTGCGCAAGAAGGTCTGCAAGCGTCTGGCGCAGGATTTTCCGTTGAATGGCGTGCGGGTCTGGGCGCTGCGTCGCGCGGGTTATCACGTCGGCAAGCAGGTATATATCGGCGAAGGGTTCTTTGTGGTGGATGAGCTGGATTCGGACGTATGCGACCTGACGATTGGTGATCGGGTCGCTATCGCGCCGCGTGTGCTGGTGGTGCTTGCCTCCTACCCGAACAACTCACGCCTGCGCAGCGAGTTGGGCGATACCTTCGGCAGCGTCACCATCGGCGCTGATGCCTGGATCGGCGCTGGCGCGGTCCTGCTGCCCAACGTGGCCATTGGCGAGCAGGCTATCGTGGCGACGAGCGCCGTCGTGCGTGGGGACGTGCCGTCGCGAGCCGTCGCAGGCGGGATTCCCGCCCGCCTCATCAGGAGTCTCGCCCCGATGCCGTCGCCGGAATCAGAAACGCCGCTATCGCAATCCACATCAATGGCATCAAAGATGGCCTGACGGAGAGATGCCGGTTCGCCTACCCCCTGCCACATCCTGGCAGGGGGATTTTATTGCGTCTGCGCATGTTGCGCCGTGTAGCGCGTATGCGCCTCGATGATGCTCTGCGCGATGGTATCGGTGTCTGGGAAGCGATTATCGATGCGCCATGTCATGGCATGTAGCGGATTGATACACGTCAGCATGAGGTTGATGTCAGTTTCAAAGAGCCTGGGTGCAATGCGCAAGGCCGTGGACGCGATGTTGTCATAAGTCACTGAGAAGATGCGCCCGCCTTTGGTTCCTGCCCATGCCTTGGTAGGGGAAATGATGGAGCTATTGGAGAGCGGGATCACCGCCTGTGGCCCGGTACGGACGACGAAACCATCAGGGGTAAGTATCAGCACCTGTTTCGGGGCTGAGGGTATCTGCCTCAGTAAGACGAATCCCTGCCAGGCAAAGGCGTAGGCAAAGAGGCTGCAAACAATCCCAAGCAGGGCAAGAAGCAATCGCGATTGTACATCTTCGTGCGATGAAAGAGGAAATACCAGGAGAATGATAACGGCGCAACAGAAGATGTATGTGAGCGCCAGACCCCAGAGCGAGATACCCCACCCAAAGAAATACGACCTTTGAGCGCGGTAGACCTTCCATGTGTCGGGTGCGGTGCCTGCGTCAACGGCGTCGAGGATGGCTTGAGCATCGAATGGTGCCAATGCTTCTTGCCTCGTGATCGGGAGGAATGTCTGCTCCCTTCTCTGTTATCTGTTATAGGGCACGCAAAAGGCCCGGTGCCATATGACAGATGACACCGGACCTCGAAAAATACCACCGTCAGTGAATGAATCCGAGAACTATTCCAGGTAGTCTTTGAGCTTGCGGCTGCGGCTGGGGTGACGCAGCTTGCGGAGCGCCTTCGCCTCGATCTGGCGGATGCGCTCGCGGGTTACTTTGAACTCCTTGCCGACTTCTTCGAGTGTGCGGCTGCGGCCATCGTCCAGGCCAAAGCGCAGGCGCAACACTTCTTGCTCGCGCTGGGTCAGGCTGCCGAGGGCGTCTTTCACCTGTTCGCGCAACAGTTGATGGCTGGCCGCTTCCGCTGGGGCAAGCGCGCCCTGATCTTCGATGAAATCGCCCAGGTGGCTGTCGTCTTCCTCGCCAATCGGCGTCTCCAGGCTGACAGGCTCCTGACTGACCTTGATGATCTCGCGGACCTTGTCCGGGGTGATCTGCATTTCCGTGGCAATCTCTTCGGCGGATGGCTCGCGGCCAAGCTCCTGCAACAGACGGCGGCTCGTGCGGATCAGCCGGTTGATCGTCTCGACCATGTGTACGGGGATGCGAATCGTGCGTGCCTGATCGGCGATTGCGCGGGTAATCGCCTGGCGAATCCACCAGGTGGCATAGGTCGAGAACTTGAAGCCCTTGGTATAATCGAACTTTTCGACCGCCCGAATCAGGCCGATGTTGCCTTCCTGGATGAGATCCAGCAGGCTCATGCCCCGCCCAATATACTTCTTGGCAACGCTGACCACCAGTCTCAGATTGGCTTCGGTCAACTGGCGCTGCGCCTCTTCGGCGTCCAGCAGAATGCTCAGATGCTGTGTGGCGAACGGCTTCGTGCGCTCTCGTCTGCCACGCTCCATACGCTTGGCAAGCGAGATTTCTTCGTAGGCAGAGAGCAGCGGCACTCGCCCAATTTCCCGCAGATACATGCGTACAGGGTCGTCCAGGTTGCTATCGAGCTCGCTGGCGAGCGCGCCAAAGCTATCGCGCAGCTCATCCCACTTGTGGCTGCCGGTGGTCCCCGTCTCATCGTCGGGTTCTACCGCTGCCCAGGTACTCTTGGAAGGATCAAGCGGATCGATTGCCATGTCATCATCCTGTAGTTTGAACAAGTCGCCGACTGGATCGTCGTCATTGGAGACAATCGCCGTCTCCTCTCCCGCGACCGACGCGCCAAGTAGCCCGGACGACAGGAACATGAACGGGTCATCGCCCTCGATGTCGTCCTCGCTAAACACCTCCTCTTCGTTGTCTTCGTCGTTCTTCTTCTCGACGGCAAACGAATTGTGCGCGTCCGTAGCGACGCGTAGCAGCGCCAGCCCAGTCCATGCACGACCGGAAGACGCCCGCGAAGCCTTCGTACCCGCGGGTGCCTCCTCATCGGATAGCGCCGTTGCGGTATCCGATGACCGGATTTCATTAGACAGAGTATCAGCCTGTCTCGTTTTGCCGTCTCGCTTGCGCTGAGCCATTTCTCCGCAATTCCTCCTGAAGAACGTCCCAACCAGCAGCGAAGGATGCGCGCCCCACCCAGGACGTCATAACGGACGCTCGCCCGCCACGCGGGCCGTTTCGTCCCCTCGCACGCCAGGTTTCCCGCCCGGCGTACTTCCCCCGTCACTCTACTGCAACGAACGTCTCGCTAAATCTGCACTCTGGTCAATAAATCTGTGCGACAGCACACATACCTACCAGCACCGGATACCGGGCCTCTCACCCCCAGAGATCCGTTGCCGCGTCAATCGCGCGGCGCTGTGACAGTAACAGTTTCTTACGCGCTATGAGCGAACGCAGTCCCTCGTCGTCACCAGTTGCCGCAACCTCGCGCACCAGATAGTCCAGCTCGGCCATTTCCGCCTTCAACCGCATCCGCTTCAGCCGGTAGGCGGCATTGCTGGCAAGCTTGCTCAGCATTGGTCCGGACTCGGGTAGATTGGGCGCGACACGCGCTCCGGTGCGTTCGGCGATCTGGCGCAGATCCTCCGACAACATCTCAACGAATCCATTCCCCTGAGCGGTTTGCCCCAATCTGCCCTCACGCATTGCCTCCGCGAAGAGGGCGTAAATGGCGTGCATGTCCGCGCTGGTGAAATCGTGCTCGTCGAGAATCGCGTAGATGTCCATCCATGTGGCAGGGTCGGCGACCAGCAGCCCGATGCAGTATTCCGCCTGCGCCAGCTCTGCCAGCATGTCTCCCGACGCGCCAGCGGCGCCGGATGCTCTATAGTTGAAGAACGGGCCAGTTGGCGCAGCTTCGGGCACAGGGTACTTTGGTCCCAATGTGTCATCAGATTGGGATGATGCCGCCGTGCCAGAATCTACCGGGCTGTGTGGCTGCGCGCGCGCCTCACGGTCCAGTCGCCGTCGGGTCTGGGCGAGGTCTCGCTGGACGTCATGCACGTCCAGGTGTAAATGCGCGGCAAGGCGGTCCGCGTATTCCCCGGCGAGGGTGCGGTTGCGCACCTCGGCCAGGATGGGGAGCAGGCGGCGTGAAGCTTCGAGCTTGCCCTGTGGGGTGTCTAGCGCCAGATCGGCGGTCTGGGCGGTGATGAGGTAATCGATGAGCGGCGCTGATTGTTCGATGGCCCGCTGCCAGCCAGGCGGGTCGCGCCGGGCGAACTCATCAGGGTCTTCATGGGGCGGGAGCTTCGCAACGGTAATTTCCGCGTCTACCTGTTCCTCGAAGCGCACGATGCCTCTCGGCATGCCTCGCTTGCCGCCTGCTCCCTTCGTCCAGCCGCTCTGGCCGGAGCGTGTGTCATCGGGCGCGGGGCCTGGCACGGGCACAACCACGCGGTCGAATGCTTGTTGGGCTACAGTAATCCCGCGCAAAGTGGCCGATTCCCCGGCGGAATCAGGGTCGAGGGCGAGCGTCACGCGGCGGGTCAGCTTCTTGATCTGGCGGATGTGCTTCTCAGTGATCGCGCTGCCGATGCATGCGACCACATTGCGCGTGCCGTACTGGTGGGTCACGACGGCATCCATATAGCCCTCGACGATGACCACACGATTGCCGCGGCGGATGGCCTCGCGGGCGAGATCCAGCCCGTAGAGCGTGGCGCTCTTATCGAAGAGCAGTGTCTGGGGCGTGTTGAGGTACTTCGGGTTGCTGCCATCCAGCGCCCGCCCACCAAATGCGATCGTCTGCCCGCGCGCATCACGAATGGGGAAGATCAGCCGGTTGCGGAAGTACGCGTACATGCCGCCGCCGCGATGCGCCTCGCGCTCGCGTGCCAGCCCCGCCTCGACTATCTCTTTGGCGCTGTAGCCCACACTGACGAGATACTGCACCAGCGCGTCGCCGTCGGGCGCATAGCCGAGCCGCCATTGCGCGATGGAATCATTGCTGACACCGCGTGAGTCGAGGTAGGAGCGGCAGTACTGGGCGGAGGTGGATTGGAGCAGTTGATGGTGGAACCAGATGGCGGCGGCTTCATTGAGGGCGCGTAGTCGCTTGCGGGCTGCTGTCTCGGCGGATTCCTCGGCGGTCTCGGAGCGCTGTGCGCTATCGAGCGGAATGCCTGCGCGCTCGGCGAGTAATTCGAGGGCTTCGCGGAAGTCGAGCGACTGCTGCTTCTGGACGAAGGTGATGAGGTCGCCTCGCTCACCGCAGCCAAAGCAGTGCCAGTCTTGCTTATCGGGAAAGACGTAGAACGAAGGGGTGCGTTCGCCATGAAAGGGGCAGAGGCCCTTGAAGGCCTTGCCCGATTTCTTGAGCGCGACAACCGCCCCGATTTCTTCGACAATGTCGAGTTTTTGCTTGATACGCTCGATGACGCTCGTTGCTTCCGTTGCCATGGTCCCCTGAGGAATAACCGCTTCCCCTGGTTGCACTGATCGCGTCAGAGACCGACGCCCATACACTCAGGTCTCACGAGAATTATTTGGAAAGAGTGGCAGAGCCGCCACGCCGTCGTGCCAGCCGCTGGACGACTCCAGCAATCAATGCTATCGTCGCCAGTCCAGCCAGCACCCCGCCAGCCATCCACGCCGCTCGCTTCAGCCGCCCTTTCATCTCGAGCGAGAGCGTTGCTCCGCCGCGCGGCAGCACGACCACGCGTCCGCGAGGCGTCGTCAGCGAGCGTCCATTGCCGGGCGCGGATGTCCCACTGTGAAGTGTGCTATCAACCCGGTCGCGCAGTGCCCTGGCGAATTCCTCCGCTGACTCATTCCACCTGGACCGACGCTCCGCCGACGATCCAGCCAACACGGGCGATTTCATCTCCCAGACGGTAGCAGCTAGCGTCTGGCTATCTTGCTGGACCAGATCCACCAGCCCATATCCGCTGATGGGACCGTCTGGGCCGTGACCTTCGAGGTCGGCCCGCAGGTGCGTAGGCGGCTGCAATGTGCTGAGGATGAGCGTTAGGGTATACACCTCTGGACCAGGACCGCGCCGCACGCGAATCTCATAGACAGGTGGCCGACCGCCAACGGCGGGACCAAGCTGCACCAGACGCTCACAGCCCGGAATGATCTGGCTGAGTGTGTCTGGATGTGTCAGCGCGGCATAGACCTGATCGATGGGCGCGGGGAAGGTATACGTACCGTCAATACGCATACAAATAGGCTCCTCATCGCATACGGAAATCATTCCGTCTGGTAGTCACTAGTATACGCTACGCGCTCCCTCGATTGCCAGTGGTGCGCGCACACGAGTGGCATCCCCGGAGAAATGCCACCTCGTGATTGAGAACGGATGAGGGAGGGAGAGCGCAACATATGACGCCAGACGGCGAGCGATACCCTCCCTGCCTATTCGTGGGCTATGCCCACGATGCTATGTGACATGACGTGATGTGAAGTGACGGGGATCAGGCGGAATGCTAAGAGCGGCGGAATGCCAACCAGCCCATGACGACGAACCAGGTGTGAGCCTCAACAACCAGGATGCGTTCCGTCAACCCGGCCACCCCAAGCCCCTGCCCGGATGCGATCGGATCAAAGGTCGCGAAATACAGGATCAGCAACGCGAGCGTCAGTGGGCTGGCCAGGAGCAGCCAGCTCCCGAACCGCCGCCAGCGCGGGACTCTGCGAAGCACGAAGCCAGTGACCAGGAAGCTGAGCACCAACGTCCCGATGGCGACGCCGAAGCCTACGAAGTGCAGGAAGAACGACTCCAGCGTGAAGATGCCGTCCATAGCCATGCCTACCCCTGAGAGCGCGAGCACCAGCGTGCAGCTCCAACGTGCGACGGCCCCGATTTCCCTGATCGTCTGGAAGATGCCAGCCACACCCACGATGAGGATAAGCCCGCAGAGCACGAACGCCGCGTTCATGTAGGGAGCCGTGGGGCCGAGCCCCAGACCACTGATGCCCTGGCTGATGGGCGAGTAAGGCGCGATCAATGTGCCAAAGAGCGTGAAGCCAGGGCTCACGAAGCCAAGGACGAGCCAGGCGAGCGTGAAGAGCACCGGACTGACAACCGCTCCGAGCGCGAGCCAGCGCGCCGCCCGTGGGGTTGTCCGGGTGGGTGGCCTGGGGCTCACCGTGAGCGAATCTACTGAACTGTTCATAGCTTTCCTTCCGTTTTCGCGGTGCGGTGATAGCCCGAGATATGGGCGCATGACAGGCTGTTGGTGAGACTGGAGAAGATTTCATCCGGTGAAGATGAGCAAACATGCCCAGTCTCACGCGGGAGTTTACCCTTAGTGGAGGATGCTCGCCAGGTGTAACAGCCAGAGAAAAAGGCCGACTGATACGAGGATCAGACCCAGGCCGAGACCCAAACCGATAGGCGAGGCCCAGCCATACCACTGCATTGATTCTTTGGCAGCCGGATCGAATTGTGTGTTTGTTCGGTGCTCCATGATCGCTCTCCCCTCGCAACAGGTGGTAGCTTGCGCTACTGAACGAAACTGACAACTTGCGCAAAGTTATCTTTATGATGATGTATCTTACAAGTTAAGATGTAATATTGTCAAGGGGAAGTGTGCGCATTGGGCCGCTGGGATGAGACCCGCAGGAAAAGAACCTGCGCTCATCGCTGTGAGAGTGCTTTCCCGCTTGCTGGAGCGTCTCGCGGAGACGGGCTTTGGTACGCGCACAGGAGTCGAAGTCTGCATACCACTTTGGCCAGCGTTGGCTTTCGCCGTCTTGCCTGTCTCACTGGTCTGCGCCTCGCCGCTGGGGCGGACATGGCGCAACTGGCTCAAAGCGAGGATCGCAGTGGCAATGAGAAGCACAGCGCTGGCCCCGGCAACGACATGTAGCCCGCTGGTGAAGGCGGCGAGGCAGAGGCGAGCGGCGCCGCGCCAAACTGGCCAGGCCGCCACTGATGAGGAATGCTGGACGAATGCGCCGGGCGAGAGACGAGGGAGAGGTTTGCCTCTCCCTCACCACGTCATTGGCCGCCGACCTGGACGCGCGAACCATTCCGCCACGCGCGGCGATTCAGCTTTACGCGAGTCCAGATGGCGCGTGCGGGGCGTCAGTATGATAGCTGCTGAGCAGTGCCAGCGCTGTCTCGACCAGTGTGACCAGTGGCGGAATCGCGATCCACTCCTCGGCGGTATGCTCATCCATCGCGCCTGTTGAGACGGTGAAGACACGGGTGTGCGCCCGTAATGCGCTGGCGTCACTGCCGATGAACGTCGTTATCATCTGTGGAGTGATGCCCAGCGCTTTCTGTGCCTGCATCCAGGCGTGGAGGAGTGGCTCGCGCTCATCCACAGAGTAGCCGTCACAGTGGGGATCAAAGGTGACGGTCGCCTCGCCGCCCAGCGCGTTCGCCGCATCCTCGAAGGCCGCCGCGATCTCGGCCATCAGCCGCTCGCGTTCCCTGTCCTCCAGCAGTGTGCGCGCCTCTCCCAGCGCGCGTAGCTCGCGTGGCACGGCGTTGCGTGCGCTGCCTCCCTCAACGCGACCGATGGAGATACGGCTGGTGTCTCCGTCCAGAATGCCGACGGGATACGCCGCCTGGTGGAATATCTCGATGGCGCTAGTGATCCCCTCTAACCGCTTGCCAGGGTGGCCGCCGCTGCCACGGAGCAGCACATCAAAGGCGACATAGGTCGCCGCGCGGGTGACGACGACGCCCGCCTCGCCCGCGTTATCGAAGACGATGCCCTCGCGCGCTCCCCACGGCGCCGGGTCGAACGCCTTCGCGCCAATCAGACCGACCTCCTCACCGACGGTAAAGAGCAGCAACAAGGGCGGATGGTCGAGTGTGCGGGTACGCAGCTCATCCACGGTGTGCAGCACCACGGCGATGCCCGCGCTATCGTCAGCGCCGAGGTTGGTCGTGCCGTCGCTGCGGAGGATGCTGTCCGCGAGGATGGGGTGATGCGCCAGCCCTGGGGGCACCCGGTCCATGTGGGCGTTGAGCAGAATCGGCGGCTCGGCATCGCGCGTGAGCGGGTGCGCTGGCACCCGTACGATCAGATTGCCCGCGTTGTCGGTATTGGAAAGCAATCCCTGCTCTCTCACCTGCTCATCCACCCACGAGCGCACGGCGTCTTCCTGGCCTGAGACGCTCGGTATCTCTGCTAGTGCGATGAGCGTCTCCGTCAGGCGCTCCTCCAGCGTTTTGGGGATCTTTGTGGCGGCTGCGTGCGCGCGTGCCCGTGTCTTGCTACGTGCCATCGCAATGTAACTCCTTTGGTACCCACTTCCCGGCCTGTGGCCGCCTCTCCCGGCACAGAAGGGCAGGGAGGGAGAGAGAAGGGGTGACCAAATATCAAACGCCGGATACTTCCCTTGGCGGAGAACATATCCGGCGTTGTTGTACTGAATTGTTCAGGAGTTCGTGGGATCGAAGCCGAGACCGTTGTGGAGGAGCGAGCGGAGCGCGTCGGCCCGCCCGCGCAGCCACGCGGGATGCCGCCCACCAATGGGCTTGCCGCTTCGCACGGCGCTATATACACGCATAGCCTGCGTCAGCGCGCGTACAATCTGACGTTCCGTCGGATTCCAGCCTTGCTCTCGCGCCCACTCCACCTCGCGTAGCGTGCGTGTGAAGCCAGATCGATAGGCTTCGCGATAGGTGGCGCGATCAGCTGGATCTTCTGGGACGAGGTCGGCTGGCAGGCTCAAAAAATCTTGCTCCATCACAGCCCCCCGGAAATCGCCAGAAATCCCAGTGGCCTAGTGGCCGCAACCGCAGGAGCGCGCCTGGCCCGAGTCGCCAGCCGTGCGGAAGCTATGCCCGCAGCCGCAGGTCGAGACGGCGTTGGGATTGTTGACCGTGAAGCCAGCGCCCATCAGGCTATCAACGTAATCGACGACGCTGCCCGCGACATACTGCGCGCTCATCTCGTCCATCAGCATCTTGACGCCCTCGACCTCCAGCATCTCATCGCCGTCCTGGTACTCGTCGAGCGTCATGCCATATTGCATGCCCGAGCAGCCGCCACCAGCGACGAACAGGCGCAGTCCCAGGTCGGGGTTGCCCTCAGCCTCAAGCAGTTCGCGCACCTTTGCCGCTGCGTCTGGTGTCAGCGTCACGAGGGCGGTTGTGGTTTCAGACATGTCAGCCATCGAAGGTCGCTCCTTTTCGCCGCGCTGGCCGCGTGGCTTCTCGCGAATCAGTCGAGTGTGTTTCCCTATGATCTATGCCGAAGTCTCCCACCGTCTTAGGTGCTGGATCCTTCAAGGCATAGTATACAATGCTTCATTCTGTACAGTATTGTACTACAGCATTGTATGTTGTGCCACGCGCCTCGTCAATAGTGCGGTTGCTGGCGTCGTCTCGACAGAGTGTCCCGGCGGCGCGAGCGTCTCAGTGAACGATGCGTTGGGCGATGATGTGCAGCCAGTTACGCGGCACCTCGGTGATATTGAGCTCGGCCATGGCCTCGGCGGCGGATTGTTCGAGAGCTTCGGCGCCAATAGGAATGGGCACGCCTGGAAGCGCACCCTCGATGAAGAGCCAGTACCGGCCAATATCCTGCCACGCGCGCAAGGGCATCTGTGCGGTTTCCTCGACGCGATCAACCACATGCAGCCCAGTCGCTTCGAGTGCCTGGGCATACTCGTCGGGGGTGAGCCATTGCATCGCGGTAGCCTTCTCGGTGCGGGCGGTGCGTACACCTGGATGGTTCTTGCGCAGCCAGCCGAGCGCGCGGCGGGTCCAGAGGTGGTAGAAGCGTTCGCTGCCGGGGGTGTAGGTGCCCTGGTAAAAGGCACTATTGCAGGCAAAGAATCCATCAGGCGCCATCGCGTTGGCAATTTTGCCCATCACCTGGCGCTTATCGGGCACAAGATGGATCGCATTGCAGAAGAAGACGGCATCCGCCCCGGGCGCCACCTGGACCAGCGAATCCGCCTCGCCCTGGACAAATCTGGCCCCGCGCGATTCCAGGCGGGCGCAAGCAATCTCAATCGCTTCGGGGGACGGCTCGACGCCGATGACTGTGCCCGGTCGGCCCAATCGTTGAAGCTCGTCGAGAATCAACTCGGTGACGGCGCCCGTGCCCGACGCCAGCTCAACAACACGTACCGGCTTGCCAGCGGGATGGGCATCGTTCAGTCGGACAATCGCCCGTCGTACCAGTGATTGGTTGATGTCATGGTAAAACTTGTGTTGGGCGAAAGGGTCAAACGTATAGCTGCTGGCAAGCACTGGTGTCTCACTCACTGCAGGCCTCCCTTGTTATTCTGGCGGAGTGCGGTTCGTTCTCGCGGTGTGCTGGCGTCAAACTGGAGTTCCGTATAGGTGCAACGCCTGCACCAGGTTAGAGCGTGTGGATTGCGTGGATGTTTCATGGAAACGCGTCCGCTCGCTGGCAACACTGCTCTGCACCTTCACGGGCAAGTGCTCAAGCAAGTTATGGGCCAGGATGCTTCCGCCGGGGAGGCATACCGCTGGCGGTGGGCCGTAGCCGAGCCGTATAATTGCGGGAGAGTGTTTCGGGCCAAACCCGTCGCGGAAACTGGCGTCTGACCATTCCATAATCTGGCGATTATCATCTGCGTGGGCGCGGGTGAGCGCCAGGGAGCGAGTAGGGTTTTCTCTGAAACAGAAACAGCGCCCGTTTGGGGTGTGGCGGGCAGGGCGCGTACGAATAAGAGATGTACGCGGAGAAAGGTGAGATGGCACATGCAGGCAGAGGCGCAGACAGATCGCACCACCGCTGGCGCGATGCGCAAGCTGCGCATTTTCCTGGATGCCATCAAGTTCGAGCACACGATATTCGCGCTGCCGTTCGCCTATCTGGGCATGGTGCTGGCGGCGCGAGCGAACCACGGATGGCCCGGCTTCGACAAGCTGCTCTGGATTACACTGGCGATGGCTGGGGCGCGGACGCTCGCCATGGCGCTCAACCGGCTGATCGACTCACGTCTTGACGCGCTCAACCCGCGCACTGCCAATCGCGCCCTGCCCAAGAAACAGTTGAGCGTCGCCGAGATGGTGGTGTATTCGGCAATTGCCGCCGCGCTGCTGGCGGTCTCGGCGTGGCAGCTGAACCCGCTCTGTTTCGCGCTGGCGCCGGTTGCGCTGCTCTTTCTGGTGGGCTACTCCTACACGAAACGTTTCACCTGGCTCTGTCATCTGGCGCTTGGCCTGACCGATGGCATCGCGCCAATCGGCGGCTGGCTCGCGGTCAATCCGACTATCAGTGTCGCGAATCTGGTGCCGCCGTTCCTGCTGGGGTTGGCCGTGGCGGCCTGGGTCGGCGGGTTCGATCTTATTTATTCCTGCCAGGATATTGAGTTCGACCGCACGCACGGCCTGTATTCGATTCCGGCTCGCTTTGGCCCGGCACGCGCGCTGCAAGTCTCGGAGATGGCGCATGGCGCGTCGGTGGGCCTGCTGGCGGCGGTTGGCGGGATATTGCATCTGGCGTGGCCATTCTGGATCGCGGTTGGGGTGGCGGCGTGGCTGCTGATCTGGGAGCATCGTCTGGTGAAGCCAGACGACTTCTCGCAGCTCGATATTGCCTTCTTTAACATGAATGGCTATATCGCCGTCTCGGTCTTTGCGTTCTCGCTGCTGGCCGTGCTGGTGGCCTAAACGACGCGAGACGCGCGCGGTTACGACATCATCCCCCGTCGTACGTATCTATGATACGAGGATGATTGAGGGACACAGAAGTCCACAACAACAACGCATGCGACACATGCGACGCATGTGTCGCATGCGACATAACTAGAGCGCAACGCAGGCAAGATAGCGTCAGCGGGATAACGGCGGCGCGAAGATTCGGAGCATACGATGGAGCAACAGACGAGCACCCAGGCGCAGATTGCGCGTGGCGATACGCTGCTCAAGCAGGGGGATGTGCGTGAGGCGGCGGAAACATTCGCCAATGTGGTGCGCGCCGAGCCAAACAATCCCGCCGGTCATCTGGGTCTGGCTGAGGCCAGTCTCGCGTTGGGCGATTTCACGACGACGCAGCAGGCATGCGCACAGGTACAGCAGCTTGCGCCCCAGGGCGCCGAGGCGGCACTTTCGCGGGCATTGCAGGCCGTCTTGAACCAGCGGTTCGATCTAGCGCTCCAGGAGGTTGATCATTCCATCGAGCTGGACCCCACGCTGGGCTATGCGCACGCGCTGCGCGCATTCGTGCTGCGGCGGCTGGGGCAGCGCTACGATGGCGCGCTCGCCGAGGCCCGCGCCGGGCGCATCTGGGGTACCAGAGACCTCGATCACCTGTTTGCGTCAATTCCAAAGCCGGAGCTAGCCGCGACGCCAACCGTCGCCGCTGGAAGCCAGCTCGCCCCACAGATTCCCACGACGCCGGGGCCGCGCCCGTGGGACCAGCGCCCAGCTTATCAGCGGCGGATGGTGCGGACGCGCTTCACGTTTCGTGGCGTCCCGGTCGTCACCTATACGCTGATGGCGATCAACATCGGCATCTTCGTCATAGGGCTGTTCTTCGGCGGCAACTTGAACAACACGCCAGGGCGCCTCTTTGCTTACACTGGGTCGCAAATCTTCGCTGGAGCCGACAATCCCATCTACGGCTTTGGCATGGCGCAAGGGCTGCTCATTCTACACGATCCCATTCAAGCCTATCGTATCCTGACCTCTATGTTCCTTCACGAGAGCATTGTGCATGTTGGGGCCAATATGCTCTCGCTGTTCTTCGTGGGAGTGATCGTCGAGCGGCTATTTGGCAGCGGGCGGTTTACCATCATCTACTTCGCGTCGGGCATCGTCGCTGGTGTAGCGCAGATACTGCTCGCACCAGCGAACCCCACTCTTGGTGCGTCAGGTGCGATTTTCGGTATCTTCGGTGCGTTTGGCGCATTTCTGCTGATGCGCCGCCGTGCGCTTGGCCCTGCGGTCAATGCGATGCTGGGACAATGGATATTCTGGTTGTCGATCAACCTGTTCATCTCGTTTAGCGTTCCCGGTATCGGTGTCTGGGCGCACCTGGGCGGGCTGGTTGCGGGATTCCTGCTCGGCGCGCTGATGACCTCGATGGCCACCAGGCAGCGCTCGCGTCCAAGCTATTAGCCTGCACCCTCTCACCCGTCGATACGGCCCAAGAGCAGTGGGCGGGATGCGACTGGCTGGTCGCTCCAGCGGTAGGCGGCCAGCAACGTCTCGCGTACGGCGCTCGCCCTCGCCTGCGAAGGCGCGTGTAGCTCAACAAGGGGATCGCCTGCCGCGACGTAGTCTCCTACCTTCGCCCGCAGCATCAGTCCCGCCGCCGGGTCAATCGTGTCGCCCTTGCGCTGTCGTCCCGCGCCGAGCATGCCAGCAACCCTGCCCACCTGCTCCGCGTCTATCGCCGCCAGATAGCCTGTCTGCGGCGCGGCGACACACTCGACCCAGCCCGCCTGGGGCAGCTTCTCGGGTGAGGCGAGGACGGTCGCGTCGCCGCCTTGCGCCGTGACGACCTCGGCCAGCTTCGCCAGCGCTTGGCCGCTCTCTATCGCCAGCCGGGCGCGCTGCTCTCCCTCGGCCTCGTCTGGGACGATACCCGCCATCGCCAGCAGCGCGGCTGCCTCGTGGAGCGCCAGCTCGGCAACGTCCGCTGGCCCCTGGCCCCGCAACGTCTCGATGGCTTCGGCCACTTCGAGCGCGTTGCCAACGGCGTTTCCCAGCGGCTGCTCCATCGCGGTCAGCAGCGCGACCGTCTGGATGCCCGCCGCCGTGCCGATGCGCACCATGAATCGCGCTACCTGCT
Source organism: Ktedonobacterales bacterium (assembly GCA_036378295.1). Classification (GTDB taxonomy): domain Bacteria; phylum Chloroflexota; class Ktedonobacteria; order Ktedonobacterales; family JADMIN01; genus DAHUXT01. Next base: position 14,621 of record DASUWS010000258.1, read on the forward strand.
GTGCGTCTTCGGTGGTCTTCATGAAAGCGCCCGCGCCGACCTTCACATCCAGCAGCAAGTGTGACGGGCCAATCGCGAGTTTCTTGCTCATGATACTCGCGGCAATCAGAGGGATGCTCTCAACCGTCGCGGTCACGTCGCGCAGCGCGTAGAGCTTGCCGTCTGCCGGAGCTAGCTCCGCCGATTGCGCCGCCAGCGCCAACCCGTGAGCGCGCAGCCCATCCAGTATCTCCTGGCGCGAGAGGGCGGTTCTCAGGCCGGGAATGGACTCCAGCTTATCAATCGTGCCGCCGGTATGCCCAAGCCCACGGCCAGACATCTTCGCGACAGGCAGCCCGCAGGCGGCCACCAGCGGCGCGACGACCAGCGTAAGCTTATCGCCGACACCGCCCGTGCTGTGTTTATCCGCGACGGGCGCAATTTGATCGCGCACTGCCAGCCGCTCGCCTGAATCGGCCATCGCTAGTGTCAGCGCGGTCGTCTCGTCCAGCGTCATCCCGCGCCAGACGACTGCCATCAGCCACGCCGCCATCTGATAGTCGGGCACGTCGCCACGCGTATACGCCGTGATCAGGTCCGCCAACACCGTGGCAGAGAGCGACTCGCCCTCGCGCTTGCGGCGGATCAGATCGACGACATTGAGCGCGTGCGGCTCGCTGGATGATGGCTGCATCGTGGGCTAGCTCTGTTCCGGGGAGCGGGTCGCGCCACAGCGGCGGCAGCGCTGCATCGCGCCACGCGGCATCTCATCCACGCTGCCATCACTGCGCAGCACTACTGCGCCGATATCGTGCCATTTGTGCCCTTTTTTGGCGCAACGCTTCGCGCCCAGCGCATCCAGCCCGTCATTGGTCAGCTCTGCGGCGATACGTCCCCAGAATGGCAGATCGCGTAGTCCCATGACACTTCCTCCCAACCAGAGGCACGCCGCATCCGAAAGCTCCAATAGCTTCCAGTCGGCGCGAACTGCCTGTATTGTGCCTATTCGTGCACGGTTTCGCGTAGCCAGGGGGTACTTTCTGGCAAGCCAGCATGGAGCGCGGCGATGAACTCATCGAAACGGGGAATGTCATCGCCATAGACAACCCAGGCGCGATGCAGCCCGCGCTCGCCCACCCGCTTGAAGACGGCGATGCTCACAGGTTTGCGGTTGGGGAAGACTTCTTCCCGAATCTTGGCGACATTCCCCCAGGCAATCGTCAGCGGCTCTTTGCCGCGATCCGTGCGCGTAATGCCCTCGGCATCCAGCCGGATGGTGAAGGGCGTGGGCGCGACGACGCGCAGGTAGCCAATAAAGCCGCCAATGAAGATGATACCGATCAACGTGCTGACCAGCATCGAGGCACCCTCGGCGAGGGCAATGTAGAAGAAGAGCACGCTGGCGGCGGCAACACCAATCCCGGTGAGCCAGCGCTTGCGCACGCTGACACCAGGACTGACCCATTCACGCGCGTGCTCGCCATGGACAGGCGTGGGGGACGTATCTGAGAGGGCCGAATCGGCGCTGGTTTCGCTCATAACTCTTGACATATCCTGATCGTAGAAATGGTAGCCGAAAGGTACGAGGACGCTGGCAAATACGTTCTCAGGGGCATTATACCTGATATATGCAGCGGCCTTGAAAGATGACATAATAATGTGGTAAACTGTAAAGCTGGTATGTAATGTGCAGTGGTGTATTCGTTGTTGACAACGTCTGGAAACAGGCGTATGAATAGCGCAGTCACCGTGACATATTGGTCATGTTGGTGTTGTGGGTGAGCGGATTGCCGTGTGGCAGGTCTGGCTCGCCCAAGAGGGTATCAGGATCACGCAGGCGTCTTGAGACGAGAGACGCGGAAAATCTGTCAAGTTCGTGCATGCGACGGTGACTGATGAGATGTGAACCTGATACCCTCTGTGTGTCTCTGACACACCCTATACTGGTGTAGAATATCGCGCTGAAGCGGTATTCCCAAGGAGGAGATGGCTGTGGGGCTTTTCGAGCGGCTGGTTCCCCAGAGGAAAGCTGCCAAGGTAATTGACGGGCTGCACCTTGTGGAGAATCATCCAGGCGCAAGTGAGAGCACGCCTAAGCCAGATATGATGCCCCTGCCCAACGAGCAGGACCCGCAATGTCCGAAGAATGTGCTCGTCGTTGTGACTGGCTCTGAACAGGATCCCGAACTCGTGACCCTGGCGTGCACTATCGCCAAGAAGAAGAAGAGCCAGGTCTACGCCGTATTTGGTATCGAGGTGCCTCGTACCCTGCCAGTGGACGCCGAGATGCCGAAGGAAAGCGATCAGGGTAATGCCGCGCTGGACACCGCGACAGCTGTAGCAGCGCAGTTGGATTGTCCTATGGAGCCTGAGATCGTACAGTCGCGCTCGCTCGGACAGAGCTATGTGGATGAGAGCGAAGTGCATGAGTGTTCGCTGATCATCCTGGGCCTTCCCTATCGCTTTGGGCGCACAGGGAATGTTTGCCTGGATGATACCGCGCAATTCGTGCTGAAGAACGCGCCACACCGTGTCTGGCTGGTGCGTGGCGAGCCACAGGAGCGCTCCGAGCGCGTCATGTAGCCTGATTGATTGAATCTCTATCCGTAGAGGCCGTGCAATTCATGCTTGGGGTCGCGCAGCATGAGTGAACGCACGGCCTCTTTGACGTCCTTCTGCTCGAAGAGTACGCGTGCGATCTGCTCGGTAATCGGCAACTCGACGTGGAGCGCCTGTGCCAGATCCAGGGCAGCCCGTGTTGTCGTCACGCTTTCCGCCACCGATTTGCGCTCGGCCAGCACCTCTTCGAGCGCGCGTCCTTTGGCCAGCTCCAGGCCGAGGGTGCGATTCCGGCTCAAGGGACTGGAACAGGTGGCGATCAGGTCGCCCAGGCCCGCCAGTCCGGCGAGCGTCAGCGGGTTCGCTCCGGCGGCGAGCGCCAGACGCGAGATTTCGGCCAGCGCGCGCGTCATGAACGCGGCTTTGGCGTTATCCCCGTATTCGAGTCCATCGCTGATGCCAACACCAAGGGCGATGATATTCTTGAGCGCGCCCCCCAGTTCGACGCCCGCGAGGTCATCGCTGGTGTAGACGCGAAACATCCCCGCGTTGAGGAGCGTGCGCGCTTTCTCCGCCGCTTTGGGAGAATCCGAGGCTACGACCGCCGCCGCTGGCAGCCCTCGCGCGATCTCCATCGCCAGGTTTGGCCCGCTCAGGGCTGCGATGGCAGTATGACCAGGCAACTCCTGCTCCAGCACCTGAGACATCCGCTGCCGTGTCCCAAGTTCCAGCCCCTTGCTGGCGCTGGTAACGATGCTCCCAGGGCTGAGAAGGGGTGCTATCAGCTTCGCCTGTTCGCGCAGACGCTGCGATGGGGTGACGACAAGCACAAGCTCCCGGTCGCGTACGGCCTCAGCCAGATCGGCGGTGACGCGCAGGTTCGGCGGGAACCGCATCCCAGGCAGATATTCCTGATTCACGCGCTCGCGTTCCATCACGACGGCGCGCTCTGGATGGTGTTCCCAGAGCAGCACGGCCTCCGCGGTATCAGCGTTGCCATCCGCCCGCCGCAGGCGTTCTTCAGCGAGCAAGCGCGCCAGTGTCGTGCCCCATGCGCCCGTGCCGAGAACCGTTACCCCTGCCATGCGTTGATCTCCTTTGTTCAGCGGGTGTCCTGGCCAGTCCAGAGTGACCAGCGTGCCGATTCGCCCGATACCTGCTATTCGCCCTACTCGCAACTACGCGGGCCATGCTCATTATCTCCCATTGTGAGGTACGGTTCCATCGCGCCAGATGGCATAGTGCTGGCGGGCGCTGAGCTGTCCACATCAGAATACCAACATGTCCGCAGGGGGTGGGCCAGGCCGGATGCTGGCGTGGTGCGGGGCGGCATGCTATGCTGTGGGTGCGTCCGTGATAGGTGAGCAAAGGATAGCGCGTGATCGAACGTCAGACAGACCATACAGAGTATTTCAGGTTCGAGGCGCTCGGCGCCTCTTCGCGAGTGGCCCACGCCGTCTTTACCCGGCGCCGTGGCTTCAGCACGGGACGGTACACCGGGCTGAATGGTAGCGCTTCCACTGGAGATGATGTGGCGGCTGTGCGGCGCAACCGGCGCGCCGTCGAGGAGGCGATGGGCCTGCCACTCGTCTGGGCCAGACCCGTTCACGGCACCGATGTTGTGTTTATCGATCAGGCGCTTGCACCAGGAGTCCCGGAGGATGCCGCGAGCATCCAGCAATTGCATGACCGCCTGCGCGTGATTGATGCCGATGCGATGGTCACAGATGTGCCGGGTATCGCGCTGTGCTGGTCGTTTGGGGATTGCGCGCCCGTTCTGCTCTATGATCCGCAACATGAGGTGGTGGGACTTGTCCATTCAGGCTGGCGCGGGGCGGCGGGTGGCATTGTCCCGCGCACGATTGCCGCGATGGGCGAGCGCTACGGCACCCAGCCCGCAGAGTTGATCGTGGGGGTTGGTCCGGCCATTGGCGCATGCTGCTATGAGATACAGGAGAATGTGCTGGCGGCGTTTCAGGCCGATCCGCTCGTGCGCGAAACTGCCGTCCTCGTGGAGCGCACCGTGGAGGGCGAGGCGCGCCCACGCCATTTTCTCGACGTGCGCCGCTCGACGTATAACCAGGCGTTGGCCGCGGGCGTACGTTCAGAGCGCCTGGAGGACGCGGATATCTGCACAGGCTGCCGTACCGACCTGTTCTACTCACACCGATGCGAGCCAAAGCCCAGCGGACGGTTTGTCGTTGCTATCGGCCTGCGGCCTGGCAGGGCATCGATACGCAAAACGGCATAAAGACGGAGGCGTCTGGAGTGGTGTCATCGCAGCAGCGGGAAGATCACGCGGGCCGATCACATGAAGATGGGCAGCAAGAGCAGAGCGAGCCGGATAAGCGGTTAGCCCAGCGCATCGCCGCGATTCGCGCGCGGGTGGCTGCCGCCGCGCAACGAGCGGGGCGCGCGCCAGAGAGCGTTGGGATTGTCGCGGTGTCAAAGACCATGCCCGCTGAGGCGGTTATCGCCGCCGCCAGACACGGCCTGACCCTCTTTGGCGAGAATCGTGTGCAGGAAGCGCGCGAGAAGATTGCCGCTGTGCATGCCGCTGGGCTCACCGACCTGCGGTGGGAGTTGATCGGACATTTGCAGACGAACAAGGCCGCCCGTGCGGTAGAATTGTTTGCGCGGGTGCAGAGCGTGGATAGTCTGCGCCTGGCAGAGGCGTTGGAGGCGCGAGCCGCGCAGGTGGAGCGTGTGTTGCCTATCCTGCTGGAGGTCAACGTCGCGGGCGAGGCGAGCAAATCGGGTCTGGCACCGGATGAGGTGGTTGGTGTGGCGCGTGCCATCCTGGCGATGCCCCATCTGCACCTGGAGGGATTGATGACTGTTGCGCCGCTGGTGGACGATCCAGAAGCCGTGCGCCCAGTCTTCCGCCGGTTGCGCGCACTGCGCGAGACACTCCGGGTGGAGGTGCCAGCGGGCATGGATGGTGGATGGCCAGAGCTTTCGATGGGCATGACCGATGACTTCGAGGTGGCCATCGAGGAAGGTGCGACGCTCGTGCGGATCGGCCGCGCGATCTTTGGTGAACGCCCGCCCGCGCATCCAGCAGGTGAGGCGGACCAGGTAAGCTAAGGCGAAACCGGCGACAGCGACGAAAGCGACGAAAGCGACGAAAGCGAGGCACCTGTGGAAACCGGGGACATGCTCTTTGGACGGCGTACCCGGCAGAATCATGCGCTGGAACATGCGACGATGACGCTGCTCTCGCGGGTGCTGCCGGGTCTCAATGCTAGCGCGCGCTCGAATGCGCGTGGGTTCATCATCTTCGCGGATGTTCCGTTGGAGGACGTGGGCCGGGTGAGCGAAGAGGCGTTGGAGCGCCTGCGTGCGGGCGAGTCCGAACTGGCGATCCACCCCAACTGTGGCACGAATCTGGCCGTTGGGTTGTCGCTCGCGATGGCTGGCTCGCTCTTCGCGCTGACCGCGATGCGCCCACGCACGCGTATCGCGACGGTGGCGGCTGGCTCGCTGGCGGGCATGACGGTAGCGCGTCCGCTGGGAACGCTGATGCAGCGCTATATCACGACACGGCCCGATGTGGATGATATCCGCATCCGCTCGGTCTCCCGACGCCGATTCTTTGGCCAGTGGGTGGTCGAGGTGCAGACAGAGTCACGGGCAGGCTAAGGCCTGGTTCCTTGCGCCATCGAAGGAGAGCGCGTATGTTCGGCTTGGGTTTGGTCCAGATTCTCCCAGGGCCACTCCATCTTCTCGTCGCGATTGTCTTCGACGTGCTCATTCTGGCGATGTTTATCTGGATGCTGCTGTCGTGGTTCATGATGATGGTACCCATCTCGCCAGGAAACCGGTTCGTGCGCTTCATCGACGCGATCATCACCCCGGTTATCGAGCCGGTCAGGAAGCGAATTCCTTCCAGCTCGATGGGCATGCTCAACATTGGCTATACCGTCGCGTTCATCTTCGTGTGGTGGTCGTTGCAAGTGCTGGCATTCCTGATTCTCCAGGGATTGCCCCGTGGCTGGTAAGCAGCGATCGGCTGACTCTTCCTCTCGCTCACGCCCGCCGGTGGGCATCCGCGAGGAGGGCGCGCGCCTGATCGTGCCAGTGCGTGTCACGCCACGCGCCCGCCGCAACGCCCTCGCCATCGAAGACGACACTCTGCGCGTCTGGCTCACGGCTCCTCCGGTGGAGGGCGCGGCCAATGCGGCGTTGCTGGCGTTGCTGGCTGAGCGGCTGCGGCTGCCCAGACGGGCGGTGACGTTGCTGCGCGGCGAGACGGCCCGCGAGAAGGTTGTCGCCATAGATGGCATCACCGCCGGGGAGTTGGCCCAGCGCATCGCGAGCAGCCCAGAGTAAGCTAGCCTACTGTGATGCCCAGGCGTTCGAGCAGGGCGCGGCACGAATCGGCGCGATATTTGATGGGTAGGACGCCCGGTGGGCCATGCGAGTCTGAGCCAGCGCTCACGAGCAGGTCATGGGCGCTGGCATAGGCGATAAACTCCTCCACCTGGTCCGGCGCATGGGTGGGATGGCGAACTTCCAGCCCATCGATGGGAACCTCCGCGCGCAGTCGGTCCAGTTGGGCCGCGTCGAAACGGGCAAAGCCGTCGCCCCGGCCAGGATGCGCGATGAGCGCGAGCGCGCCGCTGGCGTGGGCCGCCTCTACGATCTCGCCAAGATCGGCGGTGATCCAGGTGAATCCAGCCGCTTTGATGGCTGGGCCAGCGCCTTCGGTGTAGCCATGGCCTTTCATGAGCGCGAACAGGTCATCCAGTTGCTCTGGCTCACCACTCTGCTGGGCCAGCAGCTCGGAGGCGCGTGGAAACTGGTAGCCAATGCGCCGCAGCGTGGTGTAGGTCTCACGAATGTTCTCGATCTGCCGGCTGCGTGTGGATTCGGCGATGGAGGCAAGGTCGCCCGGGCCAGGGCGGACGCCAAAGCAGAGGATATCGCAGAGGTCGCCCTCCCAGGTGGTGCTCATCTCGACGGCAGGCACCACGCGTACCCGGCGCTCTCCAGCCAGCCGTTGAATCTCGTCTACGGTGTCTGGGCGCTCGTGATCGGTGATGGCGATAAGCGCGAATCCTTCGCCGGCGACATGATCCAACAATTCGGATGCGGTCCATCTGGCGTCGCTCAGCGTCGTGTGCATCTGAAGGTCAATGGGCGCGTCAGGCGCGACGGTCAGTGGCGCAAACGGCACGTAGGGCTGCATTACGTCTCCCTCTACTCTTTGAGCGTGAACCGGCGGGGCAGTAGGTCATCCAGGTGAAGCGTTTCCGCCACGCCCTCGACGTAGTACTCGGCATCGGGCGCAAGCTCCGCGAGCCACTGACGGCACGCGCCGCATGGCATGCACTCGCCCGGCTGCGCATCCAGCCCGACGACCGCAACCGCGCTGATGGGTGGGCGTTCGCCCGGAGCGCCAAGCTGGCAGGCAGCCGAAAGCGCCGCCCGCTCCGCGCAGAGAGTCAGCCCATACGAGGCGTTCTCGACGTTCGCGCCCGTCACGACGCGCTGCCCCTCAGCAGTATCGACCGCGACCGCCGCTCCGACGCGGAAGTGGGAGTATGGCGCCCAGGCATGCGCCGCCGCCGCTCGTGCCGCCGCCAGCAATTTGTCGCGGTCTGATGATAGGGTCTCGGTCATCTCAATTGGCCTCCTCGATTGGGGTAGGCAGTTGGGGTAGGCAGTGCTGGGCGATGGTCTTGCTTCTCTGCCCGCATTCCCCGCTTCAGGTCTTCGGCCACCCCTCCCCCGCAGATCGGCAGCCCGGCAGGGGCGCACCAGGACCCGAAGCACAGCGCATCACCAGCACGACCACGGCGCCTATGCTGGCCTCTTCCAGAGTATACTCTGAAGCGGGGACGTTCAGACTGGCGTTACACGGAGGGCTGGCAGATGAGACCTGAGGCGACGATACGTGTGCTCTTCATGGGCACTCCTGATTTCGCGGTGCCATCGCTCCGGGCGCTGACGGAGCAGGCGAACGCCGGGCTGGCGGTGGCGGGGGTGGTTACGCGGCCGGATAAGCCGGTTGGCCGCAAGCAGCAGATCATCTTCTCGCCCGTCAAACGGTTCGCGCTCGATCACGATATCCCCGTCTACCAGCCGGGACCACTGCGCCGCCCG
>DASUWS010000259.1:0-2607 GCA_036378295.1 Ktedonobacterales bacterium
CGCGCCGCCTTGATGTTATTCGTGTCGAAGGGATTGGACTGCACCAGTTTGAAATCGGCCTTGGCGTTGTTGACGTGCTGCAGGCCGGAATGCGCCAGGGCATTCATCTGTTGATAGAGCACGAAGGGCGTGAGTGTGGACCCCAGCGTGCAGACGACAATGGTGGCTAGAATGATGATCGTCGCCGTGCGCTGTGGTAGCCCGAAGAGCCCCGTCTTCTGGGCCCCATGCTTCGCGCTATACTTCCCCGTGCCCAGCATCCGCTCACCCTGCTGTGCGATCCACTGGCGCGAGTTCTCAAGCCAGCCGCCGCGTCCTCCGGGGCGGGAACCATCACGGTATCGAGGGCGCGAGCGCCCGTAGTTGTCATTTCCAGCCCAGTCGTCATCATCGTCATAGGCGACGCCCGCTCGTCGGGGATTCCTGCTCGATGCCCGGCCGGCTCGCGCTCCGCTCTCGCGACGCTCATCGGCCCACCAGCGCTCATCGTCCCAATCACGCGGCCCACCACCGCCCCAATCGCCTGGCTCATCATCCCAGCCACCTGGCTCATCGTCCCAGTTGCGGCGAGGCTTGGGATTGTCCCACGCGGCGCCCCCGCCGCCAGATCGCTGGGCGCCTCGCCCTGAAGATGACCCTCCTGAGGATGGCGGTCGTGCGTTGGATCGCGATGAGGGCCGTGGGGCTGGTCGTTCCGCTGGCCTGCTTGCGCCACCGCGCTGCGCGTTCGCGTTGGACCGTGGGACGAGACGCCCTCGTCCCTGGTCGTCCGAGGCCCCCCCTCGTGGCGATGATCCATGCGAGCGGGGAGCGCGATCATCCCAGGCCTGATCGTCGTCTACCCGGCGCGTCCGGTTCGGCTGGCGCGGCGGGAGTCGATTGGTGGGATCATTCGGGCGAGAGACTGGTCGCTTGGAATAGTTGTTCTCTCTATTGCCCTGCGTATGACGCTGATGTTGGCGGTCATGCTGACTCACGCCTGAATCCCTCCCCCCACTGCCGAAGCTCGATCCTCTGTAGCCGGGGCTATTACTAGGCTGTTACGAGAATAACGAGAATGTAGCAATGACTGTAGCTATGACGACATTTCTTGCCATGTCTGTTTTGCCGGCCATTATTTTGATGCAGCAGTCGGCATCATTATACTGCTCAGCAGATACGTCGAGCAGGGTATCGGTAGGAAAGTCCTGGAATCCCTGCCACACACATTTGGCGCGCGGCGGTCTCCTGTGATGATGGTCACACCTCCCGGGAATACGCGGTGCTTTGTGCTAGAATGGCCTACGGCACGGGTACCTGCCCATGAGATAGGGGAAGCGTCACCGAACATGCCACCTGACGATAGCTCAAGTGTGGGAGCGGATGACTGACGTATGACAGCGAAATGGAACAGGTGGGAGTGAGCGAGATGATTTGTCCAAATTGCGGCCAGGTGACGCTGGATTCCGCGGTCTGCTCGCATTGCGGAGCATCACTGGAGACGTCGCAGCCAGAGAACGCTGGCCGTAGCGATGGAGCCGGGGAGTCTGACTATTTTCCCTATAGTATGGGCAGTGGCACAATGCATATCTTCGGTATGGATAACCTTGTGGACAGTCCCTCGGACCAGCATAACCCTGCGACGCCCGTCACCGCGCCGACGTTGACCACATCCTCCGCCGCGCCTGCCGCGCTCGGCCATCTGGTCGTGCATCCCGATGCGGACAACTGGGGAAGCGCGACGGAGCAAACGGTGTCGCTGGAGGGACAGGAAGTCACGATTGGCCGCTCACCCGGATGCACCATCTCGCTGGCGCACGATGTGCTCGTGTCACGGCATCACGCGGTCATCAGCTATCGCGGTACGGCGACGGGCTACATGCTGACCGATCTCGGCAGCAGCAATGGCACCACAGTCAACGGTATGCCTGTCGCTGGTGAGCATCTGATGCGGGCAGGAGACGTGATTCGGATTGGTGATTGCGAGATCATCTATTCGACGATGCCTCTCCCCACGGCGGCGGAAAGCGCCGCTCAGGCTGGTGAAGTCGCCGAATCCTCTGGCGAGACGAGATCTGAGGAGATTACCCGAACTCCCACGATGCCTCCCCAGACGGCTGGCGAGGGCGCAAGCCCTGCTTTTCCCGGCACGCTGGACCCGTGGACGCCCGCTCCAGAAGCGCCATTAGAGGCCCCGCCGCTGCTCTCGTCGTGGCAGGCGAGCGCGAGTAGCGCGAGCGGCGCGAGCGGTACTTCCTCCTATGCGCCGTCAGTGCCAGACCTGGATGTGCTTCAGACGCAACTGACCGACATGGTCAGCCAGCTCAGGCGTCAGGCGGATACCTCCGTGCACCAGGTCGCGCACCTCAAAACAGAGATCGCCACGGTCGTGGGGGCACTCGCGACATTGGTCGACGCTGATCGGCAGCAAGCCCAGCAAGGACCGGATCTCAGCCCGCTGATTCAGGTGACCGGGCGCGTGGCGGAGAATCCGCGACATCTGGACAATGTTATCGAGTTTGCCTCGCATGCCGCCGACATAGGCGCCGCGTTGCAGGCGCTTGAGGCTATCCGTTCGAGCTCGGGTCTGGTTGCAGCGGTCGACGCGCTCCGGGCACGACTGGCGGC
>DASUWS010000260.1:0-32429 GCA_036378295.1 Ktedonobacterales bacterium
GGGTGAGTCGATTGGCGCGCTGCTGCAGCAGGGACCGCCAACTCCTGCCATTGCGCATCTTGACATCGACCCACAGGGCTTCGCGTGGATTCCCGAAGATGACTTCGTGGGCCACTTCGCCGCTGACGTTGATCCGGTGAAAGCACGGGTTATGTTCGCCGTGCAACAGCCGTTAACTTGGAGCGCGCTCGGCGACGTGATGGGCGTCCCTGCCTGGAAGTCGCTGCCGTCCTGGTTCATGGTGGCCGACGGCGACCAGACGATCCCGCCCGATGCCGAGCGGCTGTTTGCCAAGCGCATGGGGGCGACCACTGTCGAAGTCGCCTCGAACCATGTGGCGATGGTCTCCCACCCAGACGAGGTGTTGACGCTCATCGAGACGGCGGCTCAGGCCGTGCCGGTCTCTGTCTAATATCGCCAAGGGGCTGCGGTTCGGCATCGGCCTGGATGTTGACCTGAGCCTGATGCGCTTCGTAGCTCCACAGTTTGTGCTAGTTCGCGCTTGAAGGCCGCTTCAAGCGCTTTCCTGTTCCTGTCGGCGGCGCACATGAGCACGTTATCGAGTGCCGCGCCGAGTTCCTCGAGCCGCCGCTCGGCCCACAAGCACGGGGAGTCCAGCGACCGGACGGGCGGCGACGCGGCCGTTACCATGAGCGCGTGGGTGACAGGCCGCTGTGTCCCGGATCTCCCGTATCTCATGTGTGTCACGTGTGTCGTCACACCAGGGGTCTCTGAAATATGTGACAAGACGATGTGCTGTGTGGTCAGTGCGCGCAGACTGAAGAGTGACGTGCAGGAGCCAGCCTCCTGTAACACCTGAAAGGGAGTTTGTAATGAGGATCGTTGTGCTCGGTGGTAGTGGGCTCATCGGATCGAAGCTCGTCCATCTGCTCCGGCAGAAGGGCGAAGACGTAGTGTCGGCCTCACACGCGTCTGGGCTGAATACCGTCACCGGGGAAGGCTTAGATGATGCGCTGGCGGGCGCCCAGGTGGTTGTCGACGTGACAAACTCGCCTTCATTTGAGGACAAGGCAGCTATGGAATTCTTTGAAACGTCAGGTCGTCATATCGTTTCTGCTGAAGTGAAGGCTGGTATCAAACATCATGTCGCTTTGTCGGTCGTTGGCACGGACCGTCTCCAGGAAATCGGCTACTTCCGTGCGAAACTGGCGGAGGAACACCTGATCGAGGAATCCCCCGTCCCCTACACGATTCTCCGCTCAACCCAGTTTTTCGAGTTCTTAGACAGCATTGCACAGGAAGGCACTGTTGGGCAAACAGTGCACGCCTCGCCTGCGCTAGTACAGCCGATTGCGTCCGATGACGTGGCTGCGACCCTGGCTACCATTGCCGTGAGTCCTCCGGTGAATGGTATCGTCGAAGTTGCCGGTCCTGAACGAGTCAGCCTGGCGGAACTGGTGAAACGGTTCCTGGCTAAATCGGGCGACTCACGCCAGGTTGTGGCGGATAGCAATGCACGCTACTATGGCGCCGTGTTGAACGATCAATCGCTCACTCCCGGAGCGAATCCACGCATTGGTTCCACCACCTTCGACGAGTGGTTCAGCAGATCCAAGCTGAAAAGCTGAGTAGCCAACGAAGCGAGCATAACCTGGCTAGCATATTGGACAGGCACTTATCGTCACGGGTGAGGGAGCGAAAGCGTGCCATCCAACCAGGGTTTTCACTGTCTCGCCCATTACCACCTGCTGGAGCACAACACCGGAACCCACCACTGGGCGGCTCTCGCGCCGCTGAGCCTGAGTCTGATTCCTGCTCGCTTGACCGCCTTGCTAGAGTGGAGCTACCAGCGCGTTGGAATGGGCAACGCCTCAGCGCGCCCAGCCACCTCATCCTCTACGCATCCTCTAACCACTGACTCAGGAGGCGGTCGCGGTCACTGCCCCACCGGTGAGGAGAGAGCAACTGGAACCGCTCATACACCGCCCCTTGCGCGTCCTTCGTGTGCCCATGCCCATTATGCTGCTGCTGGCTCTGTCGCTACCTTCGGTGCTAGGCAGTGCCTGGGGCGGATTCAGCCTTCTGCCCCTTCTGAGCCGCGCGACCTGCACGCCACCTCCACCGGTAGCCTCGCCTCTCGTTACCGTGCCCGCCGTCACGGGCACTCCGGACATGGTGACTCCAGCGCACCCCTAGCACCCATATCTATAGTGGCGTAGGAGAGCACACAGGTGGCAGGGCTGAGCGACAAGGGAAACGGGAGCAGTCACGTCCCGCCTGTCAGCGCGCATCCGTCACATCCGGGCGATTACCCGTGGAGCGTTTGCGCGGGCGCGTTCGTGATATCCAGGTCCACTTCCAGCGATCCATCACTGTAGTGTGCGGTCCACGGGAAACCGCTGTTGCGCAGCACCTCGATCATGCGCGCATTGCTGCCCATCGTTATTGCGACGAACGTCGTGATGCCTTTGGTTCGAGCATACGCAGCCAGCAGATGCAGTAATGCGGTCGCAATGCCACGCCCCTGCAAGCGATCCAATACGACAAACGCCACCTCAGCCCGCTGCTCGCCGATCCGGTCATAGCGGACGACACTGAGAATCTCTTCCGTCTCGCCTTCGCCCGTGGTCGCAATCAGAGCCATCCGATCGACATAATCCAGGTGTGTGAAGTGCGCCGCATCCTCGGTCGGAAGCTCCGGCAGGAAATGGAAGAAACGGAACATGATCGTATCCGAGGATAGCTGGCGATGAAATGCGCGCAGACGCTCTTGATCATCCGCGCGAATTGCGCGGACGTGTACGCTCGTCCCGTCGATCAGGGTTATCGAACCTTCAAGGCGCGCGACATCGCTCGGAAGCTCGGGTCCATGACGCTCTGGTAAAGTCACCATCGGCTCCATCTCAGGACTGTTCATCGAGCATCACCATGTCTCATTCTACTCGCGGATGGATACGCTATCCTATAACCAGGCGGTGCAAGCGTATATTTATTCGCCGTTTGCATCCTGGCTCTGGATGAGGGCACCGACCCAGAATCAATTACAGCTATGAGCGCGTGGCACGCTTGCCTCGCTCAAAGCAGGTTCCTGCCAGATCAACATCGTGCAGATTGGCACCCTGCAAAATGGCCCCAGACATCTCCGCTCCGCCGAAATCCGCGCAGCGTAGGTCAGCATGACGGAGCGCGGCACGAGTGAGTATCGCGCCGCGCAAGTCGGCCCCCTCCAGATCGACACTCGAAAGATCAGCCTCGGTCAGATCGGCCCCCTCCAGATCGGCGCCCGCAAGATCAGCATCCGGCAGGCTCGCCCCGCGCAGATTAGCGCCTGCCAGGTCTGCCGCCTCCATGCTTGCTTTTCGCAGGTCGCTCTCGATCATGACAGCTCCTGCCAGATTGGCGTTCTCCAGGTCCGCGCCGACAAGCTGCGCATCTCGCAGAATCGCGCCGGCGAGATCCGCGGTTTGAAGGCAGGCATTGGCCAGCAACGCATCGGACAAATTCGCGCGGACCAGCGATGCCCGCCGCAAGCTCGCCTCATAGAGATTCGCGCCGGTTAAATCGGCATCTGCTAGTTGCGCTTCGGTAAGATCAGCGCCTTCAAGATCTGCGTTGCAAACCTGTGCGCCGCGTAGGTCTGCCGCGCGCAAGTCCGCCGCAGAGAGGTCACACTCGCGCAGGTCAGCTCCGTGCAGGTCGGCCCCATAGAAGCTTGCGCCCGGTAGATGCAACCCGCGCAGATCAGTATGAGCCAGATCCCAATGGCGGAAGTTTCTCCGGCCATTCTCGTAGGCAAGGCGTACTTCGTCGGCAATGATCCGGTCCATAGACATGTGAGACCTCGCTATCATTCACTGGCTACCGCACCATTTCGAGGGAGCCCTTGATTACTCGTTCGCAGGAAGCCGAGGACACATGAGCAGCACGGGAACATGTACACGCGGAAGCACATAATCCGCGACGCTGCCATACAGCCACCGGCTCATACCACCTCTGCCGTGAGTCGTCATGATGACCATGTCGAAGGGCTGCGCGCGCGCGGTCACGCTATCCGGTCGCTCCTCGTCCCGAATACCATGTTCGACCGCGCCGACAATCGCCCCGGCCGCTGAGCCGACAAGAGCGGCTGTTTCCAGCCGCACGCCCTCGAACTGCGGCAGGCGCGCAAGCACACCAGATATCGCATCAAGATACGCCTGATAGTCTTTCACCAGCGAATAATCTTCGGCGACCGCGAAGAGCGTTACGGCAGGCATCGTTCCGTTTGCTTCCCGAAGCTGCTGGATCAGACCCATCAACAGTCCAAGCGCCTGCTCCGCGAGGGGTGAGCCATCGAGCGTTACCAGAATGTGGTGCAGCGCAATGGGCTGGACTCCCGCATCCGCCTCAGGCGGGACCACCACTACCGGAGCTGTGCCGAAGCGAATCAGGCTATCGGCCACTCTCCCTGCCCTCATATGGTCCGAGTCTGAATGAACCCCTGGAGCGACAAACACCAGGTCAATATTGCGGGACTTTTCGAGCTCGCCCAGCCCGCGCGCGACATCTGGCGCCGTGACATGCACGACCTCAACCTGCTCAGTTGCCAACGCCATCTGGTTTCGCACGCGTTGCAGATAGGGCAACGCCTCAGCCGCGGACGCCTGCTGCGCCTGCAGCCGCTGCGCGCCAGGCAGATGAAGCACGCGACCGAGCACCTCTGGCGGCTCGGTTGGTGTCACATGCGCCAGCACAACATAGGCATGTAAGATGCTGGCAAGCGCGGAAGCGTATGGCAAGGCGCGCTCACCCTGGAGCGAGCCATCCAGCGGAACCAGGAACCGGCGCATCAACCGCGGTGCGGGAAGCGTTGTCGCTGGCGGAAAGGACGGCACAACCGCCGTCACTGTTGCTCCCTGCGCGGCGGCCTCAACTGCGCGGCGGCGCGCCCGTGCCTCACGAGTCACCTCCTCAGAGACGCGATGGGTTTCGGCCTCTACCTTCCCCTGGCGGAAATGGACACTCTCATCACCAGGAGAGAGGGCAATATTCTCACGAGACTCTTCTTCGACCTGATACGCGACAAATGGCGGGAGCGACTGGCTGGGACTCCCGTTGTCGCCCTTTGGCTCCCTATCGTCATGAGGGGTATCCATGATTGTCTCCTCCAGCACTCTTCGCTCACAGGTGCGGTCCTTGAAGCGAGACCGCATCGTTCGTGAGCACCAGCATGCCTGGTCTACGCCACGCCATCCCCATCTGGGAGCATATGGGAACCGGCTCACAATCTGGTCATGGGAAACTCCAGGGAGATCACAGTCGTGTCACGGAGGGAGCGGCGAATAGAAATGGAGATGTATCATAAGAGCGTTGGAAGGCAGCATGACCATCAGGAAGGCACCTTGTGAACGTCGTGAGGTTCTGGCAGGAACGCGATTGAAAGTGATGGCAAGCGTGAACTGGAGTACGGCGCGCGAAGCGGTAGGAGTTGTTCAATCTGGGCACCGGATATTCGTGCAAGGCGCATGCGCGACGCCGACGGTGCTGATCCAGGCATTGGTCGAACGCGGCAGCGAACTCCACAATGTTGAGCTCGTCCACCTACATACGTATGGCCCGACCCCTTATACCGACGCGAAATGGGCTGGCCACTTCATGCTGCGCGCGCTGTTCGTCGCGGAAAACACGCGGGAGGCCGTCAATGCCGGGCGCGCCAGCTACACCCCAATATTTCTCTCCGATGTGCCGCCACTGCTTGCGCGCGGGCGCGAGTTGGCGGTTGATGTCGCGTTCATTCAGGTCTCGCCTCCCGATGCGCACGGATACTGTTCGCTGGGTTCATCGGTTGATGCGACCAGAGCGGCGGTGGACGCGGCATCTCATGTTGTTGCCCTCGTCAATCCGCATGTGCCCCGAACACACGGCGATAGCTTCATCCATATGTCGCGGCTGGAGCATGCAGTACGATGGGATGGCACGCTCTACGAGGTAGAACGGAAACGACCTGATCCGGTGCAAATGCGCATCGGCCAGCATGTCGCGGAGCTCATCGACGATGGGGCGACGCTGCAGCTGGGCATCGGCGCGATCCCGGATGCGGTCCTTGAAGCACTGTCAGATCACCACAACCTGGGCATCCATTCGGAGATGTTCTCGGATGGTGTGCTGGATCTGGTCGAGAAAGGCGTCATCACTGGAGCAAGAAAGGCGCTTGACCGAGACAAAATCGTCGCAAGTTTTGTCGTTGGAACCCGGCGCCTGCTGGATTTCATCAACGATAACCCGATGGTCGAGATGCATTCCTCGGACTACACCAATAATTCAGCCATTATCCGGCAGTTCGATCACATGGTGGCGATCAATAGCGCCATTCAGGTCGATCTTACCGGTCAGGTGTGCGCGGAATCTCTCGGCACCAGGCTCTATAGTGGCGTCGGGGGCCAGATGGACTTTCTCCGTGGAGCGGCGCTCTCCCCGCGTGGGCGACCAATCATCGCGCTGCCCGCGACAGCGCGCGTCTCGTCGTCCATCAACGCTGCGACGCAATCGGCTCATCCTGTCGTTCCCGGCGTGGGCGCATTAGAACCCATTGACGGGGAAGTCTCTCGCATCACCCCGCTCCTGACGCCAGGTGCGGCGGTGACGACATCGCGAGCGCACGTACATTACGTCGTAACTGAATATGGCGTCGCGGCGCTGCATGGCCGTGACCTGGCGGAACGCGCGAGAAGCCTGATCGCGATTGCGGCCCCACAATTCCGCGAGCAACTGGAACGGGCAGCGGCGGAGCTACATCTGATCTAGTCTCGTCTCGCATCGCGTCAATGCCTGGCAGCTGTGGTTCATGCTCGCAGGAGGTCCACTCGGTTCACGCGCTCATGCGTTTATGCGCTCATCGTGCCATCGCAAACGATCGCCAACGTGGCTCAGGCAAAGAGTGTGGCGATTCGCCAATCGGTGACATTGTGGAATCAGGCGTACTATGATGCAGGAACATCCTGGCGTCTCACAAGCCACACCAGACCTCAGCCCCGTCATGCCCGCACCTTCGAGAGATGCAGTGGAAGGTATAGAAGGTGGCCTGACCGCGGCCGAGGCGCGGCAGCGACTCGCGCAATACGGCGCTAACGAGCCAGGAGGACCGCAACGATTCGCGGCGATGGAGCAATTCTTCGGGTTTCTGCGCAACCCGCTTGTTATCATCCTGCTCATTGCCAGCGTCATCACATGGCTTCTTGGCGAACAGGTCAACGCCATCATCATCGCGGTAATGGTCCTGCTGAGCGTGTCGATTAACTTCATCCAGGCCTATCGCTCCCAGAAGTCCGCCGACAAGCTGCGCGCCCAGGTAGCCCCGACATGCTCAGTATTGCGCGATCACCACTGGCAGGATATCCCACGGCGCGAGTTGGTTCCTGGCGACGTGATTCACCTGGCGGCGGGCGATCTGGTCCCGGGTGACGCACGCCTGTTGACCTCAGATGATTTGTACGTGCAGCAGGCTGCGCTCACCGGCGAGCCGCTGCCAGTCGAAAAGGAAGCAGCCCCGCAGGGGACGGCTACGTGGGAGGGTACAGGCGCGGCCGCCAGCCCGCATGCTCTGGCCGAGATGCCCGGCATCGTCCTGCTGGGGACATCGGTGGTAAGCGGCACCGCGACGGCTGAAGTGGTGGCAACAGGTGGCAAGACCGCCTTTGGCGACATCGTTGCCCGGCTCGCAGCACGCCCGCCTGAAACCGAGTTCGACCGTGGCATGCGGCAGTTCGGCATCCTCATCATGCAAACGGTCGTCTTCCTCGTCCTCTTCGTTCTCATCGTCAATCTGGCATTCCACCACCAAAGCCCGTTCGAGTCGGTGCTGTTCGCGGTGGCGCTCGCGGTTGGGATGACGCCGGAGTTCCTGCCGATGATTACCACAGTGACCCTCGGGCAGGGCGCACTGCACATGGCACGAGAGAAGGTCATCGTCAAGCATCTGGCAGCCATCGAGAACTTTGGCAGCATGGACATGCTCTGCAGTGACAAAACCGGCACCCTCACGACAGGCAACATGGTGCTCGATCTCCACGTTGATCTGTTCGGCAACCCATCTGACGACACGCTACGCGCCGCGTATATCAACAGCTTCTATCAGACCGGAATTCGTAGCCCGCTCGACACTGCCATCCTGGCCCACCCCTTCGAGGAATGGGCACACCAGGAGTTCCGCAAGGTAGACGAGATCCCGTTTGATTTCAATCGCCGGAGGCTCTCGATAGTCGTTGACGCGTCAGAGGGCCGCCTGCTCATCACGAAAGGCGCGCCAGAAGGCGTACTTGCGCTCTCTACCACGTACTTCTCCAACGGCCAGCGGCTACCGCTCGATGAGGAAACACGCGCTCGCTGCCTAGATACGAATGCCTGTCTCTCCAGCCAGGGCTACCGGACGCTCGCCGTCGCTGAGCGTGTGGTGCCGCCAGGGCAAACCTATCACATCGCTGACGAGCGCGACCTGACGTTCATTGGCTTCCTCGCGTTTCTCGATCCACCTCTGCCTGACGCACGCGAAATGCTCCAGGCGCTCCGCCGCGACGGTATCCAGGTGAAGATTCTAACCGGCGATAGCGAGCTGGTAGCACGCCATATCTGTGAAGAGGTGGGGATCGACGTGAGCCGCATTGTCCTGGGTGACGATCTGGCCACGATGAACGAAGTGACGCTCGAACGCGCGTGCGAGGAGGTGCAGGTCTTCGCACGAGTATCGCCAGCCCAGAAGAACCAGATCATCCTGGCCCTCAAGAGGCGCCACCATGTGGTGGGGTTTCTCGGCGACGGCATCAATGACGCTCCCTCGCTACACGTCGCGGACGTAGGCATCTCTGTGGCGAGCGCCGTGGACATCGCGAAAGATGCCGCTGAAATCATTCTCCTTGAGCACAATCTGCGGGTGCTGCATCAGGGCGTGCTCGAAGGGCGGCGGGCCTTTGGCAACGTCATGAAATACCTGCTGATGGGCACCAGCTCGAATTTCGGCAACATGTTCAGCATGGCTGGCTCCGCGCTGATTCTGCCGTTCCTGCCTATGCTGCCAACGCAAATCCTGCTCAACAACTTTCTGTATGACGTCGCGCAAATCACTATCCCAACCGATCATGTCGATGCGACATTCATACGCAAGCCACACCGCTGGCAAATTGCCTTGATTCGCGACTTCATGGTCTATATTGGACCAATCAGCTCTGCCTTCGACTTTCTGACCTTTTTCGTCATGCTGGCGATCTTTCATGCCTCAGAGGCACTCTTCCATACCGGCTGGTTCGTTGAGTCGCTGGCGACGCAAACACTCGTGCTCGTCGTCATCCGCACCGCTGGCAATCCCTTGCGCAGCCGTCCGAGCGGACCACTGCTCTCAACTATCCTGGCGGTCGTCGGTGTCGGCATCATCCTGCCTTTTACCCCCCTTGCAGCCCCACTCGGCTTTGTGCCTTTGCCTGGCGGCTTCTTTCTCTTCCTTGTCGTCGCCACGACCGTCTACCTCTTACTGGTCGAGTTCGTCAAGCGATGGTTGATGCGTCGCCGGGCGTACGAGTAATAGGCGGTGATCGCCGCAGAAGCGCGCGTTCCAGGAGAGCAGCGGCAAGTGATGGGGTGGGCGAGAGCGAACTGTGATACCGGGCTGTCCGTTGGTGACGTCATCGTGACGAAATCGTGAGACGACTAAAGCGAACGGAACGCGCATTCTGGCTGGCCCAGAGGCACGAACACCACAGACGGCGCGCAACTCAGACAGGTTGCCTGGAGGGGTAGCATGATATCGCCAGCACCCAGCGCCCATCTCAACCGCGATGCAATTGCCCCGACTCCCCCCCGGCGTACCGAGTTGGACTGGCTTCGCGTGCTCATCATCGTCGGCCTCATCCCGTTTCATGTGGTTGGATTGTTTGCGGTAGCCATCGTCTCCTACGTCCAGGGTGAACCAACCAGTCAGGTCCTAACCATATTCTCCGAATTCTTTGGGCTCTGGCCCATGTCCCTGCTTTTCCTCGTAGCGGGAGCAGGCACCTGGTTCGCCCTGGGACGCAGAACGGCGCGCCAGTATGTGGGCGAGCGCCTGTTGCGTCTGTTTGTTCCGTTCCTGTTCGCGACACTCGTCATCATTCCGATACAAGTTTACGCGATTGTTTCCGTCTACCCACAGCTCATCGGAATAGGTATCATTCCCGATGTAGGGCTACACGGCGACGAAAGCTTCATCACGTTCTACCCCGTATACCTGAAAGGATACGCTTACTTCCTCACACACTTCTCGATCGTGCGTGAGACTGTCTTCTGGGGTCACCTCTGGTTCATCCCGCGGCTGCTGCTCTACGCGCTGGCGACTTTACCACTGCTGCTCTGGCTCCGGAGCGAAGGCGGCATGCGATTCATCGAGCGTCTATCCCGGCTCTTCGACTGGCCTGGAAGCACGTTGCTGCTTGGTCTGGCGATCGCCACGCCTCGTATCCTTGCCGCCGCATGGTTCCGGCTGTCCGGCAGATCATTCCCAGACGCCAGTTGGGGCACCTACGAACTCTGGGCACAACTCGGCGTTTTCATGATGTGCTTTGTGCTAGGCTATCTCATCTATGCCTCACCGCGACTGCTGCGGACCATCCAACGCGACGGTAGTGCTGCGCTCGCGATTGGGATCATCGGCTATATCTTGCTACAGACGCCCCTGGGCCACCTCGCATCCGTGACTGAGATCACCCCTGGCGGCATCCTGATGATATTTCTGCGCGCCGAGAGCGAATGGCTGCTGGTCGCAGGGGTGCTGAGCGTAGGGCTGCGCTTCTTAACTGTCAGCAATGCTCTGCTAGTCTACCTCAATGAAGCCGCATATCCGCTCTATGTCCTGCATATGCCCGTTCTCATCCTCGTGGGCCTAACCGTCACCCAGGGAGAATTATCAAGAATCGTAACACTCCCCACAATTGTTCTCGCAACACTGGCGCTGACCCTGGGCATATACGAGTTCGCGATCAAGCGTGTGCCGGTATTGCGTCTGCTGTTCGGGCTGAAACCGAAGCCCTCGCACACGACCAAAGCCAGGCATCACATGGCCATGTGACGAGTGTGACGATTAGCCTCCAATGCGCGCCGCAATCCAGATCGCCAGAACGATGGCGGCATCGCTCAGCCAATGTGTCAGCGCCGAGTAGACAAAGCTGCCCGTCGTGTGGCGGACCCAGGCAAAGACGACGCCTCCAACAAAGACCGCGGCCAGTGATCCCAGATACGAGAGCAAGAGAGTTGGAAGGCTCTTCCCAAACTGGGTGGCTCCCACGGCAATGAAGCCAGCAACGCCATGCCAGACGGTAAAGAGCGACGCGTTGATGAGAATTGTGCGCAGGGGCGACTTTGCCTCGAAAAACAACCAGTGTCGAAAAACCAGCTCTTCGATAATGGCCGTAAGGAAGGGAAGATCCATGAGCGTATAGCGTATCAGCCCATTCACCGACATATTAGCAACCGGCCCGTAGTCCACATTGCTCACAAAGATCGGATGCAGAAAGAAGATTATCGGGGGCAATGCCAGCAAGAGACCCGCGAGCGCGCCGATGATGAGGCTGCGCACGCTCCAGACAAACCCAAATGGGAGTATGCGCAGGTGCCTGATGCCAATATAGGTATAGAGAATTGCCGCGAGGACGGGGAAGAGGTCGAGATGGTATCTCCACGTGATCAGCGCCACGACGTTATTCGAGAGCGGGATAAGCAATAGCTCAGCAATCCAGACAAGCCTGGTGACATGCCACCGGCTGGGCGACGCAATACGAGGCGGTGCCAACATGTCTTTCTTCCTTCGACCAGAATCCACAGCGTTAACCCGGATTTCGCACGTTCGCCCATGCCCGGACGCCTCAGGCAGACTGCGCGCGAACTCCGCACTCGCATACAACAGGCCACGTTGCCATCCAGGCAGAATCACAAGACGCTGCCATTCCATCAAGAACGCGTCACAATTGCGATGGCCAGCAGATGGTATAGCATCAGCGGGTCATGTCATGCCTGTATAGCGCGCTTTCGCCGGACCACTGCGCGGTGTCCTTCCCTAGAGCAGCGTACGGAGTATCGTGAATCGATTGTGATTTCTCGCCGGGCTCACGATACTCTGCTGTGAGCGCCCTATGCCTTTCTGAGAGAGGAACCATGCTATCAGGCGCTCCTCCCGGCTTTTCCCGAACGCGAACGGATCGGCAGACACCTCTGAGCAAATGGCCCAGCGCATAGAGCCACAAGGAGCGTCGCGCTTAGCCCCATGAAAGGAAGTGCGCCATGCGAATCCGGCGTCTTATTGCTGGCGCCGCGCTGCTGCTCCTGGTGAACCTTGCCCTGTTCGACACTACGCAACTCCCAACGGCGCACGCATCACCAGCCCAGACTCCCCAGGCGCTCTCAGCATCGTCTGTTGAAATTACAAAAGCCATTCTTAGTGAGACGAGCAGTGATGGCCCATCGCTCTGGACAACCACCAGCGGCACCGTCCGCGGAGTATTGGCGTGGACGGATCCCACGCAGCATCTCAACGTCATGATGACCGCAATCGGCACGAAATTCTACAGCAAAGTCGGTCTCGCGGAGACTTCACCCAGACGACCAGCGGTGACACGAACCACGAGTGGCAAAGTTGCTGTCGCGTGGATTGGCACTGATAGCGCCCACACGCTGAACGTGCTGTATGACGTCTACGGCGTGCGGACGAAGCTGACATTCTGGGGAGAGACCAGCCCGTTTAGTCCAGCGCTTGTAGCGGCCAATGGCAATCTGTACCTCGCCTGGACTGGCTCGAACTCTGGCCGCAGTCTGAATGTGATGGCGGTCGCCACGAGCAACGGCCTGGCAAAGGGCCCAAAATCCACCCTTTGGAGCTTCAGCAGCCTGGCAGGACCAAGCCTGAGCTATGAGGCATCGCGCTCAGAGTTCCTGCTGAGCTGGATTGCCACGTCGCCCGCGAACCGTATTGCGTTCTCGAAATCAACGAGCGCGAGCGGCTCCAGCAGTTGGAGTGCCGCAACGATCCTTAGCGATTGGAGCTACTCGGCGCCGAGCATGATGGGGATCGTCGGCAATTACTACAACATGCCCCCTCACTATCTCGCCTGGACCGGAGGAAACGCGGCGCGGTCCTTGAACTTCCAGTACACCCGGTCGTTTCCGTCCTGGCCAGATCCCACGAATACCAGGGTCATCCTGAATGAGCAGGCATTTGGGCCGCCTGCCCTTGGGTTCATCAGCGGACCAAGCCTGATGCTCATGGCATGGGCGGGCACCGACAGTGCGCACCACTTGAATGTGGCGATACTGACGCCGATGTCACCCTCACCGTGCGCGCTTCCTGGTATCACACCAGTGACGCCCAGAGTCATCTCGCGTGGCACTTCGGGCAGAAAAGAGGTCGCACTGACGTTTGACGCGGGCGGCGCCGAAGGGCAGCCCTTCTCGCTGCTGAGCACGCTTGAAAAGGCTAACGCGCCCTCAACCTGGTTCTTCACCGCTGAATGGGCGCAGGCGCACCAGTCAGTCATTGACCGTGTCGTCACTGATCATATCGTGATCGGCAACCATACCGTTGACCATCCAGACCTGGCGAATCCCGTCCGCTCGAACAACTATGTCTGCTATCAACTGGGCCTGACAAACCAGATCATCGCTGACCGCGCTGGAGGCATTTCCTCGCGCCCGTATTTCCGGCCCCCGTATGGCAGCTACAACACCGGGGTCGTGAACGCGGCTGCTGGCATCGGCTACTACACAGTCATGTGGAGCATTGACACGCTGGACTGGGACAACGCGACCAGCGCGGCGGCAATCCTCAATACCGTCAAAAGCCAGCTTGGACCGGGAAAGATCATCCTGATGCACGTTGGCAGTCTGCACGAGCCAGAGGCGCTGCCGAATGTGATCGCATACATCCAGAGCCAGGGATATAACATCGTCTCCCTCGACCAGTTGCTGGCGCCCTGAGCAATGACGAGCAACGGCAGGCGTGCGCGGAACGTAAAGCGCCAGGATACGTGACGAAGCTGAGACAGCAGCCTGGCTAAAGGTGATTGATTTGGGAGGAGCGTATCATCCAATAGCAGCAGGCAGGGGGAAGTCACCCCAAATGATACGAGCCTCGCCCTGCCTAGAGGAGGTACGAGAATGGCCAATGTAACCCGAGATCCCATCGATGCGTTCGCACCACTGCGGCAAGCGGTAACTCGATTCATGGAAGACGGCGTGACTGGCCCTGAGCGCGCGCTGTTCCTGCTGGGACGCACGTTCCCGGTAGATGTGATCGAGACGGGCGATGAGTACGTCATTGAAGCTTCGCTGCTCGGGATTCGCCCGGAGGATGTCCAGATCACAACGGCGGGCAATACCGTCACCATCCGCGCCGGACGCAAAACTCACAAGGATATCGATAAAGAGGTGACGTACCTGCGTCGCGAGCGAATTGACCGCTTCCTGCCCGAGGTCGGACGCACCATTACTCTCCCAGGGCGGTTTGATCCTGAGAAGGTGAAGGCCGTCTATGAGCACGGCGTCCTGTCAATCCACATCGCCAAAGGTGAGGAGAGCAAGGAGCACACAATCCCCGTACAGGTCAAACAAGTAGTAACTACCAAATAGCGTTGAATGCTCGCGGGTGATGGTATGTCGTCACCCGCGGCAAGGTAGCATTCGTGGAGTGGTCGCCGCTCTCTGGCGAGGGAATCTCTTCACGAATCGCTATTTTCGTCTTCTTGGGCTCCGTCACCTGAATAGCGCACGGGCTGGTCGCATCTCGGTCTCAGGGGACAGGTGACGACAGGAGGCAGAGCCATGACAGCCTCAACGGTTACAAAGGCCGCCAAATCAGCGCACAGTCACCGCAAGCGCTATCGGGAAATCGTTGATGTCATCGGACGACATGGTCTTGGCTTTATGCTTGGCTCGCACAACCCTGAGGATTTGCTCCCCTTCCACCCAGTAGCAGCATCTGGAAGTTCACACCACCTCACTCGTCCGGAACATTTGAGATTGGCCATCGAGGAGCTGGGTCCCACGTTCATCAAGCTTGGCCAAATTCTCTCAACGCGTGGCGACCTCTTACCTCAGCCGTACCTGGACGAGCTTGTCAAGTTGCAGGACGGCGTGCCTCCCATGCCGTCCGAAGACGTGCGTAAGACTGTCGAGGAGGAATTGGGGCGCCCCATCGAAGAGACATTCGCGAGCTTTGAGATAGAGCCACTGGCATCAGCCTCCATCGGACAGGTGCACCTTGCCACCCTCCCTGATGGTACTCAGGTGGTGGTGAAGCTGCGACGGCCCGGAGTGGTCGAGCAGGTGGAGGAGGATCTCCACATCCTGATAGATCTCGCCGCGGTTGCCGAGCGTCGCTGGTCCATCGCTAAACAGTACGACTTGCTGGCGATTGCGCAGGAGTTCGCCCAAACGCTTCGTCAAGAACTCGATTATCTGCATGAGGGGCGCAATGTTGAGCGCTTTGCGGCCAACTTAGCTAGCGATCCAACCGTCCACATACCCACGGTCTATTGGGATACAACGACGGCTCGTATCCTCACTCTCGAACGCATTACAGGCATCAAGATCAGTGATGTCGAGGCGCTCGAAGCGGCAGGATTGGATTGCGTCAGCATCGCCCACCACGCGACCCACGTGTTGCTCACCACGATTCTGGAGCATGGCTTCTTCCATGCCGATCCTCACCCGGGCAATCTATTCGTCGAGCCGGAAGGGCGCATTGCGTTGATCGACTTTGGGATGACAGGAGAACTGGATACTGCGGAGCAGAACATTCTGCTCCGGTTACTGCTTTCGATCTCACATCGGAATGCGGGACAGCTCGCCGATGTAGTGCTCGAACTGGGACGGACGCGGGTTCACGTAGACCGCAACCGACTGCGCCGTGATATGCAGCACATGCTCGACCGATACTGTGATAGGGCCTTGGGAGACGTCAAGCTCACCATCATGTTGAATGAGCTGTTGACGATTCTGCGCTGGCATCATCTACGGCTCTCCCCTGATCTCGCGCTGCTTGTCAAGACACTCGGCATGAGTGAGGGCCTGGGCGTCCGGTTGAATCCGCACTTCAACCTTATGGACGTCTATATACCTTTCACCGAAGAACTGCTGCGCCGCCGCTTTTCGCTACGCCAATGGACCGGCCAGATGATGCTGGTTGGGATCGATGCACTTGAAATGGTTATGGCCCTACCGCAACAACTGCGACACATTTTAGGGGATATCGAGCGGGGCGGATTTGAGATTAATATTCAGCCCCAGAGCTTTGAGCCTTTTCTTGATCGTATGGAGCAATTAACCAACCGGCTGACACTCGGCATTCTCGCAGCGGCATTTACTGTTGGGCTTGCCGTGCTCTTGTCGGCATATCACCCCACGAACTGGGATATCATGATTGAATTGCTATTCCTGCTCGTCCTCATGTTCTCCGGTGGATTCGGTACCTATATCCTGCTGCTTATCCTCCGGTCACGACATAAACACCTGCGCTAACCCAGGCAGCCCCACAGGCAATGACTGCATGACTGCGGGTGCACAACCGATCAGCCTGAACCGCCTCATATGTGACTTCGCCGTGTGACACCAATGCCTCGTTGTGTTGGGGCTGTGACGGACATCGGGTACATCTTCATGAGAAACCCCTAGCATATCTTTCTGATATGCGCCTAGAGAGGATTGCGTACCGTGAGCATACCGATTCTGATCGTCAACAATGACAGGGCCGCGCGAACCATGATGCGGCAATCACTGGAGGCCGCTGGCCACACCATCATGGAAGCCGACGATGTCGAGAGCGGACTGGCGATTCTACGAACGAGCCAGGGGGCTATGGTAACGCTCTTCACCGTTGCACTCTTCAACAACATCATGACCGGAACGGATGGGGTCGCGTTCCTCGGAGCGGCTGCCTGGGATTCCCGTGCTGGACACGAGCACGCCTTCGTGATCGTGACTCCAACGCCGGAGCATCTTGAAGCCGCGCTCGGTCGGTTGCTGGCGCATCTGTCGGTACCTATTCTGGCCGAGCCATTCACGGTAGACGATTTGGTGCGCGTGGTTGACGAGACCATGCAACGCCTGCCTATTCCAGCATAATCCCTGGCTTGCCTGGTCCCCAGCACGCACGGGGATAGGCATGTCGCGAGTAGGCCTCGTCACGGGTGATGGAGTGAGCGAGCGACTCCTCACACCCACTCACACACCCTTATGGCGTCGCTGCTCGGCGAAGAACGCCAACAGATCATCCACCGCAAGGGTATTGAGGACATCCTTCGGGGTGAGCCAACCCTTGCGCGCGACTCCAATGCCATAGCGGACATTCTTGAGCCCTTCGGTGGTGTGCGCGTCTGGGCAGATAGGGATTCGCACACCACGTTCTGTGGCGAAGCGATGCCAGCGCCAATCGAGGTCGAGGCGGTTGGGATCGGCGTTTAGCTCGATTGCCACCCCCAACTCACCAGCACGCGTGATGACGCGTTCCAGGTCTGGCCCATAGCCATCTCGCCGCAGCAGAATCCTGCCGGTTGGGTGACCCAGAATCGAGCAATAGGGGTTTTCCATCGCCCGAATCAGACGTTGCGTCTGGTCTTCCGGGGTGAGATTGAAATTGCTGTGAATCGAAGCAATGACGAAATCGAAGCTTGCCAGCGTCTCCTCGTCATAGTCCAGCGTGCCGTCGCGCAGAATATCGCACTCAGTCCCCTTGAGGATACGCAGCCGCCCTTCGTACTCCCGGTTGAGTGCGTCGATCTCGGCGTGTTGGCGGCGAACAGCATCGGCATCCAGCCCTCCGGCATAGGCGGCATACTTGCTATGATCGCACATACCCAGATACTCTTTGCCCAGCGCGATAGTCGCCTCGGCCATCTCGCGGATTGAAACCTTCCCATCGCTCCAGGTACTGTGGACATGCAGGATGCCGCGCATATCCAATTCCTCTATCAAGCGAGGGAGATCCCCTTGGAGCGCTGCCTCGATCTCCCCCCGGTCTTCGCGCATCTCCGGCACGATATACGTCATCCCCAGCGCCGCATAGACTTCGCGCTCATCGGCGCAGGGAATCAACTGGTCATCGCGGAAGATGCCATACTCATTGATCTTGATGCCTTCGAGGCGTGCCCGGCTGCGGAGCGCGTGATTGTGATCTTTCGAGCCGGTGAAGTGATGGAGCAGATAAGGAAACTCGTCATCTGTAACCAGCCGCAAGTCAAGTGCGATTCCCGACCGCAGCACAACGCTGGTCTTCGTCTCGCCGCTGCCAGTGACGGTTCCGACAAGAGGGTGCGCCAGCAGCGCGTCCATAACGGGTATGCGATCTTCCAGCCGCTTCACACTGCCGACGATATCAATGTCACCAACAACCTCTTTGCGCCGCCTGATGCTGCCCGCCACTTCCAGCCGCACCACCTGTGGGAGCGCCCGCAAGATGGCCGCAACCGACTCAGCCTGCGCCTCGGCATCCGGATAGAGCGTCCGGTCTTGATGGCTTGCCAGGAATTCCAGCCCTTTGAGGATGTTCTCCTGGCTCTTGCCGCCAAAGCCAGGGAGTGACGCGATCTTGCCCTCCTCAGCCGCAGCCTTCAACTCGTCGAGCGTGCTGACACCCAGCGCTTCATAGATCTGGCGTATCCGCTTGGGGCCGAGGCCGGGAATTCGGGTCATCTGGCGCAGCCCTACGGGCACCCGTTCCAGCAACTCGTCATAGAGAGCCATCCTGCCTGTCGTAACCAGTTCCGTGATACGGGCCACCAGCGTCTTGCCCATCCCCGGCATCTTCGACAGCGCACCACTCTGCACCAGGTCCACGATATCGCCCTGGGCGTTATTGAGCGCCCGCGCGGCATTCTGGTACGCGCGTGCCTCGAAGGGATTGCCACCGTCGAGCTCCAGCAGAGTGCCGATCTCGTCCAGTATCGCGGCAACGCCAGCCTTATCGGGCGGCTCCCGACGAATGTCTTCACTCGACTGTTGTGACATGATCGTGCAATCTCCCGGCCTCGTCGCGGCGCCTCTACCGGCGCGTCGCGGACATAGAGAGCATATAGTCTGGCGTCTCGCGTGGGTTCAGGTCAAACAACTGGACACCCTTGAGCTTCTTGGCGAGCCAGCGCTTACAGTCAAAATGCACCAGCATCCACGCGACCAGATCTTTCTCGACGAAAATAGCATCCCAGGTATCCGTTGGCGGCAGATTCGGCTCGTCGCGCAAGACACGCCCGCAGTTGGCACAGCAAACATCTCCGGCACGAAGCGCGACCTCAAACCAGCGGAAAAGGAACTCGTTATAGTCTTGCAGGCGCATCTCATGGAGACGCTTCCCAGCATAGCGCAGCATGTCTGGATGCGGCGGAAGCACGAAGTCATCATCACGCGGCCCCAGCGCCACCAGAGGCGGGTGTACCTTCTCGATGACCTCGCCATCCTCGCTTGCGCTCGCCGAATAGCGCACAAGCCCCTCCGCAGCAAACCATTCCAACAGATCCGGCTCCATCTGGAAGCTCCTATTGCTCTGAAGACTCCATCCACCCTGAAAGTCACTCTATCACAGGATGCGCGAGACGAGCCAAATCAGGGGAGCAGAGCACTAGGCAGAGCGCTATAATGAACAGCGTTGCTTGCGAAATGTTTGCAGGTGTCGCAGATTATTACAGGGAAGGTGAGGATATACCGTGCCACGCTCGAAAATCGCCACGACCGCCGCTCCCGCCGCGCTCGGCCCATACAGCCAGGCAATCGTCCTCGACGGGATGATCTACGCATCAGGCCAGATCGCGCTCGACCCAGCGTCCGGTCAATTGATAGAAGGTGATGTGCAGGCGCAGACGCATCGCGCGCTGCAAAATCTCTCGGCTGTGCTCGAAGCAGCTGGCGGCTCGCTTGCAAGCGTCGTCAAGACGACCGTCTTTCTGACGAGCATGAGCAACTTCACGACGATGAATGAGGTCTACGCGACCTATTTCGGCGACGAGCCGCCCGCGCGCTCGACCGTCGCCGTGGCGGAGCTCCCCAAAGGCGCGCAGGTCGAGATCGAGGCAATCGCCGCCCGCACCGCATAGTACAGTATGGTACACATGAAAGGTGCGGCGCATCGCCAGCTCGGCGGCACCTGACCGGTTCGAGGAGAGGGCTAGAGGGACGGCTTGGGCTAGCCCTTTTGCTCCTCGTCGAGTTGGGCGTTCAGTTCCTCGATACGGCGCCGGATGTCATCGAGCGACGTAACGCCCAGCTCATTCATCTCTTCTTCGAGGCTTTCCAGCCGCTCAAGCTCAACGAGCGTATTATATTCGGCTGGATCAAAGTCCTCATTGTCGTGCAGCGCGTCCAGATCGTCATCGTGCGTGTGCTGGCCATTACCGTCCTGTGCAGACATAGCCTCTTCCTTCCGCTTGATGCGCAACGTCATGCCATGACCAGAAATGCGGTCGAAGGATCAAGATAGCTCCATTGCGGCGAACGGTCAGCACCACTATCGATCAGCACCGGACGTGCACCGCTGGAAGGATCAGCGACGTACAGCCCTGTTGTACTCACGTGTGGCGCAGGCAGCGGCTTGCCCTGCCAGCGGGCCTGGGTGCTGGCCACAAAGACAAAACGGTCGCCCGCACCATTCCAGGGACTGCCAGCGGCGGGATGCCAATAGGCGACATGTGAGATGTCGGTTGGCCCCACGCCCGGGAAGGTCAACAGAGCGCGCACCGTGCGGCTGGCGATACCTACCAGCCACCAGCCGGAGCTATCCTGCACCAGGATACGCTCCCCTGCGGGCGACCACCATGGCATGGCAGCGGGGTCGCTCTCCGTCCACGCGAACTCCGGCTTGCCTGGTTGCGCGACACTCCAGACCATGAAGCCCTGTGTCGTGCGCAGCAGCAGACGCGAGCCATCCGGCGAGAACGAGAGGTCGAGCAGCCCGCTCACCTCGCCCAGCGTTCGTGTCGTGCCGCTGAGTGTCAGCAGTTTCAGCCCAACCGCAGATTGCGCGCCAGCCTGCAGATAGAGCAGCGCATCGTGGTGTGGCTGCCAGAGCAGCCGGGCAGGACGACTACCACCAGGCAGAGTCAGCAGCGCACCCCTTGCTACCACCTTCCCCGACGTTCCGGGTGTGCCAAGGGAGACATTCCCCCTGTCATCTACTGCGGCAATGCGGCTGCCATCGGGCGAGAGCACTGGCATCCCAGCGTTCTGAGCGACCGGCTTGCGCGCGATACCGACAGGCTGATCAGCCTGCGAGACGATGTACGTTGCGCCCACGGAGCCAGCGCCCTCGTAAGACTCGCGATAGAGCAGACGATTGCCATCCGCGTTCCACCAGGCATCACTGCGTAACAGCCCCTGCAGCGCCGGCGTGATTTGAATCGTAGCGCCGCCGTTTACGCTCCCCACGTTCAGATCACCGGGGGCATCTGGTGCTCCTAGCGGACCCAGCGGCGAGGGCCATGCGGGCGATCTGGCAAACCGCATAACGTACTGGTGGTGATCCGGCGACCATGACATGCTGACGATGTTGCCTTGCGCCAGCTTGCGCAGATTGGAGCCATCAGGGTTGGTTGCCCAGAGCGTATTGCCCCGCAGGAAGGCAATCGTCTCGCTGCCGCTTTCCAGACCACAGCCAGAGATCAGCACCACAGCGAGAGACATAACCAGCAGTACCGCACTCACGGACATGATCCGTCTGCGGTGGAGAGAATGGCGGGAAGTAGAGCTCATCGGTAGTTTCATCGCGCAACCATTGTAGCCGGAAACGATCACTCTCGACAAGATACCTCATGAGCCGTCAGGATGACCGCCCACAGGAGAAGATGCTACAATTGCGGAGCGGCTGGCGGCTGTGGCCGCGCCAACACGCATTCGGCAACCTGGGCTACCCGCAAAGCGCCCAGCGGCATACGGATGAGTACAAGCATAGTCAAGGAGCAGATTGGTGGCAACATCCATGAACCTTCCGCACTGGGATATGACCGTCGTCTATCCGGGGCTGGATTCTCCTGAGTTTGCCGCGGGCTTTCAGTCCGTGACTGGGGAAATCGTCTCCCTGAGCGAGCTTTTCGACCAGGAGCACGTCGGCAAGCGTGAGTCACAGTCAATGGATGACGCCACCATACAGACGTTCGAGCGCGTCGTTGAGCGCTACAACGCGGTACTGGCCGACTATCGCACGCTGAGCGCCTATATCCATGCCTTCGTCTCCACCGACTCCCGCGACAACCTGGCGCAGGCAAAGTACAGCGAGCTACAACAGCACAGTGTCCGGCTCTACCAGCTTGGCACACGCTTCACCGCGTGGATTGGCTCGCTGGATGTCGAGAACCTGATCGAACGCTCACGTGTTGCCGCCGAGCACGCGTTTGTGCTGCGGCAGGCGAAGATTGAGGCCGAGCATCTCATGTCGCCAGCGGAAGAGGCGCTGGCCGCCGAGTTGAACGTGACAGGGGGTGCTGCCTGGGCAAAGCTCCACGGCAATGTCACCTCGCAACTGGGTGTGCCCATCGAGATTGACGGCGTTATCGAAACCCTGCCGATGAGCATCGTGCGCAATATGGCCGCCGATCCCAACCGCGAGACGCGCCGTCGCGCCTACGAGGCGGAGCTAGCCTCGTGGGAGCGTGTTGCCGTGCCGCTGGCAGCGGCGATGAATAGCATCAAAGGCGAGGTCAATACCCTCAGCGCGCGCCGAGGGTGGATGACACCGCTGGATGAGGCGCTCTTCGATGCGAATATTGACCGGCAGACGCTCGATGCGATGTTCACCGCCGCACGTGAATCGTTTCCCGACTTCCGCCGCTATCTCCATGCCAAGGCACGCGCGCTTGGGTTGCCAGTGCTAGCATGGTATGACTTGATCGCGCCTGTTGGGACGTCTGATCGCGTCTGGAGATTCGAGGCATCCGAGCAGTTCATCGTCCAGCAATTTGGCAGCTATTCACAGCGACTCAGCGACTACGCTTCCCGAGCCTTCCGCGAGCACTGGATCGATGCCGAGCCACGTCCCGGCAAGCGCGATGGAGCCTTCTGCATGCCACTGCGAGCGGATGAATCGCGTGTTTTTGCCAACTACAAGGCGAATTATGACGGTATGAGTACGCTCGCCCACGAGCTTGGCCACGGCTACCATAACATGAACCTGGCGCACCGCACGATGCTTCAGCGCAACACACCGATGACGCTGGCAGAGACCGCAAGCATCTTCTGCGAGACGATTGTGCGCGAGGCAGCGCTCAAGAACGCCGCCCCACAGGAGCGCATCGAGATTCTGGAAGCGTCGCTCGTGGGCTCGTGTCAGGTCGTGGTGGATATCACCAGTCGCTTCCTGTTCGAGCAAGGCGTCTTCGAGACGCGCCGCATGCGCGAGCTTTCCGTGGACGAGTTGAACGAGATGATGCTTCAGGCGCAGCGCGAGACATACGGGGACGGCCTGGACCCCAACCAACTCCATCCGTATATGTGGGCGATGAAGCCGCACTACTACAGCACCGGGCGCTCGTTCTACAACTTCCCCTACATGTTCGGCCTGCTCTTTGGCCTGGGGCTCTACGCCCGCTACCGCCAGGACCCGGACGCCTTCCGAGCACAGTATGACGATCTGCTCTCCTCGACAGGGCTGGCCGATGCGGCGACTCTCGCCGCGCGCTTTGGCATCGACACGCGCACGCCCGACTTCTGGCGCGCGAGCCTCGATACCATCCGGCAGGAGGTCTATCATTTCGAGGAGGCAATTGGCGCGAAGTAGCGGACTGCCCCTCTGACTTCCACACCTGACATGCGTGGCTAGCCGAGAGGCGCGGGAGAAGGCCGTAGCATGTAGCACGTTTGTGCGGTAGACTCTAAAAGAAGGCAAGCCGACATCCAAGATGCGGATGCGGCGCCCGAACCCGCGCCATGGTAGCACATCGTGCGCCAGATGCGCCAGTCAGGCGCTGCTCGCCACTTCTGACGAGCAAGCTGGACCAGCAAAAGGAGCATGGGATGTTCTTTACAGTGTCCCCTCCACCAGGGATATTCACCCCACACGGGACGATCTCCCTGGTTCAGCTCATACCGTCACTTCTAATACTGATAGTGGGGTTGGCATTTTGGGGATGGATGTTCCGGGACATGCTCGACAATAACGACTTGCCAACGAGCGCCAAGCAGACGTGGACATTCGTCTTCATTCTGCTCAACCTCTTTGCCGCGGTCGTCTATTATGTCCAGGAGTACAGGCCGAGACATCCAAGAGATAGAACCAGGCGTTGATGGCCACCGCCTCCAAACGCCCCGTAAGCCGTCTATCGTTGTCATTTGGCCACGCGAAACCACAGATCGGTTCTCGTCGGGGACTCGAATATCCGCGTTCGTTCGAGTCCCATCTGCTCATTGGCGCGAGGCTCGAAAAAGCGAAGGCCGTCACCCAGAAGGACGGGAACAATGCCAATATGGATCTCGTCCACCAGCCCGGCGCGTAGACATTGCTGAGCGGTATTCGCGCCGCCTACCACCATGACATGCTTGTCCCCCGCCACTGCTTTTGCCTGCGTAATAGCGCGCTCAACGCCATCGGTGACGAAAGTAACCGTCAGCCGATCGTTCTGTCCTTCGGGGGCTGTTTCCGGTACATGATGGGTTAGGACGAAGATTGGCACCTGATATTCGTACCCCGTGAGATCTCCATCAGCCATATCGTAGGCGTGCCGTCCCATCACCACCGCGCCGGTCATCTGGATTTCTTCCTGTAACATAGCTGTTTGTCGCAACGATTCCAGATCGGGATACAAGCGACTCACATCCCCATCGCGATCACTCATAAACCAATCCAGCGACATCGTCGCGCCGATGATCACGTTGCCCATAGCGCCTCCCTCCCATGCGTCAGCATGCGTGTATGTTCTTCACTCCGAGTGTACTCGCCGCCTCGGGAGAAAACTTCTCCGATCTTGCTGCTTCTCCGCAACAAAGGGGCACTAGAGCAACCAGAACAAGACACGCCGACATCGCGCGCACAGCTCATCCGATTTCTGGCGCGCAGTGGTATTTCTATTCCTCTTCCTCGGGCGTGGTCATCCGCTCGACCCGGCGGCGCGTCTGGAGAACAGCGCCCGCTCGCCCCTCCCATTCGGCCCGGGAGCGGGGCGTGATGGGTGTTGACGATGGCGAGCGCTTAATCGTCATGAACAGCTCGACCTCCGCGAAATCATCGGGCGCTTCTGGCGCGGCTGCCAAAGTCGCAATTCGGTCACCCAGCAGGAAGTGATACTCCACCAGCAGCCGCCCCGGCCCAGTATGCATTCCAATCTCGTCGAGAGCTT
This sequence comes from Ktedonobacterales bacterium, assembly GCA_036378295.1. Classification (GTDB taxonomy): domain Bacteria; phylum Chloroflexota; class Ktedonobacteria; order Ktedonobacterales; family JADMIN01; genus DAHUXT01. The sequence goes on from DASUWS010000260.1 coordinate 25,257, forward strand.
CCAGCAGGGATTCATACTCTGCCGCTGCCGCCTGATGCTCGGCGAGCGCGATGTCGAGCGGATGGTCATCACTCGACGTATGCTCACGCAGGTCCGTCTCGTCGCCCTCGCGGGTCACCTGCTGGCGTCGCTCCAGCAGCAATATGCCCATCGCCTCGTTCTCCAGCATGCGCTGGCGAGCCAGCCACGCCCGCACTGCACGCACGCGCAACGCGTCGGGCACGCCCAGCGGGAGCGTAAGGGTCTCCGACGCCCACGGCGACTGCGCCTCTCGCCGGAGATCGCTGGCAATGTCCTCCGGTGTTCCTTCAGGCTCCTCCCAGTGCAGGACGCCACCCTGAGAGACCCACTCGCCTTCACTTGCGGGCTGCTCGTCACTATCGGGAATACCACCAGGCGAGTCTGTCTCACCGTCGCTCACTGGCGGCACGCCATCGCTCACTGCGTCCCAGTCGAAATCGTCCCAGCCGTCGCTATGCTTGGGTTTATCGTCATCGTATGTCACACGTCGTGCCTTTCTGCCGCGCCTACACCGTGTGAGGCGGCCTCAGCCATACCGCGTTATTCCCATTCGATTGTGGCGGGTGGCTTGCTCGTGATGTCATAGACGACACGATTGACGCCGGGCACCTCGTTGACGATGCGGTTGGAGATGCGCGCCAGCACGTCATGCGGGATGCGTGCCCAGTCAGCCGTCATGAAGTCCTCAGTAGTCACGGCGCGCAGGGCGACCATATTGGAGTAGGTGCGGAAATCGCCCATCACGCCAACGCTCTGCACCGGGGTCAACACGGCGAATGCCTGGCCGATCTGGCGATAGAGTCCGGCCAGCCGAATCTCCTCGATCAGAATCGCGTCCGCGTGGCGCAGTGTATCCAGCCGGTCTGGCGTGACCTCGCCAATCACACGAACAGCCAATCCAGGTCCGGGGAATGGATGACGCCAGACCCAATCCTCAGGCAGGCCCAGCTCGCGCCCCACCTCGCGCACCTCGTCCTTAAACAGGTAGCGCAGGGGCTCGACCAGCGTGAAGCGCATCTCTTCTGGCAGACCGCCAACATTATGGTGCGTCTTGATGCGTTGAGCAGCAGCGGCGTCGGTCGCACTGGTGCTCTCGATAACATCAGGATAGAGCGTGCCCTGCGCCAGGAAGCGATAGTCGCCAGTCTCACTCAGCTTCTGCTGCTCGGCCTCGAAGACGCGAACGAACTCCTCGCCAATGATCTTGCGCTTCTGTTCCGGGTCAGACACCCCCGCCAGCCGGGTCAGGAATCGCTCGCTCGCGTCAACCGCCACCAGGGGAATACCGAGATGAGTCTGGAACGTCTCGACGACCTGTTCTGGCTCTCCAGCGCGCATACAGCCCGTATCCACGAAGATACACGTCAGCCGGTCGCCAATCGCGCGATGCACCAGAAGCGCCGCCACTGCCGAATCAACGCCACCCGAAAGTCCGCAGATAACGCGACCATCGTCGCCGACCTGTTCGCGGATGCGCGCTACCGCCTCGTCGATAAACGCGCCCGGCGTCCAGTTCGGAGCGCAGCCGCAGACATGGAACAGGAAATTGCGCAACATCTCGCCGCCTTGCGGGGTATGGCGCACCTCTGGGTGAAACTGAATGCCAATATGCCCACTGCCATCAGCCATCGCTGCCAGCGTGCCCGACACCGAGCGCGCAACAGGGACAAAGCCAGGCGGCACTTCACCCACACTATCGCCATGGCTCATCCAGACGGGAATGCCCACCTGCTCATCCTCCGCGATGCTTGCGAACAGGCTTCTTGCAGCGCCTGGGGCACCGCTCTCTTGCGGTAGCAGGTGAATCTCAGCCGGACCATATTCGCGCCGCCCGGTATGCGGCTCAACCACGCCGCCAAGCTGATCCGCCAGCAGATGCATGCCATAACAGATACCCAGCACAGGCAAGCCGCTCGTGAGAATGTCCTGGTCAACATGGCGAGCATTCTCATCGTAGACACTATCAGGCCCACCGGAGAGAATGACTCCTTTGGCGCCTAGCTGCTGAAGCTGGACCAGCGTCGTAGTGGCGGGCAGCAGCTCGCAATAGACGCGACACTCGCGCACCCGGCGAGCGATCAGCCGGCTGTATTGGGAGCCGAAGTCCAGAATGGCAATCATTTCGCGCGCGGGCTGGCTCGCCGTAGCAGCCACTGTCTGGGAAGTGGGCTGCTGAAAGCTGGAAGACATGACAGGCGGACTCCATCTATTCTGGCTGAATGTTGACACGAGACCACGGCGCATGAAGTGCGCTATGCCCATGCGAGTAGGTACTCACGGTCTATTATCCGATACACAACCACATTGAAGCAAGCGCACACATCGCTACCTTGCCATCATCAGCAGTCGCCTGATTATCTGGCTTGGGCAACCGTAGTCTGGAGGCGTAACAGCAATGTAGGTGCGGCAGCAGGTGACGTAACAATGTCGTCCGCGTGCTATACTATGTTGAGGGAAGTATCAGGGATGATGCGCTATCATGGCGCTATCATGCCTCTTCCGCCAAAATACAGATCAAGTCAGCTATCATGGTGATTTCCAAGGAGTGCGTGCGTCTATGCCCACGTATCAGTATCTCTGTGAATCATGTGGTCATCGTTTTGATATCTTCCAGCATTTCGCTGACGCGCCGTTGACCACCTGCCCCAATTGTTCAGGCCCAATTCACCGCGTGCTCTTCCCCGCTGGAATTGTCTTCAAAGGTAGCGGCTTTTATAAGACCGACAGCCGGGGCGCCTCAACCGCCGCCGAACCGGCTCCGGCCGCCCATGAGTCGAATGGCGCGACGGCCTCCAATAATCATGCGGAAAAGGCCGAGCCGTCAGCCACGACGAAGACCGAGACGCCTTCAGCCAGCAGCACTGCCACCGGTGGCAAGTAGTCCATGCGTGCGGTCGTGCAGCGCGCAACGCGTGGCCGTGTTGTCGTCGGCGATGAAGCGGTCGGTGAGCTGAACCCGGCGCCGGGCCTTGTCATCCTGGTTGGCGTTGGCCCGGCAGATACCGAGGCGGAGGCAGCGCTCCTGGCCGATAAGATCGCGGGACTCCGCATCTTCGCCGACGAAGATGGCAAGACCAATCGCTCGCTACTCGATGTAGGCGGTGGCGCACTGGTGATCTCGCAGTTCACGCTCTTCGCCGATCTGCGACGAGGCAGACGTCCAGGATTCACCGCTGCCGCGCCTCCAGATGTCGCCGCGCCGCTAGTCCAGCGTGTGATGGAAGCGTTAGGCGCACAGGGAGTGCCCGTTCAAGGCGGACGGTTCGGCGCGGATATGCAAGTAGAGTTAGTCAACGACGGCCCGTTTACCATCTTGCTCGATACCGACCTCTGGTCCCGTTGAGGAAGGCAACCATCGTGGGCACGCTCTATCTGGTCGCCACGCCGCTCGGCAACCTTGAAGACATTACGCTGCGCGCCCTACGCATTTTGCGCGAGGTCCGCATCATCGCTGCCGAAGATACCCGCCACACACGCAAGCTGCTCAACCACTTCGCCATTACTACTCCGTCCATCAGCTACCACGAGCACAGCGGACAACCAGGCATTCGCACAGTGCTTGCGGCATTGGCAGAGGGCGATGTCGCGCTCGTATCCGACGCGGGAACGCCTGCCATCTCTGACCCTGGTGTCGAGTTGGTCCAGGCGGCCCTCGCCGCTGGCTATCCCGTCATCCCTATCCCAGGACCATCCGCCGTGATCGCCGCGCTGATCGCCTCCGGACTGCCTACCAGCGAGTTCACCTTTCTTGGGTTCCTACCGCGCCGGTCACAGGAACGCCGCGTCCTGCTGGAGAGCGTCGCCAGCGAGCCACGCACGCTTGTGCTGTATGAAGCGCCGCACCGCCTACGCGCCTGCCTGGACGACCTGCGGGCCGTGCTGGGCGACCGCGAAGCGTGCCTGGCACGTGAGTTGACGAAGGTGCACGAGCAATGGCTTCGGGGCACACTCTCGACCTTGCGCGCCCGCTATGATGGTCAGGATGAGCCGCGGGGCGAATATACACTCGTCGTCGCGGGGGCTACTCCCGTAGTACGGACGCATGCCGCGAGAGAGCCAGAGGCGCTTCATACCGACGCGCGCGAACGGCTGCGGGCGCTGCTTGCCGAGGGACTCAGCACCCGCGATGCCGCAGCACGGGTCGCCAGCGAGCTTGCGCTACCACGACGCGACGCCTATCGCCTGGCCCTGGAAGTTGCGGCGACATAGCTTTAGACATAGCTTTACATTTGACAGTGACATTGTGCGACACCTATACTCTGGATGGTCGCGCTCTACTCCCACAAAAACGCGGGAACACACGAGTCGCGCCACGAAATTGCCAGTGCGGACGGGGGCCGCTGATTCGTGCTGATTGATACCCATTGTCACGTACAGATGCGGCAGTTTGCCGCCGACCGCGACGCAGTGATCGCCGCCGCGTTTTCTCATGGCATCGGGCGACTGATCGTGCCAGGCATTGATGTGGAAACCAGCAGGGCCGCGCTGGATCTCGCTGATCGCTACGCCGGGCGCATCTTCGCTGCCGTCGGAACACACCCCCACGACGCCAGTACGCTGACCCCCGATGCATTGGTGGAACAACGCGACCTGGCGCGGCAGCCGGGTATCGTTGCCATCGGCGAGATAGGACTGGATTATTACCGCAATCTGTCTCCACGCGAGGTACAGCGTGAGGCGCTCGTGGCCCAGCTTGGCCTGGCACGAGAACTAGATCTGCCTGTCATCCTGCACAACCGTGAATCCCACGACGATATGATCGCCCTGTTGCGCGCCCACGGTGCCCAGATGCGCGGCGTTTTCCACTGCTTCATCGGCGACCAGGCCATGGCACAAGATGCTCTTGATCTGGGGTTCTATCTGTCGTTTGCTGGCCCGCTGACCTATCCGCGCAACGATGTGCTGCGCGAGGTGGCGGCATGGGCGCCCGCCGACCGTATTCTGGTCGAGACGGATAGTCCATATCTCTCGCCACAGCCATTGCGTGGGAAGCGCAACGAGCCACAGCATGTCGCGCTGGTAGCGCGGACGCTCGCTCAGGTGAGGGGCATCAATGACGAGGAAATCGCGAACCTCACCACGCGCAACGCGTCAGCACTATTTCGCCTGCCCGAGACGACACCAGAGACGGGAGTCTGACGACGACTATGAAACTCTTCAATACACTCACGCAGCGGATCGAGCCTCTTCATCCACTGGGTGACGAAGTGACGATATATGTTTGCGGTGTCACACCATATGACACAACACATCTTGGACACGCAGCCATCAACGTCTATTACGACACACTCATCCGTTTCCTGCGGGAGCACGGGCAGGCAGTCAACTACGTCCAGAACGTTACTGATATTGATGACGACATCCTGCGCAAGGCGCGCGAACAACATATAGCGTGGGACGAGTTGGGGCGACGCGAAACCGAACGCTATCTGGCCGACCTCCGCGCGCTGAATGTCGAGCCGCCTACCAGCTACGTGCGCGCGACCAACGAAATACCCGCCATGATCCAGGTCATCGAGGCATTGATCGAGCGCGGCTTTGCCTACGAGCGCGACGGCTGGGTCTACTTCCAGGTCGCCAGCGACCCAACGTTTGGCGCGCTGGCTGAGGCTGGCGGCTATATCGGCTATAACACCTGGCTCGCTACAGCGAACGAGCGCGGCAATACACCCAATGACCCGCGCAAGACGGACCCGCTGGACTTCGTGCTATGGCAGGCCCGTCAGGAAGGCGAACCGTCGTGGGAGAGTCCCTGGGGCCCGGGACGACCCGGCTGGCATATCGAGTGCAGCGCGATGGCGATGAACCTTCTCGGCAACCGTATCGATATTCACGGTGGTGGCGCTGATCTCATCTTCCCGCATCATACCTGCGAAATCGCACAGAGCGAAAACGCCACAGGCGAGCGCCCATTTGTGCAAATTTGGATGCACTGCGGCATGGTCTATCTGGGCGAAGAGAAGATGAGTAAATCGCTGGGTAATCTCGTGCTGGTGCGCAACCTGCTGAACACGTACACGCCTGATGCCATACGTGTCATGCTGCTCTCACACCACTATCGCGAGCCCTGGCAGTATACCGACGCCAATATGCGCCAGAGTGCCGCCCGCGCCGCGCGCTACGCCGCCGCTGCCGCCTGTGAAGGCACTGAGGACGGCGATGAGGGTAAGGCCGAAGAGGCTCGCGAGCGGTTTGACGCCGCGCTGAACGATGATCTGGACACACCTGCCGCGCTCGCGATACTCGACGAAGTAGCTGCCGCCGCCAGTACCGGCAACGCGGCGCTGATCCGGGCGCTCATAGACATGACTAACATCCTGGGTCTACGGCTTGAACCAGACATGCTGCCCGTGAAATGAGTGTGTATTCGCCAGCCGCGAAGCAGGTTCACAGGCTATGGGCTCTGCCACACGTTCTTCACAGGGCGACTGTGGCATACACCCACTCGCGCTGAAACCTGCTTATACTGTCATACTTCCCATGGAGAAGCGCGCCAGCGTCCTGGCCCCGGTACGTCACTTTCCACAATTTACCGGCGCCAGTGTCAGACGCTGAAGTACTACACCTCTACCAAAGCCTGCATCATCGTATGGAATAGGTTTGCGCGGGGTCTAAAGCCTGTTCTGCACATTTCAAACGGAGATCGCTACACTCCGGGGCACGGTCAGAACAGCTTACCCTCGACGAAGATAATCTCTGTGTGGAGAGAATGGAGCCATACACGTGATGCAGACCACGACGCTCGATCTGTTCGCGGGAATTCCGGTCGCCGACTACGCAACGGCACTGAAATGGTACGAACGTCTGCTAGGCTACCCGCCCACCTTCTTTCCACACGAGACAGAGGCCGTGTGGGAGCTTGCGGAGCATCGGTACGTCTACATTGTGCAGCAGCCGGAATACGCCGGCCACGCCATGCACATGCTCTTCGTCGATGGCCTCGATGCGCTCGTCGCGCAGATAGCCCACCGGGGACTCGACCCCGTGAAGCGGGAAATTTACTCGAACGGCGTGCGCAAGATCACGTACCGCGATCCCGACGGAAACGAGATCGGGTTCGGCGGCGCTCCACTCTAAGACGATGGGCGCCTGACTGTTGCTGTGCAGAATCAGCAAGATCGGAGAAGACTTTTCCGAAGGACGCGAGTATAT
>DASUWS010000261.1:0-13895 GCA_036378295.1 Ktedonobacterales bacterium
GGTAAGGATGCTATCTACCAGGAAGGACTGGAAGAGCTGGTAGACCAGAGCTATCGCCAGGCTATCAAGGAACATGGCCTGCAGCCCATCGCCCGCCCCACCGTCGACGCGCCGCCCATCGAGTATGGCCAGCCCTACACCTTCACCGCGCGCGTGCCCGTGCTCACCCCCGTCGTCCTCGGCGACTATCAGGCAATCCGCGCTGAGCAGCCGTCCATCGAAGTCACCGACCAGGAAATTGACGATGTTATCGAGCGTATCCGGCAGGACCAGGCTATCAAGACGCCCGTCGAGCGGCCTGCGCAGTTGGGCGACTACGTGACGATGGACCTCAAGCTGACCGTCGGCGAGAAAGAGGTCAGCAATCTGCACGATAACGAGTTTGAGTTGGTCCTCGAACGGCCAGGCATCTTCGCGGGGATGGATGACGAGATCATCGGCATGAAAGAGGGCGAGTCGAAGCAGTTCACGACCACCATCCCCGAAGATTACTCGAACCCTGAGTTGGCGGGGAAAGAGGCACAGTACGACGTCACGCTCAAGAGCGTGAAAGTCCGCGAGCTGCCTGAGGTGGACGACGAATTGGCCAAGTCGTCTGGCGACTTCGCCAATGTCGAGGAATTGCGCCAGGCCATCCGCCAGCAGTTGCTGGTGCAGAAGATCAACGATGCGCGCCGGGCGCTCCGTGATGACGTCGTGGCCAAAGCCGTTGAGGGCGCGACCGTCGAGCCGCATCAGGTATTGGTGGACGACGAAGTGCACGCGATGGAGCACGAGACGGAGCGCATGCTGGCGCAGAGCCGCCTGTCGCTGCCACAGTATCTCTCAATCATGCATAAGAGCCCTGAGGAATACCGCAAGGAGCTTGAGCCTGACGCGCTGCAACGGGTCAAGCGCGACCTGGTGCTCAGCGCCATCGCCGACGCCGAGGGCATCTCGGCCAGCCAGAGCGAGGTTGCGCAGTGGCTCGACAATCTGAATGCCGTCAGCGGCGAGCGGCCCATCCGCATGAACCAGCTTACCGCCGGCCAACGCACCAACATCGAGGCCCGCATTCGGCGCGATAAGGCGCTGGACCGCCTGATAGATATCGCGACCGAAGGTCGTGGTGATATCGTCCTGCCTGACCTGTCCGAATTCGCCCAGGAGGCTGAGGCGACTGAGGAGACGGGAGAGGCTGAGGAGGCTGGAGAGACGGACGAAGCGGTTGCGCGCGGGGCGCAGGCAGCCGCGGCGGCTGGAGCGGAAACACCGTCAAAAGCGAGCGCCCCAGAAAGTACCACTGAAACAGAGGTACCAGAAGACGAGGCATAATGCCGATAAAACTGGTCTTCGGGGTATACTGGCAGTACACGGCTCGCGCCTGTAGGTGCGAGCGACACGATACCGATTGTCATACGTTATAATCAGTGATACCCGTCGTTCGCACGATGGTAAGCATGTCGCTTGCGCGCCAACCGTCACGACAGAGGTAACGGTGGCACGAGTGTCTTGCATGCACTCACACGAACCGCGGACGTTCTTTTCCGTAGTACGTGTGGGGGATCCAAGAGTTCAGGCGATTCGTAGGCGTCTCGTGAAGCACGTGATGTCCATGAGGTACAATGGCATAGCACGTGCAGACGCTTAGGAGTCGGCCAAAGGGCGGGGGCAACAGCAACCGTCGGACAACGAGGGGATGGTGCTACCGTGGCAAATATGAAGGGGACACGTATGACCTACCGCTGCTCCTTCTGCGGCAAGAGCCAGGATCAGGTACAGCGCCTGATCGCGGGTCCTGGCGGCGTCTACATCTGCGACGAATGCGTCGAGCTTTGCCGGGAGATCATCGAGGAAGAGCAGTCCTCGACGAAGCCGCGTGTCGCCACGGGCAAGATTCCCACGCCCCGCAAGATCAACGATCAGCTCAACCAGTACGTCATTGGGCAGGACCGCGCCAAGAAGACGCTTTCCGTGGCTGTCTATAACCATTACAAGCGCATCAACTCGGCGATGCAGATCGACGATGTCGAGTTGGGCAAGAGCAACATTCTGCTGATCGGCCCGACTGGCTGCGGCAAGACGCTGCTCGCGCAGACGCTCGCCAAGATTCTCGATGTCCCCTTCTGTATCGCGGATGCGACAGCGCTCACCGAGGCAGGATACGTCGGTGAGGACGTCGAGAATATTCTCCTGCGGCTGATTCAGATCGCTGATTTCGACGTGGCGCGTGCTGAGCGTGGCATCGTCTATGTTGACGAAATCGATAAGATTGCCCGTAAGGCCGATAATCCTTCGATCACTCGTGATGTCTCTGGCGAGGGCGTGCAGCAGGCGCTGCTCAAGATCATCGAGGGTACGGTGGCGAACGTTCCTCCGCAAGGAGGGCGGAAGCATCCTCATCAGGACTTCATACAGATCAACACCCAGAATATTCTGTTCATCTGTGGTGGCGCCTTCGAGGGGCTGGATAAGATCGTCGAAAAACGTCTGGGCAGCCACAAGACGATGGGCTTCAAGGCTGAACCAGGCGAATCGCCGGAGTCGAGCAATGAGGCGCTGGCGCAGCTTATCCCGGACGATTTATTAAAGTTTGGGTTGATTCCTGAATTTGTCGGGCGCTTGCCAATTACAGTATCGCTCGATAATCTCGACCGCGATGCGCTGGTTCGCATTCTGACTGAGCCGAAAAACGCCATTATCAAGCAGTATCAGAAACTGATGCACCTTGATCGGGCTGAGCTGGTCTTCACGCATGACGCGCTCGAAGCCGCCGCCGATAGCGCACTCAAGCAGAAGACAGGCGCGCGCGGTCTGCGCACGATCATCGAAGATGTGCTGCTGGACGTGATGTTCGAGATTCCCTCGCGCGGTGACGTCAAGAAGGTCATCATTGATGGCGAGACAATCGCTCGCCAGCGGCCCGCGCAGCTCGTCACACGGAGCGAGGCACGCACGGTCGAGCTCGAAGACGAATCCGCCTAGCGCGCTCGCTCAGACCTCGATGCGTGGCAATGGCGCCGCGTGTACAGGCAACTGAGTCCCCGTTCCCTTCCCGGAAGGCATATGCCTCTCCGGCGGGGGCGCATGAGAATTTGCCACTACGCACATACCGCACTTTTTGCGCATACATACGCATACTACAGGAAGGAGGCGCCGGTGGCGCCGGGCAACGAGCATAATGACTTTGTACAACAATCAGCAGAGGCGCAACCTATTCCGCTCGTTCTGCTCAAAGATACTGTTGTTTTTCCGCGCATCCGCATGAACATCAGTATTGGTCGGGAACGTTCGCTTGCCGCCGTGAAAGACGCGCGGGCAGGTTCCAATAGATTCATCGCCGGAACACAACGCCAGAGTGATGTCGAAAACCCTGGCCCTGAAGAAGCCTATACCATCGCGACACTGGTGGAGATTCAAAGCTACGAGCCGAATAACGAGAACAACAGCATCCAGATTGCTATTGAAGGCGTGAGGCGCGTGCGCGTGCTCAACTGGGTGCAGCGCGATCCGTATCCCACTGTCACATGGGAGACGCTGACCGAGGAAGAGGTCTCCGAGACGCAGGCAAAGGCCCTGGTGCGCCAGGCACACAGCCTCTTTGACCGCTTCGCGCAGCTCAGCCGTCGCTTCGGCCAGGAGGAGGTTGACAGCATCCGCGAGATGCATGACATCAGCCCCCTGGCGGATGCGCTCTCCGCGCAGGTGGTCACTGAGTATCAGCAGCAACAAGAGCTGCTGGAGACGCTCAATCCGCTGGAACGGCTGGAAAAGATCTGCGTCGCGCTGGGCAACGAGATCGAGATCCTTGAGCTGGAGAACAAGATTCGCCAGCGGGTGCGCCAACAGGTCGATAAGAACCAGCGGGAGTATTACCTGAAGGAGCAGCTCCGCGCGATCCAGGAGGAACTGGGCAGCGACCAGGCCAGTGAGGTGCGCGAGCTGCGCGAGAAGGTCGAGCAGAAGCAACTGCCGCCAGAAGTCCTCGTGCGCGTCAATAAAGAGATCGACCGGCTGGAGCGCATGCCCTCGCACTCTGCTGAGGTAGGGGTGCTGCGCAATTATCTCGACTGGATTCTGGCGCTGCCCTGGCAAGATCGGACGGAAGACCGGCTCGATATGACCTATGCCCAGCACGTGCTCGACGCGGACCATTACGGGCTGGATAAGGTCAAGGAGCGCATCATCGAGTTCCTGGCTGTGCGGCAACTGCGCATCCAGCAGGAGCAGAAGCGCTTGCAGGCAGCGGGACGTGATGGCAAAGAGGTTGTGAAGAACGCCAGCCACAAAGGGCCAATTCTCTGCCTGATTGGGCCGCCGGGCGTCGGCAAGACGTCGCTCGGGCGCTCGGTCGCAGAGGCGCTTGGCCGCAAGTTCGTTCGTATCTCGCTGGGCGGCGTGCATGACGAGGCCGAGATTCGCGGCCACCGCCGCACGTACGTGAGCGCGCTGCCGGGGCGCATCATCCAGGCCATGAAGACGGCAGGCGTGCGCAATCCGGTCTTCCTGCTTGATGAGGTCGACAAGCTGACCTCCGACTATCGGGGCGACCCATCGGCGGCGTTGCTAGAGGTGCTCGACCCAGAGCAAAACTCGACGTTCACCGATCATTATCTGGAGGCTCCGTACGATCTCTCGGAGGTCTTCTTCATCTGTACTGGCAACAACCGCTATCAGATTCCGCGGGCGCTAGCCGACCGGATGGATATCATCGAGATCCCCGGCTACACCGAGGAAGAGAAAATCGAGATCGCGCGGTCGCACCTGCTGCCGAAGGTGCTGGGCGAGCATGGGCTAGGCAAGAGCCAGGTGCAGATTCCGGCCAACGTCATGCGCTATGTCGTCAACCGCTACACGCGTGAGGCGGGCGTGCGCAGCCTGGAACGTCAGCTTGCGACGATTTGCCGCAAAGCTGCTCTGCGGATCATACAGAATCCCAATGCGCGCATCCGGTTGACCGAGCGCACCGTTGAGCAGTATCTTGGCGTGCCGCGCTACTCGCAGGACAAGGTGCTCGAATATGGGCAGGTCGGCGTGGCTACCGGGCTGGCGTGGACTTCCAACGGGGGCGCGTTGCTGCCAGTTGAGGTGGTGACGATGCCCGGCAAGGGTAACCTGATGATCACGGGCCAGCTTGGCGAGGTCATGCAGGAGTCGGCACGCGCGGGACTCTCTTATATCCGCTCGCGCGCGCAAGAGTTGCATCTGCCAGAGGACTTCCCCGATGACCTGGATATTCATGTCCATCTGCCAGAGGGGGCGATTCCGAAAGATGGCCCGTCCGCTGGTATCACCATGGCGCTGGCGATCATTTCAGCGCTCACACGCCACCCTGTGCGGAGCGATCTGGCGATGACTGGTGAGATTACACTGCGTGGGCGCGTGCTTCCCATCGGCGGCCTCAAAGAGAAGACGCTGGCGGCGCATCGTGTCGGCATTCGGCAGCTCATCATTCCGGATGAAAACGTCAAGGATCTCGCGGAGATTCCAGCCAACGTTCGCGCAGAGATGAAGTTCACGCCGGTCAGCTCGATGGATCAGGTGTTGCGCGTTGCGCTGATGCCTGCCAAATCAGAGGACCGCACGAGCGAGCAGGGCACGCGCTCCACGCGCAAGACTCCTCCCGCTCCGGTGCTCATCCCAACGGATGCGGTTGCGGAGGGCGAGCGCGATCTGCCCCCAAACGTGCCGGCGGCAACAGAGGATACTCCCTCGCTCTAATCGACTCATCAGATGCCGCCAGCTATTCTTCTCTACCCCCTTCACAGCATCCTGTGGAGGGGGTAGTCTGTTGTCGTTGCCGGGAACGCCTCGGACAATCACAGCCGCGATCGCACGGGGCGCCGAGGAGCGGAGCGCATGAGCCAATGATACTCATTGCGCTGCGACTGTTGTCGTATGAGACGAAATTTGCCTGGGATGTGGGCATCTGCGGATCCGGCCCTCTCCCCTGGCCCCTCCCCGTGTCGGGGAGGGGAGCCAGAACGCCAGACGCCCGCGCTGGAATCCCTCCCCGATGAGGGGGCAGACGCGCGAGCCGTCAGGCTCGGAGCGCGCGTCGAGCGCGCGCAGCGGCTGCGTCCCATCGGGAGGGTGGCCCGCAGGGCCGGGAGAGGGGTGCATGACAACGACCAAAACAGATTTGGCATGAGTCAATGAGACGGGCGACTTTTCTTGCATGCCCGGACGACAGCGATTACATCGATGCGGGCGCCCGTCATGAGTGGCTGAGTACTGGGTGCGGCTGGTATGGAGCTTCCAGCCGGGCAATATCCTCCGTGCACAACGTGACATCGAGTGCTGCGATGGCATCGTCCACATGACGCATTTTGGTCGCTCCTACGATGGGTGCGGTCACCGCGGGTTTGCTCAGGAGCCAGGCAAGCGCGATCTGCGCCATGGGTATGTCGCGTTCGCCGGCGAGCGTGCGTACCGCATCGACAACCGCGAAGTCGCCGTCGCCGTACATGGCATCGGCGACCGGGTCGCTGGAAGCCCGGATCGTCTGTGGCTGGCCACCCCGATCACGGTTACCAGCGAGCAGCCCTCTCGCCAGCGGGCTATATGGGATGACTCCTATCCCCTGATCGAGGCAGAATGGGATCATCTCCCGCTCCTCTTCGCGGTAGACTACATTGTAGTGGTTCTGCATTGACACAAATCGGGTCCAGCCAGCAGCCCCGGCGGTGTACTGCGCCTTCGCGAATTGCCAGGCGTACATGCTCGACGCACCAATGTAACGGGCCTTCCCCGACCGCACCACATCATGCAACGCGGCCATCGTCTCCTCAATGGGCGTCTCATAATCCCAGCGATGAATCTGATAGAGATCGACGTAGTCGGTGCCCAGCCGCTTCAGGGAAGCCTCGATACTGGCGAGGATATGCTTGTGGGATAATCCGCGGTCATTTGGTCCTGGCCCGGTTGGATAATAGAGCTTTGTGGCGAGCACGTAGTCATCTCGACGAGGAAACAGGGAACGGAGCAGCCGCCCGGTAATCTCCTCGCTCAGGCCCTGCGAGTAGAGATCAGCGGTGTCGAAGAACATTATCCCGCCCTCGACGGCCCGCCGCACGATTGGCTCGGCAGCGTCTTCGGTGAGCGGCCATTCTCGCGATAGATTCCCAAAGCTCATCATACCCAGGCAGATGCGCGATACCTTCAGCCCTGTTGAGCCGAGCTGTACATATCTCACGATATTCCTCCCATGCGTGCCAGAATCTCTGCGTGGCCCCGAATTGGCGCCAATCAACCGTCATCAATACGCCACACCACGCTACGGCAAGTCAGGCAATCCCGATAAGTCCATTGCCCCTAGTGCCCCTAGCCCGCCACGCTGTCACACTCGACGCCTGCCGGGCGTGTCTCGCGAGCGTCCTGGTGGATGGCGACGCCGCCCATGATGAGGCCAATTCCCAGGATTTCGAGCGGCGTGGGAATCTGGCGCAGGATGATAGCCCCCATGAACGAGGCGACAGCCGGAAGCAGCGAGAGCAGCAACGCAAACGTCGCCCGTGGCAGACGCGCCATCGCCAGTTGATCGGTGACATATGGAATGACCGATGAGCAGAGGCCAACACCTACGCCAGCCAGCAGCAATTGCGCGTCGGTGAACGCTGGCAGCGCCTCACTCAGTCCCAGCGGCGTCATGACCAGCAACGCAATCAGCATCGCCCCGCCGAGACGGTCGATGCCGCTTTGTCCGCCGTCCCGCGCGATGCGGTGGCCGAGAATGACATACAGCACGAAGAACACGCCATTCGCGAAGGCGAAAACAAATCCAGCTGGCTCGCCGCCAAGACGCACATTGGTGAGCATGGCGCCGCCCACCAGTGCCAGGGCAAGCGCGACCGCGTTTCGCTTCGTGCGGACGCCGACAGCAGCCAGGATAATCTGGCCCACGAATTCAATAGCGCCTACCGTACCCAACGGCAGGCGAGCAATGGCAAGATAGAAGCTGCCGTTCATGAGGCCCAAGACAACACCCAGCGCGATGAGCAGCCGCCGCTGTGGCCAGGAACTTTGGCGGAAGAGACGCCAGGGCTGCCGCCATACGGCAAAGACAGCCGCCGCGCTGGCAATGCGCAGCCACGCGACACCCAACACCCCCATATGCGCAAAGAGCAAAACCGCGAAGGCGGGTCCAAGATAGTGGAAGATGGCGCTCACGACGAAGTATGTGTATGGCGGAACCCGTGAAAGATCAGTGGATGTACTGTGCTGAATATGCCGCATAGCGTGTACTCCTTCACCCCGGTGCCCTAGAATGATAGAATCTAAAAGGGCGAAGGTACATGGCGATATGAAGGGAAACTCCTGATTATGCCTCAAGAACTAAAGGAAAACAGACTCTTTACCTACGCGCCGTCTGATGAAGCGCTCGATGAGGTGAACGTGCGGTTGTTGCGCGAGCTTGAGCGAGACCCCCGCGCGACGATGGCCGAATTGGGCAGGCGCATTGGGATGTCATCGCCAGCGGTGGCCGAACGAGTGCGGCGTATGGAGGAGCGCGGCATCATCAAGGGGTACGCGGTGCTCATCAATCCCGTACCGTTGGGCTTGCCGATTGCCGTGTATATTCGCATCCGTCCGCATGCCGGGCAACTGCCGCAGATTGCCGAGCTGGCGCGAAGCATCCCCGAGGTGGTTGAATGCCATCGTATTACCGGTGAGGACTGCTTCCTGATGAAGGTGCATATTCCCTCGATGGATCAACTTGATCGCATCCTCGATTGTTTCCTCATCTATGGCTCGACAACCACTTCGATCATTCAATCGTCGCCCGTTCCGCTACGACCTCCGCCCCTCCCGGACGTAGAGCAATAGGCAAGTAGGCAGCGACGCGATGACATGCCGATGGATGGCGATGGGCAAACGAACAGGAAGAGACGGCTGCCGGCGATGTTATCTCCGAACAACCGCCACCTCCGCACGGTTTTCGACGAGGTGGCGGCACTGTATGACGCGATACGCCCCGGCTATCCAGCGGCGCTCTACGACGATATCCGCGACGTGGCGGGGCTGCCTGATGGCGGCGACATCCTCGAAATCGGCTGTGGCACTGGCCAGGCGACGCTCCCCTTTGCCCGGCGTGGCTACCATATCTGCTGCGTCGAGCTGGGCGCGGATCTCGCCGCGATAGCGCGCCGCAAGCTGGCCCCGTACCCACAGGCTGAGGTGCGTCTCGGCGCATTCGAGACCGTGCCGCTGGCTGAAGCGTCCTTTGATCTCATCATCTCGGCTACCGCGTTCCACTGGGTCGATCCGGCGAGCTACCCCAAACTGGCGCACGTCTTGCGGCCCGGTGGATCGGTTGCGCTCTTCTGGAACAAGCATATCGTCGGACCAGTAGATCGCGGATTCTTCAGCCGGACGCAGCCCCTCTATCGCGAGTACGCGCCGGAGTTGTATGGCACAGGAAAGGGGCCGCCGACCGCCGATGAGCTACCCGACGAGAGCGCAGCCCTCGCCGCGACTGGACTTTTCGGCAACTTCACCGTGCGGCGCTACCCCTGGGTGGAGCGGTACGACGCCACGAGCTTCCTGAGCCTGCTGGATACCTACTCGGACCATCGCGCGCTGCCAGCGGAGCGACGCAAGCGACTCTACGAGGGTATCGCCGCGCTCATCGATGGCGAGTTCAGCGGCGAGATCGCCAAGCAGTATCTCACCGTCCTCTATACCGCCCAGCGTCGCTGATCCGCATTCTCTGCCTCCGCACTGAGCGGTACAAGGGGACGAGCGACCTGGCGGCATACACACAACCCTGGCGCGGGCTGTTATACTATGGGCGATTGAGAGACTCGACCGTGAGGGGAGCATCTCGCTGCCCATCACAACCATATATCCACTATCCAGGAGATTGTTATGGCCGATGTCAGGCCACTGCCAGGCATACGCTACGCCGACGAGGCGCGTCTGGCGGCACTGGTTACGCCGCCCTACGATGTCATCTCGCCCGAGGCGCAGGCGCGCTACTATGAGCGCGACCCACACAACATTATCCGCCTGGAACTAGGCCGCGATGAGCCGGGAGATGACGACCTCAACAACCGCTATACCCGCGCGGCGGCCGCATTCGCTGAATGGCGCCGGACGGGCGTGATGAAGCAGGATGAGCCATCGCTCTACATCTACGAGCAGCGCTTCGCGAGCGGCGGGGAGCAGTACGCTCGCACGAGCCTGCTCGCACGCGTGCGGCTGGAGCCGTGGGACGCCAGGGTAATTCTGCCGCACGAGCGCACGCTGAGCAAGCCGAAAGATGACCGCCTCAAGCTGACACGCGCCTGTGCCGCCACGCTCAGCCCAATCATGTCGTTCTATGATGATCCGGCAGGCGAGTTGGCGGGACTCCTCAAGACGATACAGGCGCAGCCACCGCTCGCGGCCTTCAGCGATGACGCTGGTGAGGAGCATCGTCTCTGGGTGGTGCGAGATGACGGACTCGATGTGTTGCTGGCGGACTTCTTCGCAGATCGCCAGTTGTATATCGCCGACGGCCACCATCGCTATGAAACGGCGCTGAACTATCGTGAGGAGGTGCGCGCGCTTCGGCGTGGCGTGAGCGACGAGGATGCCGTCAACTTTACGCTGATGGGCCTCTCTGCGCTGCAAGACCCTGGCCTAGTGGTGCTTCCAACCCATCGCATCTTGCGCGATCTGGATGCCGCCCGCCTTGCCACGCTCGATGAGACGCTCGCCTCCAGCTTCACAACTGAGCCGCTGGAGGGAGATGCCGCCGCATGGTCGCGTGCGCTTGCGGAAGCGGGCACATCTGGCACGGCCCTCGTGCTCGTGCGGCCAGACGGTGCGCGATTGCTCCGGCTGACGGACGCTGGTCGCGCGGCGATGCGGGATGTGCGCGGCGACGATCTGGGCACGTCTGACGCCTGGCGCTCGCTGGATGTCGCGGTGCTACACGCGCTCGTACTCGACGCGGCGCTAAGCGTGACGCCAGAAGCGGTACGAGCGGGCGAGCACGTCACCTACACGCGCGATGCCGAGGCTGCTGAGGCGGCTGTGCGCACGGGCAGCAACGGCACACAGCTGGCAGTGCTGCTCAACGCGACACCTCCAGAGGCCATTCGTGATGTCGCGCGGGCGGGTGATCGCATGCCGCAGAAGTCCACCTACTTTTATCCGAAGCTGGTAACGGGGCTGGTCATCAACCCATTATGGTGACATGCTACGACGAGGGAGGATGCGCCATGAGCGAACGGCCTGATGTTCAGAGGGGAATGTGCCCCGTCTGCGGTTCGCCGCTGAGCGAGGGAGCGCTGTTCTGCGGCGCGTGCGGCAGCCATGTGCCTTCGCCACTCGTTCCGTATGACGCGCCGACATCGCCGGATGGCCTCCCGTCTGAATTGGTCCCGCCGACGGTTCCGAGCATCTCTGGCCTCGTCATCGAGTCAGGCGTGCTCTGCGAGGCATGTGGCGTGGCGAACATTCCCGGCGCGGAGCGTTGCGCAGCCTGTGGCACGCCCTTGCGCAATGAGCCAGCCAACTCCCGCTGGCCCTCGGAGCCCGGACGTAACGGCCACCGCTCGTAGGTAGCGCGGCTGGCGAGATGAACTGAGATGAGCCGAGATGTGCAGCGGGATGAGAGACAGTGTGTTGTAGTTGAAGTGGGGGAAAGATGATTCTAGTGGTCGGCTCGGGGCTGGCCGGGCTTACGTGTGCGAAGGTGCTGGTCGAAGCGGGACACGACGTGCGTATTCTCGAAGCGTCGGATCGCATCGGCGGGCGCGTGAGAACCGATGCCAGTGCCGATGGCTTTCTACTGGATCGTGGATTTCAGGTGCTATTCACCGCCTATCCCGCCGTGCAGCGTCACCTCGACCTCAAAGCGCTCCGCCCACGCGCCATTGTTCCGGGAGCCGTGCTGATTCGCAACGGCAAATGGCATCCCCTGGAGAATCGCGCCCTCGGCTTCGTCGCCAATCTCTCCAACCCGCTGCTCACCTTTGGCGATAAGCTGCGCGCGCTCCGCCTGCGCGGGTATGCGCGCCGCCGCTCCGTAGATGTGATCTTCCACGGCAAACTGCGCGGCCTCAAGATGGGCGACACTTCCATCAATGACGAGCTACGCCGCCGCCATTTCTCCGAGAAGGGGTTCATCGACACCTTTGCCCGCCCTTTCTTCGGCGGTATCTTCTTTGATCGCTCGCTAGAAACCAGCGCCCGCGTGATGCTCTTTGTCGTCAAGATGCTGGCAAGCGGCAGGATCGTCATTCCAGAGGGCGGTATGGGCGAGGTCGCGGCACAACTGGCGGCGAAGCTTCCCCCAAACGCGATTCGCATGGAGACGCGCGTCGAGGGCCTGGTGGAGGCCGATGACCGCGCCGTTGGGGTGACGCTGACGGGCGGCGAGGAGATGCAGGGCGAGGCGGTTGTCCTGGCGGCCGATTTACCCAACGCGGCCGTGCTCACGGGTGGCGATGAGAAGATCGAGGGGAAATCGTGCGTCTGTGTCTATTTCGCCTCGACGCAAAGCCTCTACAAAGGCCCAAAGCTGCTACTCAGTGCTAATCCCGACGCATTCATCAACCACGCCATCCAGCTCACGAACGTCTCCCCGGCCTACGGGCCAAAGGGACAGCATCTGCTCTCGGTGACGGTGCTGGGCAACCCGGAGATGAGCGACGAGGAGGTCGCGAAGCGCTGCCGTGAGGAGCTGGCAAGCTGGTTCCCTGGCAAGGACCTCTCCACGCTGCGCCAGGTTGGCTTCTATCGTATTCGCTTCGCTCAATTCAAGCAGTCGCCCGGCATCTTCGCGACCCTGCCGGGGAATACCCTGCCGACAAAGGGGCTTTTCCTCGCGGGCGAATATACCGAGTCGGCCAGCATCCACGGGGCCATGACCAGCGGCGAGAAAGCCGCGCAGGCCGTGCTGGATTTCCTCAAAGAGGAAGGCTAGCAACGTCTTCCCAAAGCCTCTTGATGATATGCAGGACTTCTCAGAGATGCCCAATTGTTGCTGGAAACAACTGTGTCTCACCTGTGAGGATGCATTGCGTGATTGAGATAGCGACGTGAGCCGGGTATGCTCCACTACGCCTGGTGTTGTCGAATCGTCGACCGTGACAGCGCATCCAATCGTCGATGTAGCTACACGTCGAGGAGCAAGCAGCAGGGCTTCCCCGCGAGTGCATTGGCACGCATCAGGGACGAATCAGGAAGGGGACGTTTCCAATGCAAGCGACCGTTCCCAATCCCACCACATCGGTCGAGGCGCAACCTCGCGTCGCGCGTCGTCACAAGGTATTGCAGCGCATAGTAGCATGGTTGCTCATTATTTCGGGAGTCTTGACCGCCATTTACGCGGGAGTTGCTGTATTTGGCGCCATATTTCTGACACATCCGGCATATATGCCGATCACTGAGACACCTGCCAAATACGGGTTGGCCTTTCGTGATGTCACCTTCGAAAGCCGAGGCGATCATCTCAAGCTGCGCGGCTGGTTCATTCCTGGCGTCATGCCGGGCGGTCAGTTGACTGTAGCACGGACGATCTTGATGGTGCAGGGCAAAGACGACAACCGCACAGACCCAACACTTGGCCTGCTCGATCTCAGCGCGGACTTTGCGCAGCGAGGCTTTGCGGTGCTGAGCTTCGACCTGCGTGGGCATGGGCAATCAGCGCCAGCGCCATTTTCGTTCGGCCAGTTCGAGCAGCGCGACGTGCTTGGCGCGGTTGATTTTCTCGCGTCTGGATCGCTGCCCTATCCTGAACTGGGGCGGCCACGTGCCATCGTCGGTTGGGGTATTTCCACCGGGGCGACAAGCCTCCTGCTTGCGGCGGCGCAAGAACCGCGGCTTCGTGCCGTTGTGTCTGACACTGCATTTGCCGAGGTGCTGCCAATCCTTGAGCGTGAGATCCCCTACGCGGGCCAGTCTGAGTCGGAACCACGTTTCTC
>DASUWS010000262.1:0-8340 GCA_036378295.1 Ktedonobacterales bacterium
TCGCGTATTCCAGGGCTCTCGGTCGCCATCGTGCAAGGCGATCAGGTCGTTTACCTCAAAGGCTATGGTCAGGCAGATCCGTCCGGGCATGTGGTGACGCCGCAAACACCCTTCATCATTGGCTCCATCAGCAAGACCTTCACTGCCCTGGCGGCGATGCAGCTGGTGGAGGCTGGCAAGGTGGACCTGGACGCGCCGGTGCAGCGCTACTTGCCCTGGTTCCGTGTCGCCGATCCGGAGGCCTCAGCCCAGATCACCGTCCGCAGCCTGCTCAATCACACCAGCGGCCTTCCCCAGAAGGCCGACACCTTCCTCTGGACCGACCAGGATGATGGCGTCCTCGAGCGGACTGTGCGTTACCTGAAGACGGTCGCATTGGCCCGGCCGATGGGAACCTTTGGCTACTCCAACGCCAACTACCAGATCCTGGGACTCGTCATCCAGACCGTGTCGGGCCAGTCGTATGAAGCCTATGTCGCGCAGCACATCTTCGCCCCCCTTGAGATGCAGGCCAGTTTCGCGTCCCAGGAGGAAGCGCAGCAGCACGGGATGGCCATGGGGTACCGGTGGTGGTTCGGGTTCCCTTTTCCCTCCACCCTGCCGTATATCCGCGCCGAGCTCCCTGCTGGATACCTCATCTCCAGCGCCCAGGATATGGCCCACTACCTGGTCGCTCAAATGAATGGCGGGCAGTACCGCAATCGCTCCATCCTCTCGCCGCAGGGGATTACCTTCCTGCAGACGCGGTCGTCCGGGGTCCCCTATGGCAATGGATGGGATGAAGGGCGGCCGCTGGTGAACCAGGACGGCGCCACCGCCAATTTCCAGGCCTCGATATTCTTCGACCCGAAGGCGCGGGTGGGTGTCTTCGTCGCCGCCAATGTCATGAATGCATTGGACGGTCTGTCGTCGCCTCTTGGTTCGGTGACATTTGCTTCTATCACCACCCGTGGCATGGCCCAAAGCGTGTTGCGCCTGGCGACGCATCAGCCGCTGCCCGATCAGGGGCTGGGCATTGCGCGGACATCCCTGATCGTTGACCTGCTGGTGCTGGTGCTGACGGGTGTGCTGGTACTCGCGCTCGTGCGGATGCCACGGAGATATCGGCGATTGGCGCAGCGCGGGCTCGCGCAGTGGTCTGATCTGGCGCGGCGCAGCGGCTGGATCGCGGCCCTGCATTTCGTCTGGCCAGCAGCGCTCTTGTATCTGGCGCTCACGCTCCCAGAGTGGAAGGAATTCGTCTGGTTCCAGCCTGACCTGACCTACTGGCTCTCGGCGGTCGCCATACTGGTGACACTCAAAGGGGGGATCGAGCTCGCGCTAGCGTGGCGCGTGTTCAGGCAAACGCGACAGGGCCAAATCCCAACCTTGCAGCGAGCGTAAACTTCGTGACGCCGATCGCCCGGACCAGGCATGCATGTATCGCGATCTGGGTTTGTCAGGCGCCCTTAAGCACCCTCGTCCCCGCTCCACAGCTTCTTCGGCCAGCGGTCATGGCGCTCGACATCGAAGCGGAAGAAGACGCTGGGCACGAGAAACGAGAATGGCTCGGCGTCGCCGACAACCGCACGCGCCGACTGCGATGAGATCTCGCCTACCAACGGCTGGCACGCCGCCAGCGGAATCCCAAGCTGAATCTCCTGGCGCGTCACCCAGGCATGCCACGGCTGCACCGTCAGCGCGCGATCCTGCGGGACACTATAGGCCAACATTTCCTCGTAGCTGGCGAAGCCCGCGACCCAGGGGCCAGCCGATGGCCGCTCTTCTCCAGCCGGACGCAGCAGCGCCGCGAAGTCGGGCGCGGAACCGCTGCCGGGATCGAGCGAGAGCAGCAGCGCGCCATCAGGCGTCAGGCGGAGATCGGCGCTGCGAGGCACATGCATCGGCATCCCCTCAGAGAAGAAGCGTGCACCGAGAGCCTGCGGTAATCCAGCGACCGTGTTCGTCAGAAAATAGACGCCGCGCTCGCCAGTCACTGGATCGGCCACATAGATGCGCCAGTTCGACTGGATTGGCGAGGGGAACAACCGTCGCAATGGACCGGCGATGCGCGGGCCGAAATGGCCATGACGGTAGGTGAGAATCGAGAACACCGCAAAGCGGCCATCGGGGCCAATGCGCTGCAATTCCAGTCCCGACGGCACGAACGAGAGTACACGTTCCGCTGGCACGAGATAGTTGGTGTAGATGACATGCTGAATGTCACTACGAAACGCCAGCACAGGCAGATACTCGCTAAGCGAGCGCAGAAAGCGGCTATTCGCCAGCGGATCAAACAGCCAGCCAATAGCCCGTCGCGGATAACGCCACGGCGCATAGCGACCCCAGGGCGTCTCTGGCCGCGCCCGCCGGATGACCAACTCTGATGCCAGCGCGAGCCAGAGCAGCAGCAGCACAAAACTGACGGCGTTGCCCGCGCCAATGATCCATGCCGGGAAGCCCGCGCCACCCGGCAAAGCGGCAAGCGCCGCCAGCACGAAGAACATCCCCCACAGCAGGCAGGAGAATACCGTCATACCACGCGTCCAGACGCCAGCCCGCGCGAGGCAGACGCTCCAGAGTATCGCGGCCAGCGTATATCCGGCCCCGCCGCCCGCCGCGATGATCGGAAAGATGGTGCGCTCGAAGGATGCATATGCCGCGAGGTTGCCCTGAGCCGCCAACGCTACGCCGACCGTATCCCAGAGCGCCTGGCCGGTCTGGTCGGGAAGGATGGCGCAGATCGTCACGAGCAGCGTCAGTCTCGCCGGGAGGCGTGGAATCCATGGAGTGCGCAATAGGGCCAGCGCCAGCAGCAGATTGCCGAGCGCGGTCAATTGCCAGGGCAGCCAGCCGAGCCGCCAGAGCCAGGGATGCGCTGCGACATAGGCCATCCGCGCCGCCATCTCGCTCTGAGAGCCGCCGGGCGTCCCCGGTAGCAGGAGAGCAGCCATGCTGAGCATCGCCAGCCCATGTACGAGAAAGACGCCAAGCAGTGCGCGCTCCAACCAGCGGCCCGCGCGTGCCTGAGCGATGGTGGCGGCGAGTGATGGAGTCACGGCGTCTACTCGACTTCTGGCACCGGAATACAGCCGACGGAGAGGCGCACGTAGTCATCGCTGTAGCCGAAGGCGCTCCCTGGCACCCCAGCAATGCCCGTCTTGCTAAAGAGCGAGAAGACATCTTCCCCGGGCTTGAGCTGGCTCCAGTTATAGACAGTGCCGCCATCGTCCAGATTGATCTGCGCGAAGAGGTCGTATTGCTCGTGCAGGTGCTGCAACTGACGCACGAGTCGCCCACGGCGGAGTCGGTAGAGCGAGCGAATACGCTCTTCGATCTCTGGGTGCTCGCTAAAGAGCTTGACGTAGGCCATATAGCGCAACTGCCATTCGGCGGGCAGCGCGGCGCACCCATTCGTCCAACCGGGGCCAAGCTCCGCGCCCAGAGCAGGATCACCGAAGACGACATAGCCGCAACGGTCGCCCGTGAGCGTGTGCGACTTGGAGAAGCTACAGAACAGTACCGACCGCTGCAGCACCTCAGGCGCATTGAAGACGGCCATGCGGGCGCGGTCTTCGGCAGGGTCGCCTGTGCCAATGTAGGCCAGGTCGGCGGCGATGAGGACATCGGGCGCGACATCCTTCAGCACAGCACAGAGCGCGCGCAGCTCGTCTGGCGTGTAGGCGAAGGCGGTAGGATTGCTGCTGACCGTGAGATAGAAGACGCGGATATTCGGCGCCTCGGCAAGGGCCGCGCGCAGCTCATCCGGAGTGACTTTGAAGGCATTCTCAGCGCGGGTGCGCAGACGATGGATGCGCAGCCCCACCGATTGTGCCTGCCACTCTGGCACGTTGAAGCCCGGCGCGGGGAAGAGCACCGCGGCATCGAGCGCGTCATAGCTCTGCGCGGACTGCCTGCGCAGGAGCGCGGCATAGCCCTGGAAGAACTTGTTGAGGCCATCGAGTGAGCCAAGGCTGAGATAGACCTGCGCCGGAGGCACAGTATAGCCCCACATGCGTGCCATGTGGTCGGCCAGCATCTCGCGGAGAATCAGATTGCCGACGCCCGCGAGATCATACATGCGCATATCCATATGGCGAGCGAGCAACTGGCGCTCGAAGGATTCCATCTGACGATGTATCCAGCGATAGCGCTTGCCAGATGCGGGAACGCCGTCAATCGGCTCGCGTGGCAGAGCAAGCCCCATTTCATCGGCAAGGGTAACGAACTCCGGCCCGTCATCGCGGGCGCTGATACGCCGAACGTCCACATCACCGATGGTTCTATTCACGATTTCCGTCGCCATCAGCTCGGGCGCAATCCCCAGCTCGCGGCATTGCCTCTCCAGGTCGGCAACCATGACCGCCATCACGCGGATAGGCGCAGCACCCGCGCCCACCTTTGGGCGAGCCACCTCGCACGCGGCATCCCGCAGGTGCGCGATCTGCTCGCGAGCGCGCTCGACGATACTCTCCGAGACACCAGAGCTGGATGGCGCGGAAGCGCTCACCATGCTGGACGCCAATCGCGGACGCCGAAAGAAGGCATCCCTCACCATGCTGGACTCCTTTGTCCTGAATCGAGGAAAATCCCACCAGTCACACAGTCGTCCGAGAAAAACGAACATGCTCTACCGGTTGGAGTCTAGCACAGGCGGCAGGCTCGGCGTAAGAGCCAAGACGGCTGGGCCATGCCACCCGCGCACCAGTCCAATCCCAACCACTCGTGACTGATCCCAAGCCATATCAGGCAATCTTCATGCCGCCGTGGGCTATGCCATGTAGGTTAAGAGCATGGAACTCATGGTATGCTATATCGCGACATCTTCACCGTATCATGTCTCTGATGTCTCTGCCCCATTCTCAACTATCAGCGGGAGTTCATAGATGGCCCATCACGCCTCACGCACGTCACAGCCCTCATCATCGAGTGACAGGCGCGAGCCATTCCCCTTCGACACGGTACTGATTGCCAATCGGGGGGAGATTGCCCTTCGTGTCATTCGCGCCTGTCGTGACCTCGGATTGCGATCAGTCGCGGTCTATAGCGATGCTGACCGCACAGCGGCCCACGTTCGCATGGCCGACGAGGCAATCCATATCGGGCCAGCGCCCGCCTCGGAAAGCTACCTGAGCATTCCAAAGATTCTGGACGCGGCGCGCCGAGCTGGCGCGGGCGCTATCCATCCCGGCTATGGCTTCCTCTCGGAGAATCCGGACTTTGCCGATGCCTGTGTCGAGGCGGGATTGTGCTTCGTTGGCCCACCGGGACGCGTTATGCGCGAGATGGGCGAGAAGACCGCCGCCCGCCGGGTAGCGCGCGAGGCAGGCGTGCCCATCGTTCCCGGCTACGATACCGGTCTGGACGACATCCACGAGGCAAAGCGGCTGGCCAACGAGATTGGCTACCCCATCATGATCAAAGCGGCGGCAGGCGGTGGCGGCAAAGGCATACGCATTGTGCGCCAGCCCGAAGACCTGGAAGCATCGCTCCGGCTGGCGCGCAGCGAGGCGCAAGGGGCATTCGGCGATAGCAGCGTCTACATGGAGAAGGCCGTCATCCCGGCGCGACACATCGAGGTGCAGATATTTGGTGATACCCACGGCAACGCCATCCACCTGGGAGAGCGCGAATGCTCGATTCAGCGGCGACACCAGAAGCTGATCGAAGAATCGCCTTCGCTCGCGTTGGATGCCGAATTGCGCGCCCGCTTTACCGATGCCGCCGTCCGCCTGGCAAAGGCTGTCGGCTACGTCAACGCCGGCACCTGCGAATTCCTGCTTGGGCCAGACGGTAACTTCTACTTCCTCGAAGTCAACGCCCGCCTCCAGGTGGAGCATCCCGTCACCGAGTGGGTCACCGGGCTCGACCTCGTGCGCGAGCAGCTGCGCGTGGCAGCGGGACTGCCTTTGAGCGTCAGCCAGGAGCAGGTGAGCTTTCGCGGACATGCAATCGAAGCGCGCATCACGGCGGAAGATCCCCTCAACCGCTTTCTGCCAGCATCTGGCCGCGTGACGGCGCTGCGCGATCCCGCCGGGCCGGGCGTGCGGCTGGATAGCGCGCTCTACGACGGCATGGACATCCCGCTCTATTACGACTCGCTGCTCTCCAAGCTGATCTGCTGGGGCGAGGACCGCGCGGAGGCGATAGCCCGGCTGCGGCGCGCACTGGACGAATATCTCATCGCTGGCGTGCGCACCACGATTCCCTTTGCCCGCTGGCTGCTCACCCATCCGCGCTTCGTGGCGGGCGACTTCTCGACCGATTTCATCGCCGAGACCTGGGAAGCCGCCGATGCCTCGCGCCAGCTTCACCGAGAAGGGGACGGCGCGGGAGAGATCTCGCCGGAGGAGATCGCGGCCCTGGCCGCTACTCTCGCCGCGCAGGATCAGGGGGAGGCAATCACCAGCCGCAAGCATCCCGCCGGGGAAGAGGGGAGGAGCGACGGCAGTCGCTGGCGCTTGCTGGGCCGACGTGCCGGGTTAGGTGGCGGCTGGTAGTCTGTTCACTGCGCGCGATGGATGAGACAGATGATGAGACAGATGATGAGACTGAGGCTTTCATGAGCGAGACCGAAGAAGAGCGTATCCGAACGTACACCTGGCATGATCCCATGGAGATCGCGGCGCAATTCGCGGAACTGGGCGGGTTGGACGCCCTGCGCGCGGTCGTCGAAGGCACTATGCCCCCTCCTCCCATAGCACAGACGCTGGACTTCGCCCTGGTAGAGGTTTCCGAAGGCCGCGCGGTCTTCGCGATGACCCCCACCGAATACCACTACAATCCTATCGGCGTCGTTCATGGCGGCGTGGCGGCGACGTTGCTCGATTCAGCGATGGGCTGCGCGGTCAACGCCTCGCTCCCCACTGGAACGGCGTACACGACGCTGGAAATCAAGGTGAACTATCTGCGCCCGCTGACCAAGACCACTGGTCCAGTGCGCGCGGAAGGCACCGTCGTTCACCTGGGGCGGCGGATGGCCGTGGCCGAGGGACGCCTCACCGACGCCTCCGGCAAGCTCTACGCGACGGCCAGCACCACCTGCATCATTCTGAGTCCTGAGCAGCCACGGTAGGGCTGCCAGGCAACGCGCAGCTGTCGCCCTCGCACGCGTCAGCATCCTGAGACGTTCCAGTTACCTGGAGCAGCGGATGGCTCTCGGCCCATGCCTGTTCGAGCACCTGGAGCAGCAACTCGGCTGGCTGCGCGCCAGAGACACCATAATGCTCATCCACGACGAAGAACGGAACGCCCGTGATGCCCAGCATCCGTGCCCGCCGCTCATCCCCGCGCACAGCATCAGCGTAGGCGTCGCTCTCCAGCGCGGCCCGTGCCTCCTCGGCGTCGAGGCCCGCCTCCGCCGCCAGGCGCACCAGCGTGTCGGTATCGCCGACGTTCTCGCCCTCGGTGAAATACCCTGTCATCACGCGCTCCATCACCGCGTTCTGGAGACCTTTGCTGGCGGCGAGATGGATCAGACGATGCGCCTTGATGGTATTGGCGCGCTGGGCTTTTTCGAGATGGTATTCCAGCCCCTCTCCCGCCGCGATCCCCGTTACCCGGCTATTCATCGCGGCGGCCTGCTCCAGGCTAACGCCATACTTCTCCGCGAGCGTCTCGGTGACTGATCTCACGGAGTCCACTGGCGTGGTAGGGTCCAGCTCGAAGCTGCGATAGATCACCTCGACCTCATCACGTTGCGGAAATGCGGAGAGTGCGGACTCGAAGCGGCGCTTGCCAACATAACACCAGGGGCAGACAACATCGGACCAGATTTCAACCTTCATGCGCGGATTCACTTTCTCGCAGATGGCGATGCTCATTACTTCTATAAATGAAGTATTGTGCATACGCGGCATCGTGTCAAGGTTCCCCACTATCCCCCTCCGGTGGGCGCGCGGGCGGACGTGTAAGGTTGTGGCTTGTGGCGAACTCTGCGAGAAGACCGGATAATCTGGTATGGTGGAGGCGATGCGGCAATAGGGGCAATCCATGCATACCACGCAGCCGTTCGATTCGAGCCGGTCATCTCCCTATGCATGTGCCGTCTCTGTCGCATCGTGTCGTGTTCGAGCAAGAGAGTGAGGGAGCGTCTTGGGGTCAAGCAGGTCACGGAGCAGCGTCAAGCCGCCACAACTGCCCAGGGCGCTGCCGCTCGCGGAATCGCAAGATGACATGCCTACTGAAGGCGAGAGCTACACGGGTCTGGAATATCAGTACCTCGACCTCGCGGAGCAGTCCATGTCACGCCTGCATTTCGAGACTGTCGTGTTCACCCAGGTCATCGCTACCGCGACTCGATTCGACCACCTCCGTATGGAGGATGTGCGCTTCGTGGGCTGCAATCTGGCCAACGCCGCG
>DASUWS010000263.1:0-9545 GCA_036378295.1 Ktedonobacterales bacterium
CGTCCTGTGTATACTACACGCAATCTGTAGATAAGAAATTGAGTTTCATATATGAAATCTCGGGCGATGCGGGCCGGGAGGTGACGATGGAGTACGCGGTTCCATCCGTCGCGCTAGCGGCGCAGGCGCTGAAGCTGCTCAGCCGCCACAAATACAAAGCCTCGTCGCTCAAAGACATCGCCCGGAAGCTGGATGCCAGCCCGACCACCTGCCTGCGTGTCTTGCGCTCGCTGGAGCGCGAAGACTTCGTTCGTTACGACCATGAGACGCGAAAGTACAGCCTTGGTCCTTATCTGATTCCGCTGGGGAACCGCGCCGCCGAGCTCAACGACGCTTTCGCGCGGGCAGCGGCGGAGATCAAGCGCGTCGCCATGCTGACTGGCTTGACGACCGCCCTGGCTCAGCGCTGGGATGATCGCCCGGTCTATATCGCCTCGGCGGAGCCGCCACCCGAGGACAATCGCTTTAGCCGCCTGAGCATCTCCATTGGCCAGGCCACGCCACTGACTGCTGGAGCGCATGGCCGGTGCTTTCTGGCCTACGACGACGAAACGGAGTGGCAGCGGCACATCGCGGCGGGCCTCCGTCCGTTGACGCCCGCAACCATCACCGACCCTGTCCGTTTCGTCGAGAGTCTGCGCGAGGTCCGGCAGCGGGGATATGCCATTTCGAGCGGGGAGTTTCACGTGGGTACCACCGCCGTGGACGCGCCCATTTTCGGCAAGAGCGGTCAGGTGGAACTGGTCATCTCAAGCGTCTGTATCACCTCGCAGCTCGACGAGCGGCATCTGGCCGAGGTCGTGAGCATTGTCTGCACCGCGGCGCGCAAACTCTCAGAATGGAACGGCTACACTCCCCGCACGGGAGACGAAGCGACGACGCAGACGGCAATTTCTGTCTAGGCGCCCAACGCTGGGGCAGGGCGCTGAGAGCATGTGTGGGCACGCGTGCCGTTCTCATGGAGAACCACGATGGACTTCACCCTGACTCCTGAAGAGAAGTTGATTCAGCAGACCGTACGCGAGTTCGTGCGGCGCGAGCTGATGCCGCTGGAAGGCGACGTGCTGCGAAATGAGCGCGAGGGGCGTCCGGGCCTGGAGCCGGAGCAGCTGCGCGCATTGCGGGCGAAGGCGCGAGAGCTGGGCTTCTGGGGCATCAATACCCCCGAAGAGTATGGCGGCGCGAATCTCGGCTCGGTTGCCACCTGTCTGACGCTGATGGAGTTGGGGCGCACGTTTGTCCCGTTCACCTTCGGCGGCTCAGCGGACAACATTCTCTACGCCTGCAACGAGGAGCAGAAACAGCGCTACCTGCTGCCGACGATCGAGGGCACGCGCCAGTCATGCTTCGCGCTGACCGAGCCGGATGCCGGGTCCGACGCGGGCAACATTCGCATGACGGCGGTGAAAGACGGCGATTCCTGGGTGCTCGATGGCGAGAAGATCTTCATCACCAACGGGAACGACGCCGACTTCACGATGGTCTTTGCCGTCTCCGATAAGGAAAAAGGGCCGCATGGCGGCATCACCTGTTTCCTGGTAGATCGTGAGATGGGCTGGCGTTCGGAGCGTATTGCTACTATGGGAGAATGGGACCCGGCGGCGTTGATCTTCGAGCATGTGCGCGTGCCCGCGGCGAATATCCTCGGCGAGGAGGGGCACGGCTTCGATCTGGCGATGCGATGGATCGGCGCGGCGCGGTGGGCTATCCCGGCACGAGCGATTGGGGCCTGCGAGCGCATGCTGGAGATGTCCATCGAGCACGCGAAGAACCGGGTCACATTTGGCCAGCCGCTGTCCGAGCGACAGGCTATCCAGTGGATGATCGCCGATTCGGCGGTCGAGATCGAAGCGACGAAGTGGATTACGTTGCGGGCCGCCTGGCTCGCCGACCGTGGCCTCGATAACCGGCATCAGGCCTCAATGGCGAAGCTCTATGGCGCGAACATGGCGAACCGCGTGGTGGACCGCATGCTCCAGATTCACGGCGGTATGGGCTACACCAGAGAGCTACCCATCGAGCGCTGGTATCGCGAGATGCGGGTCTTCCGCATCTTCGACGGAACCGACGAAATCCAGCGCTTCATCATCGCGCGCAATCTGCTCAAAGGGCATGTGAAGGTCGGCGAGTGGCAAGAGTGAAGCCACCTTCGTTGATCGCAGGTGACTGAAGATGAGAGTCTTCTGGCCCCGGAAGGGTCGTCTGTGTAACAGCTAGCGGTAGCGCGAGTACGCGGGAGGGGGTCCATGTGCTAGCCATTCGCGACCTCGAAGTGACCTATCAGGGCGTCATTTCCGCCGTGCGTGGGGTCTCGCTGGAGGTGCCTGATCTCGGCGTGGTGGCGCTGCTGGGAGCGAACGGCGCGGGCAAGACGACCATCCTGCGTGCTGTCTCTGGGCTGCTGCGAAGCGTAGGAGGGCGCATCACTCGCGGCTCAGTGACATTCGACGGCCAGCCGATCACCGCGCTGGACGCGACGCGCATCGTGCGGCTGGGCATCACACAAGTGCTGGAGGGGCGACGGCTCTTTGGCGCATTGACCGTGGAGGAGAACCTGCGGGCGGGTGCGTTCGCCGCGAGCGATTCCGCCGCCACTCGCCGCGCCTATGAACGTGTCATGGAACTGTTCCCGGTACTGCGCCAGCGCCGCCGCACCGCGGCAGGATACCTCTCCGGTGGCGAGCAACAGATGCTGGCCATCGGGCGGGCGCTGATGGCTGGCCCGCGACTCCTCCTGCTCGACGAGCCCTCACTCGGGCTGGCGCCGGTCATGGTGCAGCAAATAGGCGCCATCATCGGCGAGATCAGCGCCGGAGGCACCGCCGTGCTGCTGGTCGAGCAGAACGCGCGGATGGCGCTGGCCCACGCGACCCACGGCTATGTGCTGGAGACAGGCCGCGTGGTGCTGGATCAGCCCGCGGCGGACCTGTTGCGTGATGAGAGCGTGCGTACCTTCTATCTTGGTCTGCATGAGGAGGGCGAACGCGCCAACTTCGCTACCCTACGCCAGCGACGTACCGAGAGGAGGTGGGCCCTGTGAGCGCGTCGTCTCCCCTGCTCTCCGTGCGCGGCATCACGGTACGTTTTTCCGGCCTGACGGCGCTCTCGGAGGTGTCTTTCGACGTCTATCCCGGCGAGTTGTTCGCCATCATCGGGCCGAATGGCGCGGGCAAGACATCGCTTTTCAACGTGCTTTCCCGCGTCTACCGGCCAGTGGCCGGGACGGTGAGCTTTGAGGGGCGAGACCTGCTTCGGCTGCGAACCGACCAGATCGCTGGGGCGGGTATCGCGCGGACCTTCCAGAACCTGGGGCAGTTCCCCCATACCACAGTGCTGGACTACCTGCTTCTAGGGCGGCACAGCCGCATGCGGAGCGGCATCCTGCGAGGCGGGGTGTATCTTGGCCGGGCCGCGACCGAGGAGCGCGAGAACCGTGCATACTGCATGCGCCTCCTGGCTCTGCTTGGCCTGGAACCCTTCCGTGACCGGATGCTCGGCAGTCTACCGTTCGGCCTGCAGAAACGGGCGGACCTCGCCCGGGCGCTGGCCGCGCAGCCCCGGCTGCTCCTGCTGGACGAGCCAGTGGCGGGCATGGGCCTCGAAGAGAGCCAGGATCTCGCGGCGGTCATGCTGGACATTAAGGAGCAGCTTGGCATCACGCAGATTCTCGTCGAACACGACATGGCCATGGTGATGGGTATTGCCGACCGGGTGCTCGCGCTCGATTTTGGGCGTGTCATCGCCCAGGGTGTGCCGGCGGAGATACAGGCCAACCCGGAAGTCATCAAAGCCTATCTGGGCGAAGTGATCGTGGAGGAGCCACCCGCGGCCGGTAAGGCACGGGCAGATACAAACGGCTGAGCAGAGCGCACGGCGTGGCGTCTGGTCTGCGCGCCGATATGCGGCGGGGAGAGTGGCAATGTCGACATTCATCCAGCTCGTTTTCTCTGGTCTCGCGCTGGGATGTGACTACGCGTTGATCGCGCTGGGCTTCACCATCATCTTCAAGGCCAGCGAAGTCATCAACTTCGCGCAGGGCGAGTTCCTGCTTGTGGGAACGTTCGCCGTCTCGGTGGCCATGTTCTCGTGGCGGCTGGGGTTCTTCCCGGCACTGCTGATCGGCATCGTGGTCACCGTGTTGATCGGCGTGCTCTTCGAGCGGATCGTGTTGCGGCGCATGATCGGACGGCCACCGTTCACCATCATCATGGTAACGATCGGCCTGGATGTGGTGCTGCTGACCGCTGTGACGATGATAGTGGGCGCAAACAGCCCTGCCTCGCCCGCCCCGTTCGACATCCTGAGCGCCATCACCATCGGGAGCGTCAAATTCGGCGCCAACGCTATCGCGAGCATCGTCGTCACCGCGCTGATCGTCGCCGCGCTCTATGCCTTCCTGCGCTACACGCGCTACGGCCTGGCGATGCGCGCCACGGCGATTGACCAGGAAGCTGCGCGGGCGATGGGTATCAAGATTTCGACCGTCTATGCTCTCGCCTGGGGCATCTCGGGAGCCATCGCGACCATCGGCGGGGTCTTTCTGGCGGCTGGCGCGGGTAATCCCGCGTTTGACGTGGGACTGGGCCAGGCCGCCCTGGTAGCCTTCCCGGCAATCATTCTCGGCGGGCTCGACTCGATCCCCGGAGCGGTGGTCGGCGGCATCATCATCGGCCTGGTCTACGTACTGACACAGGGCTACGAGCCAGCTTTCCTTGGGACTAACTTCCATACGATTGCGCCTTACCTCGTCATGATCCTCGTGCTGCTGGTTCGTCCCTACGGCCTTTTCGGCACGCGAAAGGTGGAGCGCGTATGAGCAGGCCAACCTCCGTCAACGCTCCCGCGTCCACACCCACGCTCTCCGGACTGCTGCGCTCCTCGCGGAACCGGGCGCTTCTGGTGCTTGGCGTGATCGTCCTGGGGCTGATATTTCTCTTTGGTGGAGATGGCTGGGTCTCGGTGCTGGATTTCACCATGGTCGCGGCCATCGCGGCGCTTGGCCTGAACGTCCTCTCCGGCTACGCGGGGCAGATCTCGCTGGGCATCGCGTTCTTCATGGGCATTGGCGCCTATACCGCCGCGTGGCTCGGCGGCAGCGCGCCACAGTTCCCCGGCGCCCCATCTGGCCTGGGCCTCTCGTTCCTGATCTGGCTGCCCGCATCCGGTATCGTCGCGGCGCTCATTGGCGCGCTCATTGGCCCCACGGCGCTCCGCCTCAAAGGCTTCTATCTTGGCATCGTCACGCTGGCGCTGGTCTTCATTGGCCAGTATCTGTTCATCAACCTGAAATCAATCACGGGCGGGCAACAGGGACGCTTCGATTTCCCGACGCCCGGCTTCGGTGATTTCAGCTTCGCCAGCCCAACCCCAATCTTTGGCATCGAACTAACGACGAATCAATGGTTCTTCCTGCTGCTGCTCCTGCTGTTGGCGCTCGCGGCGGTGTTCGTAGGCAACGTGGCGCGCACACGCGCGGGCCGGGCATGGCAGGCGGTGCGGGATAATGAAGTCGCGGCCTCGATCATGGGCATCAATCTGTTCGAGGCCAAGCTGGGCGCGTTCGTCCTTTCCTCTTTCCTTGCGGGTGTCGCGGGTGCTCTCTATGCCTCCCTCTCTGGCATCGCCACGCCGGGGACATGGAGCCTGCTGCTCTCCATCCAGTTCATCGCCGCCATCCTGATCGGCGGGGTAGCCAGCGTCTGGGGCTCTATCCTGGGCGCGGCCTTCGTCTTCGCGATCCCTGTAGCGCTCACCACGTTCGCTCTCCTGCCACAGAGTGCCAGCTCGACAGGGATCTCCAGCGGCGATTTGAGCACGATTCTCTATGGGCTGCTCATTATCGTCTTCCTGCTGTTTGAGCCAGCGGGTATGATCGGCCTCATCCGCCGAATCCGCCTGGCATCCCTGCGCTTTGACGCACGGCGCAAAGGAGGTGAGACGGCCACAGCTATGGCCCCATCAACACGCGAGACCCTGCTCGACGTCGAACGTGTGGACCTGGCGCGGGAAACGAACGCCCCGCAACAGCCCGACTAGGGTTGCCCTGGTCTGGCATCCGCGCAGGTGGCTTCGACGCACCGAGCATTCGTCACCGTCTATTGGTCATCGAGAGGGGAAACGTATGGCGACTCACCTGGCACGTCGAGCGCGCAATCATGCGCTGATCTTACTCATGGTGCTTGCAGTCATCGGCACGTTCGTCTCGGCGTGTGGCACTTCCGCGGGATCTGGCATCAAAGCCGGACCCGGTGTGGACCTCAACAAGAAGGTGATCAACCTTGGCGTCTTGACGCCGCTTTCTGGCCCGGTCGCCGCGCCTATTGGCATCCCAATCACGAAGGGGATCGAGACCTACTTCAAGGCGGTCAACGACAGCGGCGGCATTGACGGCTTCAAAATCAATCTGGTCGAGAAGGATTCGAAGTATGACCCGCAGACCCAGGTGCAGATGTACAGCCAGATCCACAACGATGTGCTGATGCTGGCCGAGAGCCTGGGCTCGCCGACCACGCAGGCCATCGTCAGTCTGTCTGAGCGCGACAAGATGCTGGTCTCGGCTGCCTCGCTGGATTCGATCCTGTCCCGCCAGCAATACATGATCCTGATCGGAACACCCTATCGCCTGCAGGTCGAGAATGGCCTCGATTACGCGCTCAAGGTGGCCGGACAGAAGGGCGTGACGAATCCCAAGATCGGCATTATCTACCAGGACGATGCCTATGGGCAGGACGGCCTCACCGGCTATAAAGAGGCTGTGAGCTGCTCTAGCAACCTGATTGATGTCGCGCAGGCAACCTATGAGCTGACCGACAAGTCATTCACGGCGCAGGTCACCAAGATGAAGCAGGCGGGTGCTCAGTTCGTCGTCCTGACCGCCGTGCCCACCATCGCGGCAGGCATCATTGGCACCGCGGCGCAACTGGGCTATTTCCCGCAGTGGATTCTGAACAGCCCGGCGTGGGCAAACGCGCTGCTGGGCGTCTCGCCTGAGTTCACGGGACTCCTGCAAAAGAGCGTGTGGGTGGTGGCGCAGGGCGCGACCTGGGGCGACAGGAGCCAGCCTGGCATGGCTGAAATGCTGGATAACCTGCAGAAGTATGCTCCCGACCAGAAACCAGACGGCTATTTCCAGTTCGGCTATGCCGAGGCGAAAGTGACCTATGCCATCCTGAAGAAGGCCGCTGATAACGGCGATTTGACGCGCGAGGGACTGCTCAAAGCCTTCAACT
The DNA here is from genome assembly GCA_036378295.1 of Ktedonobacterales bacterium. GTDB lineage: Bacteria > Chloroflexota > Ktedonobacteria > Ktedonobacterales > JADMIN01 > DAHUXT01. The sequence continues at coordinate 7,230 of DASUWS010000263.1, forward strand.
CGCTCGGCACGGTGGATCTTGGGGGCCTGTTCGGCGCCAACGCCAAGTACGGCGCATCGCCCAACGAGCGCGTTCCCACGCGCGATAACAGCGTCTTCGGCATCGATCCGTCGATTCCGAACAACTTCAAGAACCTGAGCGGCGACTTCGTCGGGTCGTGCGCGGCCAAATCGTCCTTCTAGCGTCGTTTCGGCTCTCTCCACGCACGCTGGGCGCCTCGGTAGCCACTGCCGGGGCGCCTGTCATGCGGGCGCGCTTCACGAACACGGACCGCCGCGGGTGCGGTATGATACGCCCGATGCCTGGCAGACGCCGGGCGGCGCTACGGTAGGAGAGGAGGATTCGCCAGATGGATTTCGCCTATAGCGAGAAGGTCAATGAGCTGCGCGGGCGAATGACGGACTTCATGAGCCGCTTTATCTATCCAAACGAGCAGACCTATCGGGAGCAGATCGCCGCCTCGGGCAATCCCTTCCACCATCCTGAGATCGTGGATGAGCTGAAGGCGAAGGCGAAGGCGGAGGGGCTATGGAACCTCTTCCTCCCGGACAATGAATACGGCGCGGGCCTGACCAATCTCGAATACGCGCCGCTTGCGGAGATCACGGGACGTGTACATTGGGCGCCGGAGGTCTTCAACTGCAACGCGCCGGACACCGGCAATATGGAAATCCTGGCGCAGTTTGGCACCTCCGAGCAGAAGCAAGCCTGGCTGCGACCATTGCTCGATGGCGAGATTCGCTCGGCCTTCGCCATGACCGAGCCAGATGTCGCCAGCTCGGATGCGACCAACATCCAGTTGACCATCCGGCGTGAAGGTGACGAATACGTGCTCGACGGGCGCAAGTGGTGGATCTCTGGAGCCATGCGCCCGCGCTGCAAGATCATGATTGTCATGGGCAAGACCGCGCCCAATTCGCCCGACCGGCACCGCCAGCAAAGCATGATTCTGGTGCCCGTCGAGACGCCAGGGGTCACAGTCGCGCGTAACCTGCCAGTCTTTGGCTATATCGAGAACGAGAGCCATTGCGAGGTCACATTCGAGGGCGTCCGCGTGCCCGCGAGCAACCTGCTTGGCGGCGAGGGTGATGGCTTTGCCATCGCGGAGGCGCGGCTGGGGCCGGGACGCATCCACCACTGCATGCGCTGCATTGGCGCGGCTCAGCGAGCATTGGAATTGATGTGTGAGCGGGTCTCGGGGCGCGTCGCCTTCGGCAAGCCGCTGGCGCAGCAGGGGGTCATCCAGGAGTGGATTGCCGAGTCGGCTCTCGAAATCGAGCAGGCGCGGCTGCTGACGCTGAAAGCGGCATGGATGATCGATACAGTGGGCAAGAAAGCGGCGCAGAACGAGATTGCGATGATCGAGGTGATCGCGCCCAATGTGCTGACGCGCGTGGCGGACCGTGCCATCCAGGCATTCGGCGGCGCGGGGGTCAGCGATGACTTCCCGCTGGCGGGCATGTACGCGGGCGGACGCACGCTGCGCCTGGCGGATGGCCCGGATGAGGTGCACAAGCGGGCTATCGCACGGGCGTTGCTGCGACAGTACAGTCAGTAAGCCAGGCAATGAGGAGCGAGAGACCAATGGCAATCGAGGACTTCACTGGCGCGGTGGCGGTGGTGACTGGCGGAGCGAGCGGAATCGGCCTGGCGACGGCGCGGGCGCTCTTCGCGCAGGGAGCGCATGTCGTGCTGGCGGATATCAACGAAGACGGCCTGCGCACGGCGGCGGAACAGGTGCGCGAGGGCGCGTCCGGCGCGGCGGCGCGGGTGGCAACGGTTCTGACGGATGTGACCTACGACGAGCAGGTGCGAGCGTTGATGCGCGAGGCGCTCGCGGTGAATGGGCGCATTGATCTGGTGGTGACGTCCGCTGGCATCGGGCGCGGAGGGCGCATCGAGGATCTGCCCTCGGCTGAGATGCGCAAGATGATGGATGTCAACTTCCTGGGCACCTATAACACCGTTCAGGCAGCGGTTCCAACAATGCGGGCACAGGGTAGCGGTCATTTCGCGCTGGTTTGCTCGGTAGCGGGCAAGCTGGGCGTGCCTACACTCTCCGGCTACTGCGCCAGCAAATGGGCCGTGCGCGGCTTCGCCAGTGCGATACGGGCCGAGTTGTACGGCACCGGTATCGGCATCACGACGGTCTATCCTGCCTGGGTGGATACACCAATGCTCCGGGATGCGGTAGAGCGCTCCGAAGGGCTGGTCATCCAGGTAATGCTCACAGCGGAGCAGGTTGCGAATGAGATGCTGCAAGCGATGCGCGAGGGCAAGCGCGACCTGACGCTGGCGCCGAACCCTGATGCCGCG
>DASUWS010000264.1:0-2864 GCA_036378295.1 Ktedonobacterales bacterium
GCAGGCGCCGCAGAGGTAGACGCCGTCCATCGGCGTGCGATAGCGCAGCCGCTGATCCCACATGTATTGCGGCAGGCAGTCGCCCTGGAAGATATGGCCGCCCGTCAGCCCCACCGCGCGCTCGATATCTGGCGGGCCGAGTACCTCCACGTCCACCACGGCGTCGGGGAAGTTGGTGACGTAGCGCCCAATCGAGGCGATGCCAAGGTGCTTTACCTCATCCCGGCGCGATTCCCACGTGCCACTGGCGAACTCGTAGGGCACATACTGTGAAAAGACGCTCATCGTGTGCATCCCGCTGGGGACCACCGAGGGATCATGCACCGTCTGGAAGTATAACTCCGTCCAGAGTTGCTCTGGTAGCTCGCCGCGCTTCATCGCCGCGTAGCCGTCGCGCCATGCCTGCTTCGAGAGCGGCGTATTGATCTGCCCGGCATGATGTGGCTCGCTCGTGCCGGGGCGAGCGGTGAAGTTGGGCAGCTCGCGCAGCAGCATGTTGAGCTTCACCGTGCAGCCCGTAATCGGGACAGACTCCACCTGCCGTCGCCACCCGCTCTCCGCCTGCTCGTCCAACAGGCGCAATGTGACGCGCGGATCGGCATTGCTCACGACGACAGGCGCGGAGATCTTCGTACCATCCTCAAGCTGGACGCCCTCGCCGGGGAGAATCTTTGCCACGGGCACGCCCGCCGCGACGGTCGCGCCAAGCTCGCGGGCGATATCGCACAGGATGAACGAGACGCGACCCATTCCGCCCGTGACGTAGCCCCAGACGCCTCGCAGCCCGTCCAGCCCGCCAGAGGTGTGGTGAAAATGGATGAAGGCGGTACCCTTGTCGAAGGGCGAGGCGTTCGTGCCAATGATGCCCTGACCGAAATAGGCAAGCTGGAGCCGCTCATCATCCAGGTAGCGCTCGACGTATTCGGCGATGCTCCAGTCGAAGAGTAAGCCGTGTAGCTCCTCGTCGTGGCCAATGCGATCTTCGAGTTGCTCGCGAGTCGGCGGCTCGCCCAGCCAGGCGTCATGCTCACCCTCCGGGCGAATAGCGTCGCGCAGGCGTGTCATGACGCTTTGCATCGCGCGCCAGCCCTTCACATCGCGCGGCGAGAAGCGGCGTATCTCTGCCTCGCAGGCGGCGTCATCTTCCCAGAGCTGGACGCTCGTGCCGTCATCAAATGGCACGAACAGGCCGTTAAGGGCGGGCGTCCACGAGAAGCCATGCTCGCGCATCTTCAGCTCGTCCACGACCTGCGGATGCAGCAGGCCGACCAGATAGGCGCAGGGCGACATCTTGACGCCGCCCCAAAGCTCCTCCAGCGTACACGCGCCACCGACACGCTCACGCGCCTCCAGCACGAGAACCCGCTTGCCCGCGCGCGCGAGGTACGACGCGCAGGTCAGGCCGTTGTGGCCAGCGCCCACCACAATCACATCCCAGTGTTGCCCCGCAAGCTCACGGATTGGCGCGGGCAGGCCAATCTTTCCGAGGACAGCATCGGCGGGCGGGTTCCCAGCGTTCCAGGCGGCCATGGTATCTCCCTGTACATATTTAGGCTGTTTGGCAGCGTATTCTTCCGCTGCGTGGTTGTGCTTATCATAGCATCCTCTCAGCCCTATGGCGCGCTTGTCTCAACCCGTTTCTGCTGTGTCGTCGTCTGCTGCTCGTGGCCGGGGTCGGGATGTAGGCCTGGGTTGCGCTGGCTGGAGCGAAGCCTGTAGCGCGGCAAGTTGCTGGCGAAGCGCCTCATTCTCGGATTGGAGCGCGGCCAGTTCATCGCGCAGCTTGCGGATGTAGCGGATGCCAGCCGCGTTGATCCCCTCATTCGCCAGGTCGCCCACTTCGGTAATTCGCGTCAGGTCGTCGTCAGAGTAGCGGCGCGTATTGCCGCCTGTACGCTGCGGCGCAATCAATCCGCTTTCCTCCATCCGTCGTAGCTGCTGTTGCGGAATACCAGACAGCTCCGATGCTACGGCGATGGAGTATTTGGGAACGCTGTTGAGGTTGTCACGCCGTCCTGGCCCATACGGTTTTCGAGGCATAGCCCATCGACTCACAATCTAAGACTCATCGCATCACCCGCGCTATTTTGCCATCTCATTTCCGTTGACGTGCTCTATGCGCCCCCTGTCGCCCCTCTGTTCTCCAACAAAACAGAGGCACTGCCCACCGGGGTAATGCCCTTCAGCAGGCAGTGCCTCACTGTGAGTTACTGGGACTCTATGATAGTGCTGGTAGAGATGCCCAGAATGCCACCGCTCAAGACGCCAGCCCGTTCTTCCCAGCCTGCACCAGCTCTGGCTCCGCTGTCGGATGTGCGGTAGCTGGCTGCCTGTCCACGATCTGAGACTGTGATTGCTTGCCCGGCACTGCCTGAATCGTGATCCGCCGCGCCTGAGCATGCTCAGCGATTGGCACCACAATCGTCAGGATACCGTTCTCGTAATGCGCTTCAATAGCGTCACCGCGCACGTCCTTCGGGAAGGTAATCGCGCGGCTAAACCCCCCGGCGCCAAACTCACGCAGCAAGTACACCGAGGTCTTTTGCTGCTCCTCCGTGAGCGGCTCAGCGATCTTGCCCTTGAGGGTGAGCGTGTTCTGGCGCACGGTCAGGTCAATATCCTGTGGCGAGGCGCCCGGCAGAAGTACCTGACAGTGATAGCTGCCGCCAAGCTCAAAGACGTTCATCGGGCCATGACCGCTGCCCAGCGTTCCCCAGCCAAAGCCAGGGCGCATGACCGCCCTCTCCATCAACTGGTTTACCGCATCACGCAGACTGGTCATCTCGGAAGTTGGGTCCCAACGAGTGAGCGAAGACATAGTGAACTACCTCCCTGCTCAGAAGTTGAGCGACAACTGCCGCAGC
>DASUWS010000265.1:0-15734 GCA_036378295.1 Ktedonobacterales bacterium
TGAAGAGCGCATCCAGCAGCAGCGTGAGCATCGGCGCCATCACGATGCCCGCGCCGACGAGCGTGGCGATGGCGGGCCGGTGCCGCTTCAGCCAGCGATGACGCGCCGCCAGCCGCTCAATCAAGGCTGCCTCGCGGGTAAGCTCCGGCTCGTCAGGCTGCCGGACGATCTCAACATCCCACGGCCCGATGCTCTCCTCTTCCAGATGCTCCAGGAAACGCAAGTAGCGCGCATTGCGTGCCCCGCGGGCAAGCGTCTGGTTCTCCTGTTCGGCGAGCAGCGCCTGGTTCAGGCCGTCCATATAGGCGTAGGCGCGCTCGACGCCGATAGCGCCCTCCAGCACCTGATCGTTGGCCATGGTCGAGAGCGCGCGCTCGGTCTCGTGGCCGTAGCGCTCCCAGGCTGGCTTGACAGCATCCTGCCAGGTGGTGAATCCTTCTTCGGCGCGCGGAAGCTGGTTTTCGAGCGCGGTGGGCCAATCGGTGCGGGCGGTGACGTAACGGCGCACGACAGGATGACTGAAATGGCGGAAGATCAGTGTTTCGGCGGCATGATCCGGTGGCAGTTGATGCTCGCGCGCGCGGCGACGCGAACGGCGTCCCTCATTGCGCCGCAACGTCGCCACCACAGCATCGCTCTCACGCATCTCGCCGATGATGCCCGTCAGGAAGCGCCGGGCTTCGGCGGCCTCGCGGCGTTGCTCCTGATCAGAGAGATCAGCGGTGCGTTCCGGCGCCCATGCGTCGAGGATGGTTGCGCCGAGACGGCTGGCGCAGTACAACTCGGCCTGTGCTCGGGGGAAGGTGAGGCGGCTCGTGCCGACGCTGCTCATCCGCTCGAAGGGCTGGCGCACCATGCCGGGCATGCTCAGGCGCAGCGTCTCCTCGAACTCTCTGCTGGTGGTGATGCCGGTCGCGGTCAGCACGAAGATCGCCTCGGCGGCTCCATAGGCTACCTCATGGGGACCTTCCCAGAAGTGGCCCTTCTCGTCGTGCGTCTCGAAGAGATAGGCATAGGTGGCCAGCGGCGGCTCTTTCGACTGGGTGGGATGGCCGGGCCGCTCATCGCCCACGAGCAACTCGCGCCACGGTTGGTCGGCGATACGCTCTTCCTGCGCCTGATGCTCGCTGGGGTCGTGCGGATAGCTATTGGGGAGCGCCAGCAGCGCCCACGACTCGACGCTCTCGCTGCGCAGTGCTGTGCGCACGTCACGCGCCACTTCCAACAGCAGTGGCGAATCGGCGGCGGCGACGATCCAGACGACGACCATCGCCCGTGGCACGCTGTAGCCGCTCTCACTGATGCGCCCCACGATGGCGTCATCCAGCACGCCCCGGCGTAACCGCGCCTCAGGAGTCGAGCGCGCGAAGTGTTCATAGTGCTGGCCGCGCAATCCCTCGATGACCAGCCTTGGCAGCGGGCGGCGGTCGAGGCTGACGGGGGTGTCGTCGGGCAGGGGGCCCGGCTGGCTGGCAACAGCGCTCAGCCCTGGGTCGTACCATGTGCCGAGCAATGCGCCGTCATCGCCGCGCAGATCATCCACCGTGAGCAGCGCGATGCCCGCGCGCCGGGCCTCATCCAGCCCGGGGAGTAGCATGGAGAGTTGCGCGCCCACCTCGCGTCCTCGGTCGCCTACACAGAGAACGATCGTTGGACGGAAGCGAATTGGCGTCGAGGTCGCCACACTCTGCTCCTTGCCTGAGTCTGCCTGAGTCTGCCTGTTGACCGAAAGGATCAACCGCTATTCCCGTGGCCCCGGCATGCGGCTCGCGTGTCCGCTCACCACAGGGACCAGACGCAACCCTGCGATTCGTGTCGCCGGGCGGCCCTGGAAATCCTCCCCCATTGAGGGCAGGATGGCCGCGGGACGGGAGGAGGCAGGCAAAACGGCACTCACCACACAACACAATACGCTAGCTGCATGACAGGACGGAATCAACTGACCCGTTTGTACGTCACATGAGCATTTTGGGCGAATGGCTGGCGTGGCGAGTGGTGACAACGGGTCTGCCACCACTCTCTCTCGCCCGCGCATAGCCCGCCATAAGACTAGAAGGACGAGCTACCGCCATTGCCGCTGCTCCCATATCCGCCAGGGCCGCCCACACCACTCTGCGGATAGCGTGGTTGCTGGGGAGCATGCTGCCCATTCGCGGGCGCGGTTGGCGCGTAGCCATTGCCCGGCTGCCCCAGCGGCGGGATGCCTGGTTGGCTCGTCGTGGCCCAGGATGGCGCGTCGCCAGCGCCGTGCTGCACATGGCGGATAATCCGCTCGGGCAGTGTGTGTTTGCCATCGCCCAGCGCGTTGCGGTCCATGATCAGGCGCTCCATCTCGCCGGAGCTAAAGACCGGGGCGCGGCTCTGCCCGTACGGGCGCTGGCCTGTCTGGTCGAACCAGTAGGACTGGTGGCGCAGGAACTCACCCATGCTGCTATTGGCATCCTGGTAGAAGTCGGGAATGGTGCCCAGGCTGATGGCGTGCTGGCCGTAGGCCAACTGCATCCGGTGCGGGTCAATCGCGCTGGCGAGCATCGGCGCCGCGCCCTCTTTCGCGATAGCGCCGAGGCGGCTGCGGGCATGGTCCAGAATGCGTCGCTGCGATCCGTTCTTCCAGCTCATGCCCATGTAGAGGCTGGTGCTGAGCATGCCGCTGCCCTCGTGCCAGAGTTGTGCTTCGAAGGCCACTAGCTCGCGTGCCAGCCCGCCGATGTGCTGCAAATGCGCCAGCAGGATGTTCTCGATCTTGTGGTCGGCACGCTCGCCCGGCTCGACACAGCAGACTTCCAGTAACTCGAAGAGATTCATGTCGTGCAGCCGCTTGAGATAGACCTCGTCGCGCAGAAATTGCACCAGCCGGTCGCGTAGCTCGCTGCCTGTGCCGGTCGCCAGCGCGGCATCGGCGCCATGACGTGTCTGTATCCATTCGGTGAAGCGTTGCGCGTAGGATGCCAGATCGCGTGAGGTCATGTACTCGTACAATCGCTCGACTGGCGGCGACGAAAGGCCACCCGTGTTCATGCCAGGCATACCGGGGAGGTCGAAGATGTGGCGGCGGTGGATATGGGTGTTATCCAGCTCGCCGCGCCACGCCGCCGACGAAGTAGCCTGCTTCTCCAGGTCGCGCACTGACTGCTCGATCTCGACATCGCCCTGAAAGCGCTTGACGTGTTGTAGCTCGGCGTCCACGTGTTCGAGCAGCTTGGCCAGCAGCCGCTTTTTGCGTGTCAGATACTCGTTACGCACGTTGCGGCGCTGGATGCGGTTGAAATCGTCGGTAACGGCGGCGACACTGCGATCTTTGGCGCCGGGCAGCGGCAGTGGCCGCAGCAACTTGCGCTGAAGCTGGCGATCAGGTCGCCCCTTGCTTGGCACGCTCTGATCCTGCACGCGGGCCAGCGCGGCGCTGTAGATGCGCCGCCGGGTCTCCAGCCGGGCGATCTGTACACCCAGCGGTTCCAGTGCGGCGCTATAAACCCGCCGCTTCTCTTCCTCTTCCTTGCGCGCTGCCAGTTCGGCTATCTCGTCGGTTGCCTCCTGCACCTGCTTGCTCAGGCGTGCCTCCAGCATATCGAGCCGGTCACGTCCTGCCGTCTGGAAGCTCTTTTCGCTAAAGAGCGACGGGTCCTCTGGCTGCAAGGCACGGTCCCATTCTTTCACCTCATCGAGATCACTCGCGCTCAATTGGCCGCGTTGCTCGCTCATGTCGCGCGCCAGGAGCGGCAACACTTTCGAGGCGGTGAGGCGGGCAAACGCCGTGGCGGTCTCGACGGCGGGAAAGGCGACCTCCAGCGGGCAGGTTGTACCGAACATCGTGGGCAGGCCATTCCGGTCAAAGTTGCCCAGCGTGCGGCGGTCTACCGCTTTGGAGCGCTCCAGGAAACCTACGCCGGAGGCATTGGTGATGCGCATATACAGATCGAGGCCGATGATGCGCGCCGCGTCTTCCGCAGAGACCATAGATGTCTTGCCGAAGAGATAGACCTCGTTGGCGATGGTCTCGCCGCGCACTTCATAGGGTGTCTCAGCCATGTATTTGGTATAGCGAGCGCCGCCCTGCTTCTCACGCACCAGGCTCAGCGCGATAAGCTCCATCAGGGTCGCCGTGGCATTGCTCTTGCGCCAGCTCACATCATTCGTCGTCGCCTCCCTCACATGCTCGGGCAGCAGGCAGAAGACGTTGAGGCGATGCTTGAGGTTGCGCTGGAGGATGCGGTGACGCGCCATCACGGCAATATCTGGCAGAATGCCGCTCCCAGTGCCACCGCCTAAGAAGGCGACGATATTCACCTGAACTTCTGTCACGGGCCGCGCGCCACGTTCCGGCGGCAGTGCCCCGATGGCTGAAAGCGCCTCTTCGAGCAGTTGGTCAATCTTGGCGCGGTCGGTACACGCGGCGACATGGCCATTATTGCGGATACCACCAGCGCCGTTGTCGAATGATTCGGGAATCTTGGTCGGGATATAGGTGTGGTTGGCGATGTCTTGTGGCAACTGGTCGGCGTAGACGACGCCATGCGCCACTGAGATGCGCAGATCGAACTCGCGCAGGACGCCCAGATGCTCCTGACGGAACTGCTGAATCTCAGCCGGGGGTGAGTCGATATCGAGAAAGACAAGGGCAACACGCCGCTGATCGGCAGGTGAGAGATAGACAAGCTGACGCATCACCTCCAGCGCAGCATAGGACGGCGTGCTGCCCAGGAAGATATTGAGTGACGGCACGGCTATCTGTGATTCGGCTGGTGATCGTGGCCTGTCTTCCGCTCCAGTAGCCGCATTGAGTGTCATATCCTGCTCGCCCATGCATTACCCCTGTTCATTGCATCTGGTATCCGATAGCACTCTACGTCCAAATGTCACCTGAAGTGATTGGCGGCCTGGTTCCCCGCTCAACAGCGGCGGCACTCAATACTCATCGTCGTCGCGCCTGCGAGTGCGCCGGGAGCGCGCGCTGGATGAATAGCCATCGTCATCGTCGTAGTCGTCGCGAGAGCGGCGGGTCTTTCGCCTGGCCCGGCGGTCGTCGTCGTAATCGTCCTCAGCGTCATCTTCGCGCCTGCGCCGCCCGAACAGACCACGCCGCCCGCTGGTCTCATAGTCGTCATATTCGTCGCTGGCTGGCTTGCGGCGGAGCAACCCACCCCGGCGGGCGCCCTCTTCCTCATCGAGTGATGCGTCGCTGCCCGACGCCGAGACGGTGTAAGACATCCCCTCATCTGTCGTAAGGATGGATTCGGAGGCCGAGACTGCGCTTGTGGGCACCGGATCACCCCCCAGCCGGAAAGCCCGCCTGCCGCTGCCGCTTCCCGCGACGGTGATGCGCCCGCCTCGATGGAAGCGGAAGGTCAGGCCGGGATCGAGCCCCATCTGCTGCGAGAGCACGGTACCGGGATGGAGCAGCCCGTAGACGCCGCGATGGGCGCGGACAAACTCTTCACCCCCGCCGCCCTCGTTGGAGACCAACTGCCCAAACGGCTTCTGCGCGAATGTGTAGCGAATCAGCAGCGCGATCACGATGAGCATGAAGAGATAGAGGAGCGTAATGGCCCAGGCGATGGCCTCCTGCGGCAGCGAGGCGGATTGCGTGCGCACCGTTACCGCGCGCGTGGTTGTACCCAGGTCGCCATGCGAATCCTTGAAGCTTCCGCTCGTCTTGAAGGCGAGCGCATACTGCCCGTCACTAGCGGGGGTGAACGCCGCCGTGAAGTGGCCGCTCTCGCCGCTGGAGATGCGCAGCGGAATTGCCACCTTCGATCCGGCGAGGGTCGCCGAGCCGCTGACGCTGGCGTCCGTATAGGGCTTGCCGTTCAATTGCACGACGCCATCGAGCCGCGCGCTATCCACCACTGGATGTCCCTGGAGCGGCCACTGGCTGAGCCAGGTCAGCAGGCCAAAGGGGATGCCGTAGAGCGCGCGCAGGGCGGGGTCCCATTGGGTGACCGTGGTTGAGATGGTGGCCGTGGTCGGCTTGCTGGTTGAGGGGGCTACGAGCAGCGGCGCGGGAAAGTTCTCGATGCGTACCGAGCGGCTGGCGCTGGTGATGGTATCGCTGACTTCCCGCGCGTTGATCGTGATGGCGTAAGCCCCGGTGGGCGCGTTGCCGGGAACCGTAATCTGCGCGGCATACGTGCCGGGACTGGCGTGGTCATCCAGCACGAACTCCTGGGTATAGCTGCCCGTGCCGCCGCTGTAGGTGATCGTGCCGTTCATGCTGTAGCGACTGCCGGTGATCGGCGTGCCATTGTCGTTGAGTGTTGCGCTGATGGTGAGCGGCTGGCCGAGCGGCAGGGGTGTGGCGGAGTCGGGCGAGAGAATGCTCAGCCCGAGCGTCGAGAGCTTGAGGCTATCCATCAAGAAGCGCCCGGACCCACTGACGTTGAGCTGCCACGCGCCGCTCTGGGGATGGTCCACGCTGAAGATCACGTAATGCGGGTCGGTCGCGATGAACGTTCCCGCGACGGCTGGCGGCAAGACACGCCCATTGGGCGCGGTTAGCGTCACGCGGGTACTGGGGGAGTCTTTGACGGCGACGACATCGAGATGCGAGACGAAGTTGCCTATCGAGAAATTGCGGGAGACGGTCCCGCCAGAGAGGGTGGTCGGCGGAATATCGTGCGTGACGGTGCGGCCATTGCGGCGGGCGAAGATGTCTACGAAAAAGGGCGCGATGTTGAGCGGCGAGACGCCATTGACGACGCCATGCCCGTCGTCGTAGTAGGTGCCTCCAGTCGCGTTGGCGAGATCGCTCAGGAATGAGCGTAGCGTGCCATCGGCGCCGAGAGCGACCGTGTCTATCGGAAAGTCGTGCTGCTTGAACTGCGGGACCAGGTCTTGCTGAATCGCGCTGATCTGCTCGTTCTGCTGGGGCGCGGGCACGCCGTCCGTCAGCAGAATAACCGAACCGGGGAGATGTGTCTGGGCGGTGGCGTTGATGAGCATTGTGAGCGACTGTTGCAGTGCGTCGTACGTCGGGGTGGCAGAATCGGGGCGGCAATTGTGGGACCGCGTTGCGATGGTATCGTGCAATTGCTGGCGAGCCGCGACGGTCGCCATCTCAGTGGGCTGGGCCCAGACCTGCGCCAGGGGGAATTGATGCGCGCCACCCGTTGGCCCGGTATTATCGAGTCCCACAACGCCTACATAATCGCCGGGCCCGCTCAAATCCACGTAGGCGTTGGCGGCGGAACAGCGTAATCCGTTTGGGTCGTTGCTGCCCATGGAGCCAGACATATCGAGGGCGATCACCGTCACATGGCCCGCCGGAGCGGATGCCGCACGAACGATCCCCTCGCCTGCCGGACGCGCCACGACGGCGAGCGGTGAGAGACCCAGGCAAAGCGCTACAACAACCAGAAGCAGCCGCACGAGTATGCCACGCGATATCTGTCGCCGGTTGTCGATTCGACCCACAAGCGCCCCCCTCCGAATCTCTCATCCAACGCCAATCGCCAGTTTTACGCAGATCGCCCGAACTGGGTTGCTATTCTGTAGCATGAATCATTGGTTTTCGTTGACGTCAGACGGCGAATGCTCGTGACGAGTGCGGAGATGGAATAGCTCTCACCACGCATCATTTCTGGGCTAATCCGGTGGCACAGCCGGAACAATGTGTCAGATCATGAAGCTGCCTCGTGGTCTAGAAGACCACTCTCGCTGGCCAGCAACTCCTCCAGTGCCACGGCCAGACCGTCGTCATCGTTGCTGGCGGTTATCGCGTCGGCAGCCGCGAGGACCTCGTCATGGGCATTGGCGACGGCGACACCGCGACCCGCCCAGCGCAGCATGGCGATATCGTTGGGCATGTCGCCGAAGGCCACGACTGCGTATTGTTCGATGCCAAGACGCGCACAGAGTGCCGCGAGCGCAGTGGCTTTATTGACGCCGACCGCGGAGAACTCCAGCAGGCGGTCGCCGGAGTGCGTGGCCAGCGCGTCGTTTCCGGCGATTTCACGTCCGAGCGCCAGCATCTCGTCGGCGCTGAGGTGCGGGTGACGCATCAGCAGCTTGGAGATGGGAACGCTGCACAGTGCCAGAGCATCGTCCGTGTAATCCGTCGGCTCTGGCTGCCTGCCTCGTATCTTCAGGTATCCAGGCTCCCACCCGGAGCGCAGGCCGTCCTCGATGGCAAAACAGGCGTCGGGCAAGCGCTGGCGTAAATCGGTGACAAGCCGGGTGGCAATCTGGGGTGAGAGCGGCCAGTGCTCAAGGATGGTGTCGGTCGCGATGTCGTACATGAGTGCCCCGTTGCAGCCAATGGCAATATTTCCCTCAATGCCGATGCGTGCGGCAATCTGGCGCAGGGAGCGTGGTGGGCGCGCGGACACCATTACCAGAGGGATGTCGCGTGCGCGCAGCGATGCCAGGAGGGCGTCGGTACGCGCCGATATGGTGCCATCGCTGCGGAGCAGGGTTCCGTCGAGGTCAGTGGCAATCAGCCGAGGGAGCGTTGCTGGGAAAGCGGCGGCCAATCTCGTCACGATGCTCTCGATTCACGGTTCGTGGTTCGTAGCCAGATTCGTTCGATCTGCGCACAGTATAGCATGCGTGCGCGGGGTGAGCGTACAGTAGCTGGTGGTACTCATAGTGGACGGTTCAACGAGCGCCGTTTCGCATGGTGGCAAGCGCCCGGCGCAATGCCTCCTGTTGCGGCGGTGAGAGAGTGGCGAGGTAATGCTCGCGCTCGCGCTCACACCAAAGCCTGCGTTCCTGTTCCCACCGTATCAATTGGAGATGTTGCGTGCGCTGTTCCCAGCGTGGGCCAATGACCAGCAGCACCACAAGCGCGGGCACGACGAAAGCGATGAGCAGGCCCACGCCCATAAGCGCGAGCGCGGCAAGTGTGCTGCCTGATCTGTCGCTGGAGACATCACTAGCTCCGCTGGCTCGGTAGAAGTCGAGGCCCGCACCGAAGATCGCGGCCCCGATCAACGCGCATATCGGCACGAAGATGCCGCGCCGCTGCTCCGCTGCTCGCACCTGTGCGGCGATATCCGCTGGCACCGGGGGCCGTGGCGGCGGGAGCGATGCCGAATGCGGCTCTGGAAATTCCGGGGAGAGGTTGGGCCAGCCAAGCTCTGCCCAGGACATAGCCACTACTCCCCTGGTCGCCTCGCTCTATACGGTTCGACACGCGTGCTCCGCCGTGCCGCTGGCTTCTCCGTCGCCTGTATTTTCTCGCCTTCCCCTCCTCCGAGAGGCAAGCCCCCTCTCGCGAAGAGGCCCGTACCCTGGAGGAGGGGAATTGGGTGGCTACGGTGATTGCGAGCCACCGAGCGTGGCGGCGAGAATCGCGGCGAAGAGCACCGCCAGGGCGCAGACCACGAACAGCACGATAATCGCCGGGAGCAGCACTACAATGACGGATGTGCCAACGGTAAGCTTGTGGCTGGCAGCGATGGCAAAGACCGATAGAACGATCTCGTAGATCCCCAGCACCAAGGCCGCCAGACCGCCGAGAATCGGCAGAAGGCCCAGAATCGCGATGACGCCCTGAATTGGCACGTAATAGAGCGCCTGCGCATATGACTGTTCCAGGAATGTGCCCCTGCCACGGAAGATCTTGGCCACCACATACAGAATGGCGACACCGACGAAGAACGCCAGCGGCACGGTGATGACCGTGAGCCAGCTTACCCCCGCCGGGATGCGTATGACGGTGGTTGTCCCGTTTGCCTGGGGAATCGTGTAGGTCTGGGTTGTGTAGAGTGAGCTAATGGCCCCGGTAATCGCCGAAAGGACCCCCAGCCCAACCAGGGTTATCCAGATGTCGCGCCAGTTCGCGGTCGGGAGTTCCTGGCTGAACGAGGCGACACTTGGTCTGGTAGTGACATTGAGCCACTTCTGCCAGATCGTGCCCAGACCAGCGGGAACGGGCCGACCGGGCGGAGCGGTGTAGGCATAGGTGCCTCCGGTCGGAGGCGGTGCGCCCGAAGGCCCATACGGTCCACCATATGGTCCGTTCGGGCCGTCAGGTCCATACGGGCCGCCAGACGGACCGGTTGGAGGAGGTGTGCCGTAGGGTTCGCCAGTGGGCCTGTAAGCGCCGGGATTGACGGGCTCCTGGGGAGCGCCCGCGCTCATGCCGCCAGTGCCCGGCCCGTACGGTTCATTCGATGGTGGGTTCTCTGGGGTCGGTGAAGTCGGTGGGGGGTCTCTGGGCTCCTGCGGGTTACGCGGAACCTGATTAGGGTCGGTCGTCATCGTTGTTACCCCTTTGCCTGCCTGTGCCGTGCAGAGAAGACGCCGCGTCACGCCTTCATGACATCTTCATGTCATCATGCCTTACGCATTTTGGGTCAACTGCTGGACGCATCCTGACCTGGGTCAGCCTGGGCATACCCCAGCTTCATCCTCGGAACGGGCTACGTGCGAGATGTGCGAGATGTGCCCTGTATGGTGAGTGGCCTGCAAGGTGAGGGCTAGCGTTACGGAAGATCCCCTCCTCTCCGTCCGGCTGCCGCTGTGCGACACTGATCCTTGGAGTCCTGATACGTTCTTTCTTAAGGAACACTCACCCGCGATGCGCTCCGTCGAACCGCGGCCTTCCGCCTTCCTTCCGCCTTCCTTGCGAAACAACCAGATGGATGCCGCCTCCTTATGGCATCCGTACGCATACGCATCATCCATAACCGGTCGCGCTGGCTGCCCACACCGCCCATAGTGTATCACGGAGACCCGCAGAGCATCACACAGGAGCATCACGAACCGCCGAGGTCAAAGCAATAATATCGGGCCAGGCTTTAATCAGGTAAGAGTGAGGCGTGCAAGGTGAACTTAGAGCAATTAAGTGGACTCTTAGCAAAACATGGTAACGCTGCCATTTCGCTACATCATACATTCGCTTCAGATTGCGAGGACGCCAAATGTTCTGCAGGTAGGCATGCTGGATAGTATAATTAGGATCAAGTGGGCTCGCCTGGTATTTGGTAGTTCCACGTTTATTGGATCTCTAAAGAGAGTACGTGTATCCTTGTAAGGATGGGGACAATGAATGACACTGACATGAAGCTGGTAAGGTTTCGAGTGACAAACTTTCGATCAGTTGAAGATAGCGGCTGGATTGAGGCAGGCGATGTCACTGCTCTTATAGGTACTAACGAATCCGGCAAAACGAACATCCTGGTACCACTCTGGAAACTCAAGCCCGCAAAAGAAGGTAGCATCAACTTGCTCACGGATGCGCCTCGTAAGCGCTACACAGAAATCCGTGATATGAGAAACAAGCCAGTCTTTATCGAAGCTATCTTCGAGCTGTCAGAGCAATTAGCTGCAGAAGTCTCAGATCTTACGAGTACGCCTGTCGAAACGGTAACTGTATCGCGCGTCACACGTGATTTGGGTGGCAATTATACTGTCGGATTTCCCAATGCTAGGGGCCCGCAGCCTGTTAGTGCCGTTGCGCTAGCTGATATGCTCTTAGCAGCTTACAATGAAATCTATGGCCTGACGCCCATGAAATCAGAAGAGGCGCTGAAACCAGAGGTGCTGAACCTATTGCATAGATGGGAGGAGTCAGCCCGAGCCATCGGAAACACTCTGAATAAAGCTGAGTTAGAGCGCCTACATGCTGATCTTGCCAAAGTAAACATTGCGGAAGCTCCCAAGCGCTCCTTGGTTGTGCCAGCCTTTGCGCGTGTCCTTGATTCTGTAGAACTACTTCTTGCCCAGTTTGCTATACCCTTGCCAAGTACGAATGCGGACGCTCGGCAACTCATACTTAACCACGTACCTTCCTTCGTTTACTATTCGAATTACGGCAACCTTGACTCCGAGATCTATCTACCGCATGTTATCGAAAACATGAAACGCACAGACCTGGGTCCTCGAGAGGAGGCGAAAGCTAGGACGCTACGTGTTCTTTTCGACTTTGTCGGTCTCAAACCAGAGGAGATTCTACAACTTGGCCAAGAAGCTATCCAGCCAGGTCAACCAGTAACAGAGGAACAAATAGAAACTTGGGCACGGCAGAAGACGGAGCGCGAGATCTTACTACAGTCGGCTTCAACGAAATTGACGTCCGAATTCCGTGACTGGTGGAAGCAAGGAGATTATCGGATCCGAATGCAAGCTGATGGCAACCACTTCCGAATTTGGGTGTCAGACGACAAGCGTCCTGAAGAGATTGAATTAGAGGGCAGAAGCAGTGGGCTACAATGGTTCTTGAGTTTCTATCTTATCTTCCTTGTTGAAAGCACAGAAGCTCATAAAGGAGCCATTCTACTTCTTGACGAGCCTGGGCTTTCGCTTCATCCTATCGCACAGCAAGATCTCTCCGCCTTCTTCGATAACCTAGCCCGTACCAATCAACTGCTATATACAACGCATTCACCGTTCCTCGTAGACCCCAATCATCTTGACCGCGTTAGGGCTGTCTATGTGAATGATCAAGGAACAACAAATGCATCGTCCAATCTTCGAGCAAGCGAGAAACGACCCGCAGAGTCAAGGTCTGTTTACCCAGTCCATGCAGCACTTGGCTTAACAGTTTCCTCAACACTCCTCTTAGGTTGCCAACCAGTCGTTGTTGAGGGGCCGTCAGATCAGATATATCTTAGTGCTGTGAAAGTTGCCCTCATAAGTCACGGGCGTATCACTCCTCACCGGGAATTGGTCTTCATGCCTGGTGGCAGTAGCAAAGGTATAGCCGCATTGGTGACAATTGTAACTGCCAAAGATGAGGATCTCCCTTGTGTTCTGCTCGACTCTGATGAGCCGGGACAACGCCTCGCTACCCAACTCAAGCGTCAAGCCTATCAAGGTGCGGAAAGCCGCATTCTCCATGTTGGAGATTTTTGTGGTGTCGTTAATGCCGAAATCGAAGATCTATTTCCCTCGGAATTCTTGGCTGGCATCATTACACGCCAATTCCGAGGTCCTGAAGAAGACTTCAGCGAAGTAGTAATTTCCGGCAAGCCAATCGTACCTCAGGTTGAGGCGTATGCACACAAACATGATCTGCAACTGGTACCCGGTTGGAAGGTCGAAGTAGCTATGAGATCGAAAGAACGCTTGCTACGCGATCTTGAACTGGCGGCAGAACAGCCATTGATAAGAGGTTGCCTTGACATGTGGGCTCTCCTCTTCGAGAGGCTTGAAGCGGCTGCCTCCGATAGGTCAATGACGTAGAGTGGGTTCCACAACTTGATCTAAAGCAAATAGAGGAAAACACGCTCGATAAATCAGTAGGAGGGCGTCGCGAGAAGTAGCTGCCACTCCGCCCTGATGTTTGCTATCCGCCTCAATTGACCGAGATAGCGGCGACGAGATCCGGCTTTTGCTACCTATCGCCGATAGTCTACCGTCAACTGGTGGTCGCGGATGAAGCGCTCGACGGTGCGCCCCTCGGGCACCGTGACCAGCCGCGTGTCGGCTTCGCGACGCAGCACGAAGTTGAAGGCGGTCGCCGAGTCATCAACGACCGACCAGAGAGGCCGCGCAAAGATCGGCTGGACGATCTCCCAACCGTCGGCGAGCGCCAGGCGTAGCTCAGTGAAGCGCTGGCGCACGCTCCCACGCGGCTGCGCGTGTTTCGCTGGCTTCGCCTGCGGTGGGCGTGTCACTGGCAGATGTAGCACGGGCGCGGTGATCGCGCAGGTGGCAACGGAGGATGGTGCCACGGCGAGCGAGTTGGCGCGCGACGCGCGTCGTCGGCTGCGTGCTTCGGCGAGATCAATAACCGGCGCTGGCTCATGAACGCGCGCGGTAGATGTTCTCCTGGCCATATTTCCAGCCTCCTGTTCCGCTCAGAGTCCGCTCAGTGACTTCCAGCCTCGCGTCTTTCCGCTACCCGCAGCTTGGCGCTCCGGGCACGTGGATTCGTCGCAACTTCAGCCTCACTCGCCGTCAATGGGTGGCGTGTCACAATCCGCAGCCGTGGCTCGCGTCCACAGACGCATTCGGGAAGCTCTGGCGGGCAGACACAGCCCTTCTCCTCGCGCTGGAAGAACTGTTTGACGATCCGGTCTTCGAGCGAGTGAAAGCTGATGACCGCGAGCCGCCCACCGGGTCGTAGCAGGTCAAGCGCGGCGGGCAGCGCCGTCTCCAGGCTGGCCAACTCGTCGTTGACGGCGATGCGCAGCGCCTGGAAAGTGCGCGTTGCCGGATGGATGCCCCCTGGCCGCCCATGCACCACGCCAGCCACCAGCCGAGCCAGCTCGGTGGTGCGCGTGATTGGCTGCCGCTGGCGTGCCTCGCCAATACGTCGGGCAATTGCCCGCGAGTGTCGCTCCTCGCCATACCGCCAGAGCAGATCGGCCAGTTCAGCCTGCGGCAGCGTATTCACCAGGTCCGCCGCCGGGACGCCACGGGTAGTATCGAAGCGCATATCGAGCGGCGCGTCATGGGCAAAGCTGAAGCCGCGATTCCGGTCGGCAAGCTGATCCGACGAGAGACCGAGATCGAGCAGTATGCCGTCCACCGGCGCGAATTCCGCCTCCGCCGCCAGTCTGCCCATCTGGGCAAAGTTGCCATGCCGCAGGAGCAGCCGCCCCTCGGCGACGGCCTCCGGCAGCAGCGCTTGCGCCCATTCCAGCGCTCGCGGGTCGGCATCGATCGCCAGCACCCGGCCATCGGGCGCGGAGGCATCGAGCAGGAGACGGGTGTGTCCAGCGCCGCCGAGTGTGCCATCGAGATAGCGGCCACCAGTGCGCGGCTGAAGCGCGGCAAGCACCTCATCCGGCATGACGGGCGTGTGTACGGTCTGGGCCTGTGCCGTCTGGTCCGCCTCCGTTGGTGTTGTGCGCTCTTCGGTTGTCTTCGGTCGCCGTGCGCTGGCCGTTGTCGTGCTCCTTCGCAATCCTTCGTCTCGGGTGCTAGAAAGGCAATTGCAGATTCGTCAGGTCGGTCTGCTCCATCTCGTCGAGATAGCGGCCCCACTCGGCGGGACTCCAAATCTCGAAGCGGTCGTGCGCGCCGATGACGGTCGCTTCGCCGTTGAGTCCCGCATACTGGCGGTATCGGGCCGGGACCACGATGCGCCCCTGGGCATCCAGTTCACACTCGAACGCCATGCCGAAGAAGCGGCGCTCTACCATGCGGCGCTGGCGTGGGTCGAGGATGGAGGCATCCAGCTCGCGGGCTTTCTTCTCCCACGTTTCAAGCGGATAGACGTAGAGGCACGCCTCCACCCCACGTGTCAGCACGGCTCCGCGCTCGATCTTCGAGCGGAAGCGCGCCGGGATGGCCAGGCGTCCCTTCGTATCGACGCTATGCTGGAATTCTCCCAGGAACACTACTTCCTCCGCACCTGTCCCAAAGCTCCCCACTTTCCCCCACTTTGCCCCACGTTCTCAGTATAGTCCCCCACCAGTCAGGCTCATACCCCTTTATCCACGACTTTATCCCCCAGTTCTCCACAACCCGTGGATAATACGTGGACAAGCTGTGGGGAATATTGGGTAATTGGCAGGGAAGAGACAATGAAGGAAGAAGAGAAAGATGCATAAAGATGAGGTGTGTGGGCGGCCCTCGCGGCGTGCCATTGCTTCGGATGGATGAGCGGATGTGGACGTGGAAAGAGGAGCCTTTTCATAACTGTCTGAGCAAAGCGGCCAATGGTATACTGCATCTGTGTGAGCTCAGATTGGAGAGACGCCCGTGATCGAGCCGCGTGAATCGCCATCGCCCGATGATGCCGTTGAGCGGCGGGCGCTCGCGTGGCGTGCGCTGCTGGCGTGGTACGCCGCTGAGGGGCGCTCCTCTCTGCCCTGGCGGCATACACGCGACCCCTACGCCGT
>DASUWS010000266.1:0-5083 GCA_036378295.1 Ktedonobacterales bacterium
CGACGACCTTGTTCTCACTCAGCGCCTTGAACTCTTCGGCCAGCGCATCCAGCAGTGCATCGGGGTCCAGCAGCCGCTCGACCTCGTCCGCGCTCAGCATCAGAACCTGCATAGCGTCCCTCCTGCTCCGTAGCATACCCCTCCTGCCAAGAGAAGTAGCCTGCCATTCCTAAGGTAGCAACGCAAGCACAGTATACTGTCCAGCGGGTAGCTGGCGTGCATCTGCGCCAGCGTCTATGCAGTGCGGCGTCCACGATGACGTGCGCGCTGAGTTCTGAGTTCAGAGAATAGCATCTGGGGGAATCATGTCAGCACAACAACCTCGTAGTCACATCGTGCGCAACGGCCTGATCTTCGGCACAATCCTGGGTTTGCTGGAGGCTGGCAGTGCGTTGATCCAATGGGCTGTTGCTTCATATCCCCTCGTCGCCAACTCCAGCGCTCATATCGCCCCGGCGAACCTCAACAATATAGCTGTGTCATTGGTACTGAGCGGTGTGGTGTTCCTCGCCACGCTCGCGCTGACCTTCGTCACGGGCCTGCTGGCTGCACGGAATACAGGCAACGTGGGCTCTGGCGCGCTCTCTGGACTCATGGCCGGGATCGTTGGGGCTCTGATCGGTGGCGGTGCGGATATGGTGACCTTCGCTCTGGGATGGGTCATGCTGGGATACATCTGGCCTGGTGCTGCGTTGGCCACAGCCCGCTAGGCATTAGCCTGACCTTCCGTGGCATTCTTATTAATGTGCTGCTCGATGCTGGTATTGGCGCGGGGATGGGGGCGCTGGGCGGGCTAATCGGCGCGCGTAGTCGTAACCCCAACCCGAGCCCACTACCTCCCGCTCCATACGCTTCAGGTTACCCATATCCCGGTAATCCCGGGTATCCAAGCTATCCAGGGATGACAGCGCAACCCGGCCCCACGCCGCAGCAAACCGAGCCATATCCCAACGCCCCGCAGTATCCGCAGCCGGGAAATCCGCCGCCTGCACAGCAGTAGCGAACGAAAAGGCATGGAGCGCGTGGCATCAGGACGACGGATCCTGTTCACGCAGCAGGGCAACGCCGAAGGGAGGGAGCGTGATCGTGGGCGGGCGCTCTTCCCCGGTAAGCAGATCGTACGCTGGGGCGGGCAACGTGACCTGCGTCTCGTGGGGATTGTGGTTCAGCACGAAGAGATAGCTCGCTCCCTCGCCCACGCGCCGTGTGATCTCGACGCCCTCCAGCGCCTCGGCGGTAGGCGTGGCCCCGGCCTCCGCGCAGGCGCGTTCCAGCAGCCAGTCCATGAACGCGGCGTCTGGGCGCGTGCCAAGGTAATACGCGCCGCCCTGGCCGAACTGGTGGTAGGTGACGGCGGGATGGCCCGCGTAATAGTCGGACGCGAACGTGGCGATGGCCTCCGCACCCTCCAGATCGATCTCGTCGCGCCACTGATCGCATGAAAACGCCGCACCGCTTCCCGATTTGGAGACGATCAGCCCATTCGACTGGTCTGGCATCATCGGCTCGAACTCCTGGACGCGCAGCCCAAGCAGACGGCGGAACGGGGCTGGATAGCCGCCGAGCAGGATATGGTCATGCTCATCGACGATGCCGCTGAAGTACGACATCACCACCACACCGCCACCGGAGACGAACCGCTCCAGGTCAGCCGCGATGTCGCCGCGTGCCATGTAGAGATTGGGCACGAGCACGAGCTTATAGCCGGAGAGGTCAGCGCCCGGCTCGACAAAATCCACCGCGATGTTGCGCGCATAGAGCGCCCGATAATAGCGGTGTAGCTGGTCGTACATTCTGACGCTTTCCGATGGCTTCGAATCCAACTCCAGCCCCCACCAGCTTTGCCAGTCGAGCATCATTGCCACTCGCGCGGGTGTGCGCGCACCCAACACCTCGTCCAGCCGCTTCAGGTCCTGGCCAAGCTCCACTACTTCGCGCCACACCCTGGAGCGCTCCGGGCCGACGTGGGGCATCATGCCGCCGTGAAATTTCTCGGCGCCGGCCTTTGCTGCCCGCCACTGGAACATCATGATGCCATCCGCGCCACGCGCGATCGACTGCATGCTCCACAGGCGCATCTGTCCGGGCCGCTTGAGCGCATTGTGTGGCCGCCAGTTCACGTTGCTCGGTGTCTGCTCCATGATGAGCCATGAGCGGCCACCGCCGAGCGAGCGCATCAGGTCGTGCGACATCGCCGCGTAGACAGGCGATTCTGGATCGGACGGGTCGGGGTAGATGTCGTTCGAGACGATGTCCTCGTGTTTGGCCCATGTCCAGTAGTCCACAGGCTTGAAGAAGTTCATGAAATTGGTCGTCATGGGGACGTTCGGCGTGATCTCGCGGAGGATATCGCGCTCCATGTCGAAGAGTTCGAGCAGCGCGTCTGAGGTGAAGCGGTAGAAGTCCAGTTGCTGCGTGGGATTGCTGAGGGTCGGGGCGCGGCGTGGTGGCAGAATCTCGTCCCACTGATCGTAGCGCTGACTCCAGAATGCCGTACCCCATGCGTCGTTGAGCGCGTCGAGGGAGCCGTAGCGCCGCTCCAGCCAGCGGCGAAACGCAACGGCGGATACATCGCAATAGCATGAAGCGACATGGCAGCCATACTCGTTGTTGACGTGCCACATCGCCAGCGCCGGATGATCTTTATAGCGGCTAGCCATCGCCCGTACGAGCGCGGCGGCGGCTTCGCGATAGGCTGGACTGCTGGGGCAGTATTGCTGGCGTCCGCCGGGCCAGAGCCTCACACCATCGGCTGTCAGCGGCAGGCTCTCGGGATGCAGCCGCGCCATCCATGGTGGTGGCGACGCCGTGGCCGTCGCCAGATCCACCGCGATGCCGTGCTGATGCAGGATGTCGAGCACACGGTCTAGCCAGCCAAAATCGTACTCGCCGGGTCGCGGCTCCAGCCAGGCCCAGGAGAAGATGGCGACCGAGACCAGATTGACGCCCGCCTCCCGCATGGCACGAGCGTCTTCCAGCCAGACCTCTTCCGGCCACTGCTCCGGGTTGTAGTCGCCGCCATAGAGCATGTGCGGCACGCGTGGGCAAAGTGGCTGATCGGTTTGCATCATGATTCGAGTCCTCACCACGTTAGTTGGCACGCATCATACAGAGACGCGGACATCAAAGCAGGATGGCTGCGAGCGGACGCAAGTGGATACAAGCGGATATGAGCGGATATGAGCGCCCTATTCAAGCTGACTCCGAGTCGTATGCGTCGCTGGCGGTTGAGCGTCCGATTGCAAGCTGGATTGCGCGCTAGCGGGTGGGGCTAGCGAAACATCTTTCATCGACCGCTTGAACTCCCTGATGGTTGCGCCGAATGCGTTTCCTATCTGGGGCAGGCGTTTCGCCCCGAACAGGAGCATCGCCAGGAGTAGCACCACCGCAAGGTCGTACCAATGCAGGCCAAATGGCATAAGCGTTCTCCACATCTTTATTCTGTGCGGTTCTTGTTTGGCAACGCGGCATGGAATGCGCGCAGTTGTGCCGCGGCAGCCTCGGGCAGGGCATCGTTGAGCCAGAAGCCCCACGCCATCTCGCTGCTTGCCGCCAGCTTCAGTTTACCGGGTGCGCGGCCCACCGGCAACAATTCGATGTGCAGGTGAAAGCGCTCATCTGCCAGTTGATGTACCGCCAGCATGTAGGGCATGGGTCCCGCGAACACCTGGTTGTACACCTGAATGATGCGCGGGAGGAGCGTCGCCAGCTCCCATACCTCCGCGCCATTGCGCGCCAGCCCCCCGACGGCGCTGACATGGCGGCGAGCATAGATATGTACTTCGTAAGGGTAGCGCGCATAGGGAGGCACAAACGCCAGCCAGTGATCGCCTGAGACGACGACACGAGCGCCGTGGGCTTCTTGCGCCATGATGCGGCAGAAC
The DNA here is from genome assembly GCA_036378295.1 of Ktedonobacterales bacterium. Taxonomy (GTDB): domain Bacteria; phylum Chloroflexota; class Ktedonobacteria; order Ktedonobacterales; family JADMIN01; genus DAHUXT01. The sequence goes on from DASUWS010000266.1 coordinate 3,885, forward strand.
GGACAGCCATCTCCCGCGGCGTGGGCCTGTTCCACGCTCTCCATCTCGCGCGCCAGCAGCGGCGGGACTACCGAGACGGCATAGGTCTGGCCGTGGGGGTGGCGCTGTGTCTGGCCGATGACCGCGCCGCTGGTTTCCCAGGTCATCACGCAGGCATAGCGCGGCGCCAGCTCCGCGTAGAGGTCCTGCCAGAGACCGATGACCTGAACGACCTCTTCCGGGCGCAGATCGGCGAATGTCCGATTATGCTCCGCGCTGTAAATGAGCACGAAACACTCGCCCACGGGCGGCAGCAATGCAGGAAAATCGTTTGGGCGAATCCAGGCTTGCGTGCCCGGTGGCACGCGTCCGCTGGTTAGATCGGCGCAGAAAGGGCATTCCTCGGTTTCCTCGCGGCGCTGCATGCGCCCTGGCGATTGCACAACATACTCGCGCAAAAGCGGATGCCAGACCAGCCGTGATTCTGGTTCGCTCGAAGCGGCGTGATCGAGCGCGTCGCCGGGAAACATCATCGAGCAACCTCCGCCCCTGCCGCCGGGGAGAACGCATACCACGCTGGCGCCTGATAGCCTCTCGCTGCGAATAGCTCCGTCACCGTCCTGTTCAGCGTCTCTGTCTTGTCGCTCGCGATCAGCGCGATAGCGCATCCGCCGAAGCCCGCGCCCGTGAGCCGCGCCCCTAATGCGCCCACATGTCTCGCCTGCTCAACGAATGCATCTAGCTCAGGGGTCGAGACCGCGTAGTCGTCGCGCAACGAGGCGTGCGATTCCCACATGAGTTGGCCGAATGCGCCGAAGTCGCCCCGCCGTAGCGCCGCGACCCCTGCGAGCACGCGCGCATTCTCGGTAACGACATGCCGGGCGCGCTGTAACGTCTCGCCAGAGAGGCGCGTCAGGTCGTCGGGCGTGGCGTCGCGCAGTTGCGGGATGCCCAGATAGTTCGCTGCCTGGGTACAGGTAGCCCGGCGCTGATTATAGCCAGTGGCGGCCAGGCGACGCTTCACCCGCGTGTCACAGACGACGAGACGCAGGCCAGCCGTCTCCAAATCGAGCGGCACTGGCTCGGATGCCAGCGAGCGACAGTCGATCAGGAGCGCGCTGCCCTCGCGACAGAGGAGCGAGGCGTATTGATCCATGATGCCAGACTGTACCCTGACGAACTCGTTCTCGGCTCGCTGGCAGAGCAGCGCCAGCTCTGTG
>DASUWS010000267.1:0-27775 GCA_036378295.1 Ktedonobacterales bacterium
ATAGTAGATCCGCTGCTGGGGAATCCACGGTGTGATGTTACAGTACATGCTTTCTGGCACCGCCGTTTGACTGTTTGAATTGGCCTTTGCGGCCGTGAGGCCATACAAGAGATGAAACGGCTGTGCGGATGGTGTACTCAAAAGATGCGTTTCTACGGCCAGTGCAGATGGCGACTGGCCCGCCACGGGCACCTGCAGGATGTGGTCGGCTACTATGGTGCCGCCAAATGATATGGGTGTCGCGAATGATGCCTTATCGAACGATCTCAAGTGTTCGGTCACCTGATCAGGTGAAACTACATACGCGCGGTAGTACTCTCCGGCAGGCAGATTGCCCATGAGATCGTGCACACCAGGGATCTGCGTGAGGATGCTTTCCCAGGGCGTTACTCTATCACCTGTCACCAGATAAAGCACTCGTGCGCTTCCGGAAGGCGCTCCTGCGAGACAGTTTCCCGAGGACACAATTTGTGTGGGCACAGAGAACAGGTAACTCGTCTGGAGCATATAACTGGTCGGCGCGGCAGTCTCATAATCCAGCTGAAATATCACGAAGTCGACGTCATATTGCGTAACCAGGCGTTGCGCCTGCGCGAGACCGGCGATCTCTGCCTGTAGAGTTCGTGGCTGTGGCCCAAGGTAGCCAGCGGTAATGCCACCGATTTGCGTAATGCAGACAACCGCAACCAGCACGCTGCTCACAGCCACCGCACCAACCGCAGCAAGGCGCCTTGTCGCTGCCAGACGCGGAATCGAAGTGCCGAGATCGTAGAGTAGAATCGCCAGCGCGATGAATTGGGCTGGGAAAATAGCAAGGATATAATGAATCTCAATGGGCGTCGTATGGCGTATCTGCACCAGTATTATCACCGTCGGCCACAGGAGCAGTATCAGATCTGCCCGCCAGCGCGACTGGGCCTCAGCTTGTGCCCACGCCAGCATGCCAATCGCGCGCGCGCGCCAACTTGTAGCACCCACTATGTGGCGTGCCGCCTCGACGACGGGCATCACTACGCGTAGCGCCAGGTACAACAAGCTACATACCAGCAATGCCTCCCAGGCATAATTGAGCATGCGGAAGAATGGTGAGTGCGCCCATCCTGGAATTTGCAGCAGGCTATTGATATCCAGAAAACGGTGAAATACCGTCGCGCCGATAACTGGCTTTGATCCCGCGGCATGAAGGAGTAGGTGTAGATCAGAAAAGCCAGTTATTACCTCGTAGACGAGGGTCGGAATGTAGAGCGCAATCGTCACCACGCCACCAATCACCAAATCGCGTGCTCTTACCGTTTGTGGCGCCAGGACCCACCCAAGAATAATCAAGACGAGCAACGATGCGGTTACGGGGTGCATCTGAATCACGAGGCCCAGGAATGGGAGTGCCCAGGCGAGCCAGCCTCGCAGTCCGCCGACGACACCAGCAAGGATGGCGGCAATGAGCAGCACGGTGAGTGGAACCTGCATGTTTGGCTGCCAAATGAAACGGCTATAGGTGACCGACCCTGCTGCAACGCTAAAGAGCAGCGTCGCGATAAGCCCAATGACTGGGTTCAAGTAGAGACGACATATGTAATACGTGAGCGCGATTGCCCCAATTGCCGCAAGCGCCGTCTCTATTGATCCTAGGGTTGGACTACCGAGCAGCGCCGGTAACAAATAGACGTAGACGGCGCCTGGAGGAGTGAAGGTGCCAATGGAGGAGTGAATGCCAGTGACTGGCACCCCCTGCAAGGCTATAACATCGTACGCCAGATTAAAGGTACCAGCGCCATCGTTCCAGAACTGGGTTGCATCGATCTGAAAGAGCCGTAGAAACGCACCAATCGCGAGCACGCCGACGAAAGCCACATCCAGAAGGTGCGTATGCTTTGATATGTTCAGCAGTGGGACGGATTGTGACTGAGAGTTGCTACGTATACTGATCACAGTGATCGCTCGCTTATCTTTGGAGATGGCAGCAATACCATCGCGGTTGAATATCAGGTATCAGGTGAGAGTTGATCAGATTCGACCCCGATTTCCTGAGCCGGACGCTCAGGGACATAACGGGCCCCACAACTCGATCTCATGTGTCTGGTCGCTGAAACACACTACAAGATTGCCTGGACTCGCGTTGAGCGAGGCTACCTCGGCGCGTGAAATGGCGCGTGGTGTTCCAATGGCATGGTAATCGGGCGTATGCAGGTAATCTATTTGCTGGAATCGACCAGGAAGAGATAGGTCAACCATACTTGAGGCGCCATCTTGAAACAGGTACGCACCATGCTCGAAGTGGCCAGTTGGGTCAGCTGGTGCTGGGAGATTATCCGGCAAATTCACCAGATAGAGATTTCGGGCGTTGGGATGCTCAACGCTTAGATTCGCGATCCGGTGGATTGTGGCACCCTCGATATCTGAGGCCTGTTGCCAGTTCGCAATCTGCGCAGAAGTGTAGAGCAGCCCCAGCCCGCTATAAACCGCGAGTATCGCAATCATGGGTAACCATGCAAGTACTGGAATGATGCGCCGGAGTCCGCCATGTAACCGACTATCCATCATAAAGACGTTGTCAATAACGGCGTAGACCAGGCCACGGAGCTTTGTTGCGAGCCAAACCAGGAATGCAGCCCAGATGATGACCGCTGGGACAATGAACAGCATTTGATAGCGTGCGGCCAGGTAGCCGATGCCCATCACGGTGCTGGCGACGATCAGTATCGACCACAAGACCAGCCAGCGATAGACCGGCTTGGCAAATACAATGACGATACCAAGGGGCATGAGCACCTTGGCAAAGCTCACCAGGCGTGCCCAGAGAGGATGTCCCACGCTAAGAGACTGGAGGAGTAAGAGTTGTAGGTTCAAGAGATTGCCAGTGAGAATGCCCGGCATAAACGACTCGTACAGGCCAATCACGATAATCGGGACTGTCACTGTAACAGGCATACTCAAACCGGGCACCTGTGATCGGCCAGTCTTCAGGCCCAGCCAGTATTTGAGGACAAGATAGGCCGCGAAGAACACGAATGGAAATCCAAACTCACGTATCCAGACACGCGCGCGGGCAAGCAATGCATTCCATCGGAAGCTGCACCTATACTCGATGACAAAGAAACGATAGAGCATACAGGCGACGATTAGGCTGATTTCCTGTTCGTAGGTGAACACTGCCAGTACCATGCAGACATAGAGTCCAATGAGCATCCAGAGACGACGGCTACCCTGCTGGCCTTGGGCGTGCAGATAGAACAGTAGGCCGCTGAGATAGAGCACCAGGCCAAGGACCTGGAAGATGGACACCAGTGTCCAGACAACCCCCTCGTATTGACGCCCGCTCATGATAAAGAGGAGACTCGCCAACACACCAATCGTGAACGATCTTGTCAATTTCCAGCCAAGGCGAAGTATCAACACCACACAGACGCTGAATAATGTGAGCGTAACGACATGATAAGGAAGTGGGTTCACGCCAAAGAGGAGATACACGGCATACATGATACCCTGCGCCACGGGATTGTAGTGGTAATTGGCAGTAAATAAGAACACGTTTTGCGGGCCAAGGTGCGAGGCCTCGAGGAATCCCCAGTCGTCACTCAGCGGAAGGATGTCTATCGAACGACCATAGATTGCCAGACCCAGAGAGACCATAGCGATAGAGGTAAGCCAGGCGAACCAAGAAGGTATGTATGTCTTCTCCCGTATGTCCTTATCCGAGCTACTCTCTGCCGAAGATCGCACGGAACCAGGTGCCGTTTCCTCCCACATAGCGGGAGTGCCGCCGCGTTGGACAGATACCAACCCGCTCCCGCCATACGACATGCTGCTGTAGGGGGGCGGGAAGTCCCCATATTGGGTCGTCTGAGCACTGGGCGGTATGGGCATTCTCGCTGTTTCAAGATCAGCGATGTCAGTGGGGCGCGCTACCGACTTATGGGGCATCGTTTCATATTGTGCCCAGACGAGCGAGCGCTGACGTGCGTGGTCGGCATCGGAAACTATTGGCCGGTGATAGTCCCCGTGGCTCAGCAGCTTTTCGAGCCAAATGTAGAGCACGATGAACAGGTATCTGCTGCCCATCTCCTTGATTTTGAGCTTGGAGACGCCCGTGGCGCGGTTATACCAGTTGATGGGTACTGTGGCGTAGGTGTATCCGCGCGTAATTGCTTTGAGGGGTAACTCGACTGTGATGTTGAAATGGGGCGCCAGGACTGGGCTGACGCCGGCAATCACTTCCCGCCGATAGGCTTTGAAGGCATTGGTCGTATCGTTGAAGTGCAACTGGAAGAGCACGTTGATGAACCAGTTTGCCAGCCGATTTATCAGCAGTTTGTGGCGAGGATAGTCGATGACCTTGCTGCCCGCGACGAACCGCGATCCAAAGACACATTCATATCCCTGCTGCAGTTTGCGATAGTATGTCACGACATCGCGCGGATCATCGGACGCGTCGGCCATGACGATGCATACCGCATCCCCGGCGAAATGCTCCAGGCCGGTCTGTATGGCGCGGCCGAATCCGCCAGGCTTCTCATTGGAGACGTATCGTACGCCTCGAAACTCCTTCAAGAGTTGTCGCAGAACCGCTTCGGTGGAGTCCGTGCTATGGTCGTTAATCACCAGAATCTCGAACGGGATGTGCTCATCGACGAGTGTCTGGTGGAGGCGGCTGATTGTAGGCCGGAGCGCTTCTTCCTCATTGTGCGCCGGAATGATAATCGACAACGTCAGCGAGAGGTCTTGTCGCGGCGCTTGTGCTCGCGCATCATAAGGCCCTGTAGATGAAGCAGGCTGATTGCGTTCGCTCGATGGTCCACCTCTCGCTGGCGCACCCATCTGGCCAATGGGGCCTGTCCCACCCGAGGCTGTAGCCGATTCCGTCCAGGACAGATTCGGCGAGTCTTCTGTATGCAGGTGACGATATGTGAATACATGATGCAGCGTAAAATTCAGAAGGAACGCGATACCGATAGCTATGGCTTGGGCCAGAATCGCAGCCACGCCCAGGTGCGCGAGGGTGAAAGAGATAGCAAACGTGAGTAGCGTTCCCACTACCGTAGTGAGGTGGAACCGCAGGCAGCGAACAATCCAGGAGCGCGCGTGGCCAGGCAGCTTGCTAAAGGTGACACGATCATTGATGGCAAAGTTGGTGAGCGTCGAAATCTCAGTGGCTGTGACAAAGACGACGATGTAGCGGAGCGCTTTCGCGACTGCATCAGATCCGAAATCTATGGGCAAGTAGTACATGAGCAGCGAGAAGCAGATGAGATTGACGACCGCCGCTGACCCGCCGATAAGAGCGTAGCTGAAGAACCGAACCACCCAGTCCGACTTGCCACCTGTGACACGATCGACCATCGCGAGGGTACGGTGCATTACCTTGCGTTGGCCGTGAGCGCCTTCAAGGGCATCCTGCTTGTTCGCTCGGACGACGCCGGCGGCTGCGGAGGACGCTCTATTCCAGCCCTCCGCATCCTGCATGGGCTCCCGCAGGTTGTTGGTCATTCACAATCTCCACTCAAACGGCTTGGCCATGTCGCTGCCAGCATGCCAAGATAGGCCACCCTGCGACCCTACAATGTATGTACCGTCGCATTGACCTGTTCCGCCATCCAGCGCTCGACGTTCTTGTCATAGATGTCCTGAGCCAACTTGCGCACGTCGTACTCCTGGTGCCACTCAGGATAGTGCGACTGGAATTTTCGGATGTCGCTGATATACCAGATGTGGTCACCGATCCGATTCGTCTCGGTATAGGTCCACTCCAATTGCTTCCCGGAAACCTCCTCACAGAGCTGGATTGCCTCAGTCATCGAGCAATTGCTGAAGCGGGAGCCCCCGATGTTGTAGACCTCTCCAATGCGGGGATTTTGAAAGAAGTGGTAGAAGGCCGAGACCAGATCGCTGCTGTGGATGTTGTCGCGGACTTGTTTCCCTTTATAGCCATAGACAGTGTAGGGCGTGCCAATAACCGCGCATTTCATGAGATACGCGAGGAACCCATGCAGTGCGGTTCCCGAATGATTGGGTCCGGTCAGACAGCCTCCGCGGAAAGCGGCTGTTCGCATCTGGAAGTAGCGGCCATATTCCTGCACGAGCAGGTCAGCCGCGGCTTTCGACGCGCCAAAGAGCGAGTGCGTGCTCTGATCAATGCTCATGCGCTCATCGATCCCGATCCAGTAAGGATGTGACGGATCAACTTCCCAGCGCGTCTCCTGCTCAACCAGTGGGAGGGAGTTCGGGGTATCGCCATAGACCTTGTTGGTTGAGGTAAAGATAAAGACGGCCTCGGGACTATGGCGGCGCGTGGCCTCCAGAAGCGTGAGCGTACCATTCGCATTGATGGAAAAATCAGTGAACGGCTCACGGGCCGCCCAATCATGGGAGGGTTGTGCGGCGGTATGCACGACCAGCACTATCTGTGCGCCATACCTGGCAAAGATTTGGTCAATCGCCTGCTGATCACGGATGTCCGCGTCGAAGTGACTATACTGACGCGCGAATCTGGACTCCAGGAGGCGACGGTTCCAGGTGGTCGACGCCTCGTCGCCAAAGAATTGTCGCCGCATATCGTTATCAATGCCGACGACATCGAAGCCCAGTTGACAAAAATGCTGAACGGTCTCCGAACCAATCAGCCCGGCAGACCCAGTCACCACAACCACTGACATCCGTATCCTCCGATACCAATCAAGATCAAGCAGTACTTCGACTCCCGGTTACGAGCGCTAACCCAGCCAGAGATGACGCACCAGTGATTCTGCCTCGACAATCCATTGGTAGATCGTTTCGAGCGTCTGGGCAGGAGTACGACGCGGTGACCAGCCCGTTGCCTGGGTGACTGCCTCGTTGTCTGTTATGTACAACTTGAGATCAGCGGGCCGGTTAACGCTCACATGGTGGATTGTGACTTTATTGCCAGTGATTTCCTGGCATAATTGAGTGGTTTCCTGCAACGAGAGACTCACTGCGGTGCCCCCGCCGACATTGAAAGTCTTGCCGCTTAGGTGATCCATGCGGGCGAGTTCGCTCTCGAGGAGTTCGGCCAGGTCGGCGATATCCAGCAGATCGCGCACTTGCTTGCCTTCTCCGCCCCAACCAATGTAGCTCAGCTCACGCTGGAAGTAGTGCATAGCCATCCAGAGCGCGAAGACTCCCTGGTCCACTTTGCCCATCTGCCACGGACCCGTGAGCACGCCACAGCGGTTGATGATGTAGCGCACGCCGTACATGGCGCCATATTCCTGGATCAGGAGCTCCGAGCAGAGTTTTGTTGCCCCATAGAGAGATCGGACACCCTCCAGCGGGAAATTCACCGCGATGCCACGTGCAGAGGCACCTGGAACCTGCTGGTTGGCGGCCAGCACAAACCGTGTCTCGGTTTCCTCGGTCTGCAGGTCATTGAGGGTGCGGATGGGATACACGCGGCTGGTGGAGAGAAAGACCAAATCTGCGCTTGTACGGCGCGCAAGCTCCAGGCAGTTGATCGTCCCGAGCAAGTTGGTATTGACCAGATAATCGGGCGCCTCACCATACCCTGCGAGCACCGAAGGTTCGGCGGAACACTCCAGAATCAGATCGATGCCATATCCGTCGAGGCGCAAATCTTCTGGATTGCGAATGTCGCCATGAAGGAATTCGACGCCGTGCTCCCGCAGACGTGGAAGGTTGGTTTCTGAACCCCGCCGCTTGAGATTATCGAGCGCGATGACGCGGGTTGCGGGATGCTGTCGCTTGAACCAGATGGCAAGATTAGACCCAGCGAACCCAGCGCCACCAGTGACAAGTATACTCCCGTACTGGAACATGAAGTGCGATTCTCCTGTATGGGAAGGAGCCGAATCTAGAAGGCGCCACGGCCCGTGAGTACGATCTTCACCGTCATCAGCAATATCTTGATGTCGAGCCAGAGCGAGTAGTTGCGCACGTAGAAGATGTCATCCTGTGTGTGCAGATGTAACACGCGATTGCTCCGCCCGTTCACCTGCCACCAGCCAGTCAGCCCTTGCGGCACGAGCAACCGGCGATATTGCCAGGCCCGATACCGCTCGACAATCCACGGCAACTCCGGGCGCGGTCCGACAACTGACATATCGCCCTTCAGGATATTGATGAGCTGTGGCAGCTCGTCCAGGCTGGTGCGCCGCAAGATGGCTCCTACGCGCGTGATATTCGGGTTGTCGCGCTGCTTATGCACGAAGTTCTTCGAGGAGGAATGCTCGGCCACCTCTTTCATACGCTGCTCGGTATCCACGCGCATCGTTCGGAACTTGAGCATGGTGAAGCGCCGGTTATGCTGGCCGATACGCTCTTGCTTGAACAGTGCTGGGCCAGATGAATCCAGCCGTATCAACAACGCAATGATGAGCATCAGCGGAGAGACAAGTAGCAGCAGTGGGATGCAGATGGCCAGATCCATCATCCGCTTGATGCGTGCGTTCCATCCGGAAATCGCTGGCTCCGTGAGGCCAATCACCGGAATGCCGTCGATCACGTCAACAACAGTCTTCGCGGTCTCGGTCACTACATCCGGCAACACGTACAACTGTACCGGCAGATTTGCCAGACTGCTGACAAGCCAGCTTGCCTCGCTGCGCTCGCGGGGAGAGAGTGCGATCAGCACTAGATCGACTTGTTTCTCGCGGATGACGCGCGGCGCATCGCGCAGGTCGCCCAGCCGCCAGCTTACCCAACGGCGATAGAGGGCTTCCTGCCAGTGGCTTGGCATATCAGGCTCGGGATGAAACTCGCGCTCCGGGCCAACAACGCCGATGATTTCGAGACCCAGGGCGCTGCGAGTGGCAACGGCGCGTGCCGCATCTATGGCAAGACGTCCCGTGCCAATAATGAGAATGCGGCGGCGCGGAGCACTCAAGCGCGCAAGTGGTCGCATGACGATTCTCGCCAAGGCCAGCAACACCGCATCCAGCACCACAAACGTCAGCCAGAAGACGCGCATGCGATCCAGCACGAGAAAATAGAGAATGCCGCTGACGGCCAGTCCGGCAAGCCCCACGGTGATAATGGCCCGCAGCGGCGCGAAGATATTGTTGACCCAACTCGAACGATACAGACCGAGCAATGAGAACACGACAGGCCAGACAAAGAGCACAACACCCGCGAACACGAGTGCATCGCCTGTTTTCAGGTAGCGAATCTGTGGCACCAGAGACGAGATAGGAATATTGAAGCGCTCGATCGCAACGATCAACAGGAGTGAGAGCGCCACATCCACGATGAGCATGATCTCGCTCAGACGGGCGCGCGCGCGCCGCCGATTGGCAAGCAGGCGCTCTATCTGGAGATACTCTGGATTGCGCGAGAGACGCGCCATCCGTGCTGTGACAGACATCTCCAGGTTGTCGTCATCCTCGCTGCCGGGCGGTGGAAAGGTTGGCTTGCGCTCATTAGCAGCCCGGTTATATGGTTGACCATACGAATGCGGTGGACCATACGGTTGACCCTGGATCTGGCCGCCAGCGGATGGGTCCCTGACTGGATGAGCTGGGGAAGCGGGATGCCACCCCTCAGGGTGATCGCGCCCCGCTGGTGGATTCCACCTCGGAGCGCGTGGCGCTGGCTCTTCATTATTGACTGGCTGATAGGACCCGGGCGCATAGTTACCCGAAGTAGATGGCACTCCCCAGCCGTTCTGGATATACGTCTCTCCCTGAGAAGTCTCCCACGGATTCGGGGGAAGCGGGCGCTGGCCATCAGGCTCGCTTCCAGCACCGTTATTATTCCATCCATGGTGCGTCGTCATCTCATCCGCCCCTCCGTCAGGCGCTTCGCCACTCGCCATCTGACCGGCACAGACGATTCGCTGACTGCTCATTCCATGACGATAGCATATTGCAGGCCAGCTTTTCGCCCGAACCGCCAGAGTAGTGCGCCTCTGGCCACCCCAAATACTGGTCCGATGCTGATGAATGCTGAGTGCTATGACGACCGAGTGATAAAGGAGTCACCGAGACCAGGATCATTGATGGATGCTCTCAAGGCAATCTCAGACAATCCTGAGGACATTTCCGCCGCGCGCCATTTCTTACGTGGGACACAAGTGGTCCACATCTTCATGCGGTCATGCTCGTGAGCGTGTGGCTTTAAGTCTAGCCTATCATATCCGGGCTGTCTATATGGTCACAATGGCCCAATCCTTGCGGCAGAGTGATGTGCCTCACCCGATAGTACTGTCATTCCATCGCTACTCGGATCGTCTTGTGTATATTGTCCCTCGTGCCTTCAGCAAGGCTCACCTCTGACACAGGACACCAAGGACGGCAGCAGACCACAACTGCCGTCGCTGAGAAGGCCGCGTGCCCCTGCACGCGTGTTTTCTAGGAGGGCTAAACAACCGCGGTTTCGCAGCCGCGAGCAGACTCCCACAGGGAGTCCGAGGGGGTACCACTTTGGCGCATCTTGCATCTCTGTTGCCTGGTCGTGTTTCTCGTGTGCGCGTATTGCTTGGAGCAGCGCTTCTGGGGATGGCGATTGTGGCGGCGGTTGGAGCGAACGGCCTCACTGCTCATGCATCAGGCAACCTGTACTACCAGCGCGGCTACTACGTCGCGAACGGCTGGCTCTGCTACGGCTGGTCCAATGGAATCTACCACTGCACCTCACATTGGCATCGCGGTGGAAGCCAACTCGTTTCTGACAATCCTTCGTGGGTCCCCAACGCTCAGGCGGCTGGGGTAAGCACGACAACGAAAACCGCCAGCAAGCCAGCTACCACGCCTGTGCGCGCAACCTCAGGCAGCAGCACTGCTGGCCAGCCATGTCACAGCTCTGCCATGTTCCCGGCGCATATCACCCAGTGGACGACTCCGGTTAGCTGCTATGCGGGCATCTATCGGGTGAACACGGCTAACTATGTGTCGCGCTCTGGGTTCGGCTGGTGCAATTGGTGGGTTGAGGTATTGCATCCCAACCAGCCCGACATTCTCTGGGGCAGAGAATATCGCCGCTCTTCCGTGCCGACCCCGGGTGCTGCCGTGTACTTCGCGCCAGGCGTGCAAGGCGCGAGCAGCGACGGCCACTTCGCGCAGGTTGTGGCGGTAGCGCCCGATCATTACTGGGTGCTCATCACAGAGATGAACTTTACCTGGCGCGGTGGCGGCTGGCAGAAGGTCAGCTACCGCTACATCCACGTCGGTTCTGGCGTGACCTTCATTTCGTAGCTGGCGAGCTACCGTCTGTGTCAGAGTGTAGGGGCGTGCTCCAGGAAGGAGTGCGCCCTCTCTCGTTTCCGCATATGCGCCCACCCCTGCTGATATGGCCAGCCTGTCTCTGTGAGGGAAAGTGCCAGGGGTAGGGACCGCGCGACATATCTCCTTCTCGACGACCAGAAGGATCTGGCGCTGGCCGCCACGAACGATTATGATCCCGCCTGAATCGTCTCACTGGTTGCGCTCTGTTCCGGTACGATGCCAATCTCCGCGGGCCCCGGCGTCTGGCGAATAGGAGATGCGCCCGTGGCGCGGGGAACGGCGACCGTGAAGCAGGTCCCCTGTCCTACAATGCTCTCGACGGAAACATGGCCGCCCATCGCCTCGGTCAACTCTTTGACGAGCGCCAGCCCAAGCCCTGAGCCAGTAGCCGACTGCATGCGCGCGCGGTCGCTCCGGTAGAAGCGCTCCCAGATATGCGGCAGGTCTTCTGGACAGATGCCCTCGCCAGTGTCCTTCACCTGGAGGATGACATGCCCCTCATCAGCCGAGCCTGACATCGCGACGATGCCACCCGGTGGGGTGTGGCGAATGCCGTTGTGCAGCAAGTTCTGGAGCACCTGGTTGAGCCGGTTACTATCGACCAGCGCCAGCGGCAACCCCGGCCCGACCTCCGCGATAACTTCCACCCGACCAGACTGCCATGCCAGCGGCGCGACCAGATCCACGATACGCCGCACCTCGTTCCCTACATCCGATGGGATGCAGCGCAGGTCGAGCTTGCCCACCTCAGCGCGCGCCAACGTGAACAAGTCTTCGATCAGCGTCTGTAGCCGCCGCGCCTCATGCTCCATGATTTCCAGATCGCGCCGGAGCGACGGTGGTGGGGTATCTTCTTCGCACCAGTGGGCACGCGACGACTCCAGATAGCCCCGCAGCGTGGCGACGGGCGTGCGTAGCTCGTGTGAGACGCTCGCAATCAGCTCCCGTCGCGCTTCGAGCAGATGTGAGACGGTGTCGCGCTCGGCCTCCAGATCATGGACCGCCGTCGCGAGATCCGATGCCATCGCATTGAAGTTGGCCTGAAGCTGCGCCACCTCGTCCTCACCCTCAACGGGCACGCGAACGCTATAGTCACCCTCGCGCAGCGCATGCGTGGCGGAGGCCAGCGTGCGCAAACGGCGCGTCGTGCGGCGGGCAAAGAAATAGGAGAACAGCGCGGATGGCGGCAGCACCACCAGCACCGCAATCACGGTCAGGATGCCAATGAAGACCAGAACCGGCAAAATCTGTGGCTCTATGCTGTGCGTAAAGTAGACGTTGGCCAGCACGATAACCGCATAGAGCACGCTCGCGCCGAGCACCACAACCAGCAGATGCGCGTTCGTAAGCGCCCAGACCAGGCTGCGACGCCGCAGCCGGTTCCACAGCACCAGCAGCGAGACGCCCGCCCGCACCAGGAAGAAGGCCAGCGTCAGCACCACCATCCAGAGCTCTGCGTAGCGCGAGAGCAGGAACGAGAAAACCACGCTCTGCAGGGACGCTTCCCTGATCTGCTGCGGCGACACCGAAGCCAGGAGCGTTTGCATGAAGAGCGTGATGATAATCGTCGGCACGACGGCCAACACGACCGCCGCGGCGATGTTGATGAGGAGTCCGTGCCACCAGCGCGCGGCGAGGCGCATCCTGAATGCTGCCCAGAGCAGGCTGGCGACACCGCTGATGAACAGAATGACGATGATGGAGCCACGTATCGGCCCAGTATCAGGGCTGAATCGCGCTGGCAAAGCGAGAAATGCCCACAGCAGAGCCACCGCCTGCGCGACCATTGCCTCGGCAACCGCCCGCACGGGATGCGTGCCCAGCCAGAGCGCCCGCCAGCGCTGCTGGGCGATCTGCCACGCTGCCTCCGAATGCGGGCGCAGACGCATCCACCCGTCGCTCCACTGCTCTCTTCTGTTCATCGGATGCCTTCCTGTTCGGTTCGGAGTCGATAGCCGATGGACCAGACGGTTTCGATTTCCTCTCCGAGGGGGCCGAGCTTCTTCCGCAGCCGCAGCACGACGTTATCCACCGAGCGGTCGCCGCCAATGTAGGATTCACGCCAGATGGTCTCAAGCAGATAGGTGCGACTGAAGGCGCGGCCCGGACTCCGCATGAGCAGGTGGAGCAAGGCGAATTCCGTCGGGCTGAGATCGAGCGGCTCGCCATCGAGCGTTGCCAGATGCGCGGCGGCATCCAGATGGAGGGAGCCGCGTGTCAACGTCTCGGATGTGCCATCGCGGTCTGAGGCCAGCATCTGCCGCAGCAACTCCTGCCGCCGGAGCAGCGCGCGGACTCGCGCAATTAATTCGCGCATGCTGAACGGCTTCGTCAGATAGTCGTCGGCGCCGACCTCCAACCCAATAACGCGGTCAGTCTCCTCACTGCGCGCGGTCAGCATGAGCACGGGCGTCGCGGCAATCTGGCGAAGCTGGCGCAGCACTTCAAGCCCGTCCAGGCCTGGCAGCATCCAGTCGAGGATAACGAGATCCGGCGAGTGGCTCACATGCGCCGTGATCGCGGAGCGGCCATCGGCCACATGCTGCACCTGATAGCCCGCTGCCTCCAATTCGCGCGCGACCACCGCCGCCAGCTCACGTGCATCCTCAACCAGCAGAATCGTCGCCATTGCCTGCCACCTTCGCCCGCAACACATGCAACAGATCCAGATATACCTCTCGACATTATATGCGGCGAGTGAGGGGAATGCCGCGCGAACCGCCGCCATGCCAACCGATTGCGACAGACTTGCGACACTCTCCGCGACAATGGATGCTGAGATGGAGGGGAAAGAGCAAGATGAAAGAAGTTGTTTCGCATCCCTGCGTATATACTGCTACTGCCGTTACAGGTGTTTCTGGGCAGGTGCGGCCATGGTCCGCGGAGCATCACATACGCGAAGAGGGGAGAACAGCATGGGAAAAGTCATGTTTGGCCTGTCAATGTCGCTGGATGGATTCATCGCTGGCAAGAACGATGACGTCTCAGAGGTTTTCGCGTGGTTTGGAAGCGCCTGGGAGCATCTCCACGAAATCATGGGCGATTCGCTCAATGAGTGTGGCGCGGTGATTATGGGGCACAGAAGCTTCGATCAGATTGATAGTGAGAACGGCTGGGTCTTTCCCGATGGCACGGCTCCTGACTGGCCCGTGTTCGTCCTGCAATCGCAGGCACGCGAGCCGGTGAAAAAGGGCAAGACGCAATTTTACTTCGTCACCGATGGCATCCAAAGCGCGGTAAGGCAAGCCCAGGAGATCGCGGGCGAGAAGTATGTTGCTCTTCATGGCGCCAGCTCGGTCCAGCAGGCCTTGAAGGCTGGGCTGCTCGACGAATTCCACGTGAACATTGCCAATGTCCTCCTGGGTGAGGGCGTTCGCCTCTTCGATCACATCGGCGCGGGGCCAATTCGCCTGGAACGCACACGCACGCTTGAGACGCCGGGCGCAACCCATCTCTCGTACCGCGTCGTGAAATAGGGCGTATACTTCCCTGTTCTTGTGGGACATGTGCGCCATGGAGCGGCAGGGAATCTCGTGCCGCCTCATACCATGCCGCGCATGTTCCCGCTGGGAAGCGTTGTGTGCCTCTGCCCCCAGCATCTCCCCAGCATCTCCCTGGCATCTCCCCAGTGCGAGAGGGGGTGCCAGAAGCTACTGGACCGCTCTTTTCCCTCTACGCGCTCTCTGAGCCGTTGCCCGTGATGCGCGTGCGGGCTGCTCCCCTCTTGCTCCACAGCATGATCCCCGATTGATTGCCCGGCTTCACCGTTCGACTGCGACAAAGTTGCGACAGGACCGCGATAACGTCATGACAGTCGATTGATATGCTAGGGCCATGTGATGGTGCGGTGCGCACGACCCACCAACACGGAACGGCGGGAACATGATCAACGTGTCCCACACGAGCAATCCGCATGAAAGCAAATTTGAAAGGACATGAGCGCATGGTGAATACCATGAGTGCGCCAATCCCACGGGCGACCCCAGGCGGCAGTGGCAATGTCGCGATTCGCACACGCGGCCTCACGAAACAATACGGCGAGCGGCTGGCCGTCAACGATCTCAACCTGGAGGTCTATCGCGGCGACATCTTCGGCTTTCTCGGCCCCAACGGCGCGGGCAAGACAACTACCATTCGTATGATGCTCCACCTGATTACGCCAACCAGCGGCAGCATCGAGATTCTTGGCCATGATGTCACCACGAGCAGCGCGGAGATTCTGCCGCGCGTCGGCGCGCTGGTCGAGACACCCGCGCTCTACCTCTATATGTCCGGGCGAGACAATCTGCGTGCGGTCGGCTCGGTGCTGGGCGGCGTGCCCGAATCCCGCATTGACGAGGTACTAGAGCTGGTGCGGTTGAAGGGCCGCGAGAGGGATCGCGTCAAGACGTATTCGCTCGGCATGAAGCAGCGTCTGGGCGTGGCAATGGCTCTCTTGCAGGACCCGGATGTATTGGTGCTGGACGAGCCAGCCAACGGACTTGACCCAGCGGGCATCGTCGAGATGCGCGACTTGATGCGCTCGCTGGCCGCGGCTGGCAAGACGATCTTCATCTCAAGCCACGTGCTGACAGAGGTGCGCCAGATTTGCACGCGCGTCGCCATTCTTGATCAGGGCAAGCTTGTGACCGAGACGACGATTGACGAGTTGATCAAAGGACATGGCGACTTCGCCGTTCAACTGGAGCAGGCTCACGCGCGCGAGGCGCTTGCCCTGGTGCGCTCCCAGCCCTGGGGCAGCAACGCCCACCTGGATGAGCATGGCGCGCTGATTACCGCCGCGCCAGATGGCCACGGACGCGATCTCAACCTCTTCCTCGTGCATAACGGGTTCGCGCCGGAATCGCTCTCCCCACAAGCACAGGATCTGGAACAGATCTTCCTTCGCCTGACCAACTCTAATTCAGGAGATGCCCAATGAGTACCGCTGTTTCGATTCCAGCGCCCGCCAGGACGCAACTGCATACGGCCCGCCCCAGTTTCGTGGGGATCGTGCGCGGCGAACTGTTCAAAGTCTCGCGCCAGATTAGCACCTGGATTCTTGGCATCCTGCTGCTGGGCGCTATTGGCATGCCGCATCTCGTCATTCTGGCCAGTGGTCGGCTCAAAGAGCAGGCGCAGACTGCTCCCACTGATGCGCTCTACTCATTGCTCGGCGTTGACATGATGGTATTGAAAGTCTTTGGCGGTGCCTTCCTCATCATTCTGACGGCACGGCTCATCGGGATGGAGTATTCTGGCGGCACCATCCGCGTGATTCTCTCGCGGGGTGTCGGGCGGCTGCAGCTGCTCTTTGGCAAGCTAATCGCGCTCGTCATCGTCGCGTTAGGTGTCGTCGTCCTGACCGTGCTGCTCGATTTCCTGCTTGGAGGTGTGATAACGCTGCTTGGGACTGGCAACCTGGACATCTTCAAGGCCGCGACGAACGCCTACTGGTCAGATAGCGGCACCTACCTGCTGCTGGCGCTCATCAGCCTCGGCGTCACCATCCTGATGGCGACGGCAGTGGCGGTCGTCGGGCGCTCGCTCGCCTTCGGCCTCAGTGTCGCGATGCTCTGGTACCCCGCTGAGAATTTCAGCCTGATCTTATTGTTGCTGGGCTTCAAATTGACAAAGAACGATTTCTGGCAGCTGATCTCCGGCGATATGTTGGGGCTGAATCTCAACGCGATGGCAGCGGGCGTGCTGCCGGAGCGCGCGATGCGAGCGGCAAGCATCAACTTCAATACTCCCTTGGTGCCGGTGGATGGCGGCCATACGCTGCTGGTGACGGCAATCTTCGCGGTCGTCTTTGCGGCTGTCGCAATCATCCTGACTGCCCGCCGCGACGTGAAAGAGTAAGGTGACATCTCCCCTCACGACCCCGGACTGTCTCCCCTCCCCTACAAGGGGAGGGGATAGAGGGAGAGGTGCAGTCGCCAGCGATCTAGGATGCCGTGCTCGACGCGCTGGCCGTCGCACTGCTGGGTGGCTGCTGCACAGTGGGGACCGGTTTGCGAGTCTCGCGCAGGAAGAAGCCGCCGGCGATGATCAGGTACACAACATATGCGATGCCCTGAAGCACTGTCGGCTCGTCACTGTAGCCGAACAGGCTATGCAGCACGCCGCCAACCGCCCCTTCTTCGCTGAGAACCGTCCTCAAATCCCACAGATGAGCCTGGGCCAGCGGCAGCCAGCCAAGCTCCTGCATCTGATGCACAGCCCCACCCAGCAGGCCCGCCGCGAAGAAGATCAACAGGATGCCCATCACCCGGAAGAAGATACGGAAGTCGAGGCGATAGCCGAGGCGATAAATCATCACGCAGAGGCCAATCGCTGCCAGCAGGCCCAGCACTGCGCCCATCACGACCAGCACTGTATCGCCCTGGAATGCGGTGGCGAGGGTGAAAACCGCTGTCTCCACCGCCTCGCGGCCAACGGTAGTGAATGCCAGCAAGCCCAGCGCCAGTCCCGATCCCGCCGCGCCAGCCTGCGCCGTAATCTCGCGCTTCAGGGTCCGGCTGTGGCGCTGCATCCAGAACGTTACCGAGGTCAGCAGGACAACCGCGACCAGGAACGTGATGGTCTCGAAGACCGCTGCGAAGGTGGTATCCTCATAGGCATGAATCGTGTCAAAGACGATGAGGCCACCCACAAGCGATGCCAGAATGGCCAGCCCGGCGCCGCTCCACACTGCGCGCATCTGCGATGTCTGGCCCATTTGCCGCAACGCCGCCAGCAACATGCCGATCACCAATGCTGCTTCGAGACCCTCGCGCAGGAATAACACAAACGTTGTGACCACGATTTGCCCTTTACTTAGCCGTGCAACACCGCTGCTGGACTAGACCGATGCACTGATGCGCCGTGCATCCGCGCGCCAGTGGCGTCAGTGATGAGTCATCATGTTATATCTGACCTTGCCACTCGGATATTAGCATGGCCTAACATGCCGAGTCAACCGCTGGCGCGTTGGCTATGGAAAAAGGGACGTGGTTGTTCACGAGCTAGTGCCGCTTAGACCTGGCTGAGTTTGTCGGGATTGGCCATGATGCGAACCGCCTGAATATGCCTGTCATCCTCATCAATGGTCACGACCGCGAAGGCGTTATCGTCGGTATAGACGACCAAAGCGGTTTGGCCGTTGACCTCCTCAAACTCCATACGAGAGTCGTCTGGCCAGAGACGCTTCGACCCGAGGATAAAGCGCGCCGCGGAGGTGCGTCCCAGAATCGGGCGTGTGGGTGCTCCCTTGACCTTGCCGCCGCTGTCGATCCAGAGCGTGACATCTTCAGCAAGCAGATTTGTCAGGGCTGCCATATCGCCCAGCTGCACCGCGCGAACGAACCCCATGAGCATCTGCCGGTGGGTGTCGGGAGAAGCCGGGAAGCGAGGCCGATGTGTCTGCAGGTGGAGCTTCGCCCGGCTGAATGAGCGACGGCAGGCCGCCTCGCTCTTGCCAAGCATCGCCGCAATCTCGGCAAACTCATAGGCAAAGATTTCGCGCAGCAAAAAGACCGCACGCTCGAATGGCTGGAGTCGTTCGAGCAATATCAGGAAGGCAAGCGAGACGGATTCCTCCAGGTCAACCCGCTTTTCCGGGTCTACCATCTCGGCGCTTTCGGTTGTCTCCGTCGTCAGCATCGGCTCTGGAAGCCACGGTCCCATGTACTGCTCGCGCTTCCGGTGTGCGAGTTGCAGCTGATCCATGCACAGGCGTACGAGGATCGTCGTGAGATAGGCCTTGAGTGAGTGGATGGTTTCCGGGGCTGCGGCCTGGTAGCGCAGGTATGTCTCCTGCACCATATCTTCGGCGTCCATCGTGCTGCCAAGCATGCGATAGGCGATGGCAAACAGATAGACGCGATAGGCTTCAAAGGATTCCACTCTGCCTCCTCCCCGAGCCGCCGTATCTGCCTGGATGGCCTTCCTATGCTCCCGTTGCCGTTGTTGCCGTTCGCTGCTCATCGGTTCACCGCTCGCCAGCGTGCCGGGAGCTTCGTGTCGAGAAGACGACAGTATTCCCGGCTCATCTCGCATAGAGTGATTGCGACCTGTCTTCGCCATAAGCTCTCATCCTATGGATTGTGCGTCTCGCACCACTTCAGCACTGGATAGGCCGCCATTGCCGGCCATTCGCCTGCGGCGGATGAGACGCGCGCTGATCGCGTTGATGAATGCGAGAGCGCCAAACCCCACACCCAAGTGTAGCGTCTCGACCAGCCAGTGCAGGTTGCCTGCCAGGATCATCTGCTGCGTGACGCCAAACACCGGCACGAGAAAGGCGTAGGCGATGCCGAGGGCACCGAGCTGTCTCATACCGCTGGTGAGCGTCGCGAGCAGAGCCAGAATCAACAGCGCAAGGGCCACGATCAGCCCAAGCAGCATATGGATGTCGGTGAAGTTCGCGTGGGTATACGTGCCCAACCCGAACGCCACGGCTGCGAATGTGGCAATGGTAGCCACAACTCGAAAAGGACGTGCTAGTAGCATATGAGCTACTCCTCCTTACCTTTATCCGAAGCACGTACGCACGACTAGACGCTGAATCATTGCCAGGGCGCAGTGGCCCTGGCTCCGGTTATCCCGCTTCTGCAGCGCTTTCCAGCAAGAACACCGGGTGGCTGGCCGCCGCGCGGTCATATTCCTCTGGTGTCGAGGCCGCAGAAAGGTCCATGTAGCGGCAGACAAAGGGATTGTTCGCAAGGACTTCTTCGCGCAACAGTGCGACAGCTTCGCTTCTGGCTAGCTCTCGCGCCACGACCTTTTCCGACCGGCGCCCGCGCGTCAGAATGGCTCCGCCCGCTGCCCGCAGGTTGCGCACCCAGTCCACGACTCCATAGGGGGCACACACAAAGCGCTTCCCCGGTCGCGCGATGATCGCGACGGGGACGGTGCGCGGCAGCCCACTTTTGCGCCCGCGCACCGTGAGCAGATACATGGGGTAGCGCCCAACGACCACGCCTGGTCCCACAAGCTTGAATCCGGCGCGCAGCAGCGTTCTCGTCAGCGTATTTCCCACAGGCACATACCAGGGAACCTGTGTTGTCTTTGCCATATGCTTCATATCTCCTTTTCATCGGTGGCTACCTGGGCCGGGACTGGAATGCCTCTCTCGCTATCAGCTTCAACACACTGGGCTGGACCGAGACCGTTGCGACCGCCACGACCTTGCGCAGATACCGGTCATCGGTAAGCTGGTGCAGCATGCAATCTGCCAGGTCCGCCCTGGAGGTGAATCGTGCGCGAAGGTGCTCTTCAGCCATCTGATAATCGGTGACCGTGGGCGTCTCGAAGAGGCCTGAAGGCCGGATAATCGTCCAGTCGAGACCGCTGCGCTCCACAAGCGTCTCCATCCGTCTCATATCCGCGTAGGTCGTCTGCCCAATCGTGGAGATGATGATCGGTTGCATGATCTTGTCAAAGACGAATCCTCCTCCTGTGTCATGGTTCGTACCGGTCGCGCTTGAGCTTACGCACACAAGGCGCCGAACGCCGTAGCGCTGCATGGCCCGCACGATATGCGCGATGCCCTGTGAATAGACGGTGATCGGTTTGCGGCTATAGGGGACGCCCAGGCTAGAAAGGACGGCATCTTGTCCGGCAACTGCCTGTTCGACGGATGTGAGATCGTACACGTCCCCGCGCATCACCCGCAAATGTTCATGGCGCAGCGGGAATGCCTCCGGGTGGCGAGTGACCGCCGTCACCAGATGACCCTCGTCGAGCGCCTGTTTCGTCACAAGCTGTCCCGTTTGACCATTCGCGCCAAAAACGGCAATATTCATCATGTTTCCCCTGTTACGGTGTCTTTTTGCCACGACCATCACTCATGGCCGCTACACATGAAGAGGGTTGAGGTGCTCATTTTGGGACAGGTTCGAGACAGGCATGAGACAGGCTTGAGACAAGCGCGATTCTGGTGATGCTGAGATGGGGCAGAGATACCTCAAGCGTGAGCGTCGTGGGATACAATGGATGTACGGGTATCGCAACACCCCGCGGCATGTGGCTGTTGATCACGCTCAGAGTAAGACAGTTGGAGGGAACTTCTATGTCGCGCGTCACACCCGATCAGATTCGAGAGATGAAGGCACGTGGTGAGCGCATCCCTATGCTCACGGCCTATGACTATCCCACCGCGCAGATTCTCGACGCCGCCGGAGTGCCGATTATGCTGGTCGGCGACACGCTGGGTATGGTGGTACTCGGCCACCCATCGACGCTCCCCGTGACCGTGGATGCCATCATCCACCATGCCCAGGCGGTGGTGCGCGGCTCTCAGCACGCCCTGATCGTCGCGGACCTCCCGTTTGGCTCGTTCCAGGTATCGCCCGAAGAGACGATGCGCTCGGCCATTCGCATCATGAAAGAAGCCGGTCCGCAAGCCGTCAAGCTGGAGGGCGGGCGCCGCGTCGCCGCGAGCGTGCGGGCGCTGACCGAGGCAGGCATCCCCGTGATGGGCCACCTCGGCCTCACTCCGCAATCGGTCAACGTGACCGGCGGGTTCAAGGTGCAGGGCAAGACGGAGCGGGCGGCACGGGCGTTACTTGAGGACGCGGCAGCCCTGGAAGAAGCGGGTGCCTTTGCCATCGTACTGGAGCTGGTCCCGGCGGAGCTGGCGCGACTGGTGACGGAGCGCGTGAGTGTTCCCACCATCGGCATCGGCGCGGGACCATATTGTGATGGCGAGGTGCAGGTAATTTACGACATCATGGGGATGTTCTCTGATTTCACTCCGCGCCATACGCGCCACTTTGCGGAGTTGGGCGCGGCGATGCGTGAGGGGGTGCAGGCGTATGTTGCCGAGGTGCGCGAGCGTACCTTCCCAACGGCGGCACAGAGCGCCAAAATAGATCCAGCGGTGATTGCTACGCTCCGCGCGGAGTTTGGCGAGACCAGCGCGCCCGAAGCCGCCGGGCAGGCAGAGGAGCAGACCGCGGGGAGCCAGGGCGATGGCCACGCGCCGCCTAAATCTACCAAGAAGTAGCCAGGCAGACAGGACTTTTCTCAGGGTATAAGGGCGCTCTGGTGACTGGCGTTCCGTTTCCTCGTCACATTCACCAGAACAGCCAGAGCAACGATGTCTGGCAGGCACTGTCAGGGGGGATACATTGCGTTCACTCGTGGGACAGCAATTGGGTGATTACGTATTGGAGACCGAGCTTGGCGCTGGCTCGATGGGCGCGGTCTACCGGGCAACATACCTGCCAAAGCGCGCGCCGGTTGCCATCAAGGTGCTGCTGGATGAGCTTGCCAGCGACGTCTCGTTCATCACCCGTTTTATCCGCGAGGCGCGCGTCGTCTCGTCGCTCGATCACCCGAACATCGTCCGCGTGTATGATGCTGGGCGCCAGGGCGAGCATATCTACTTCGTGATGGAATACTTCCCTGGGTCGACAGTCGGCCAGATGCTGCGCGAGCGCCAGCGGCTGCCGCTGGAAACGGTGGTCGAGATCGCGGCCCAGACCGCGGACGCCCTCGCCTATGCGCACCACCAGGGCCGCCTGGTGCATCGCGATATCAAGCCCGACAACCTGCTGGTAAACGAGCGCTGCCGTGTCAAGGTGCTGGATTTCGGGTTGGCGCGCATCGAAGGCGCCCGCAGCATTACGGTTGCCGGAACCGTCGTCGGCAGCCTGTACTATGTCGCGCCAGAGCAACTGCTGGGCAAAACCCTGGACGGACGGACCGATGTCTACGCGCTGGGCATCACGATGTATGAGATGATTACCGGCCAGCGACCCTATCGCGGCCAGACGCTGACCGAGATGAGCGACGCGATCCTCTCTGGCACGGCTGTGCCGCCAAGCCGGTTGGCAGGCTCGGTTCCGCCTGAGATGGAACACATCATTGGGCGCGCGATGGCGCGCGATCTGGACTATCGCTATCGTGACGCCAGCGAGCTGTACCGTGACCTGCGCAACTTCCAACTGCAGCTTTCGCACATCTCCACCGCGCCGCTCCCTTTGCCTTCCAAACCTATGCCGCCGGTCTCCCCGTCGCATCTCTCGCCGATATCGCCGACATCGCCACCATCGTCCATGAGGCACCCAGAGACGCGTAACCCCCTGCGCACGGCCCCTCCGTCCTTGCCAGAGACGGGCGCGCCCCACAATATGCCGCCACGCCGCCCGCACGACGAATGGTAGGCGAGATTTCCGGCGGCACGACTGCTGTACGGCACGGATGCGCGGGTTATGAGTTATACTGAGGGTGAGCGCATTTCGCATCATCGCGGTGCGGGAGCCTCATCGGAGACATTCATTTTCATTCGGCACGTAGCAGTCATGCGGATGGCGCGTCCAGACTCCCGGCGGAGTCGGGTGCACCCAGTGCGGAGGCAGGATCAGGATGGCGCAGACACGAGAACGAACACGACCAGAGGCAAAGTCGCCTCCACAAACCACACAGCGGACATCGGCTCCGACGTCGTCAACCCCGCCGGGTTCGCCAGGGCCAAAGCGCGGCTGGCTTGAGCGGTTCCGCACACCACTGACAGATGCCCCATCCGCGGACGGAAAGCCACGGCGGCGCAGTGGTGGCGCGATTTTCAAGTCGTTCTTTGGCATTCTGATCTGGTTCGTGGCGTCGCAGTTCATCATGTATGGCCTGCTCTTGCTCGACAGCGCGCTGACCAAGCCTGGCGAGCGTCCCCCGCTCGAAACGCTGCACCTGCTCCCGCCGAATACTCCGCTGCTTGGCTGGATCACGCCATTCCTCCTGCTGTATGGCGGCGCCGTCATTGGCCTGTGGTTCCTGCTGATCCGCTTCAATCTCATCCCGCGCGATTTCTTCGGTGCGCGCGCGCAGGCCGAGGCGCGGGCACGCCGCCAGGCAGGCGGTTCGACGACGGCTACCGGCGCGACCACTGGCCCGCGCAAGACACGCGCCCAGCGCCGCCATGTCGAGGCGCAGGCAAGAACACAGGCCGAGACCAAAGGCGGTAAGTCCAGCGCCAGCGCCAAATCTCCCGTGAAATCTACGGCCAAAGCGAACGACACGAAGAACGGCGCCAGCGTGTCCTCTGGGAATCATGACGAGGAATACGAGCGAGTGCGCGAGGCTGAGCGTCTCCGCCGCCGCCGCCAGGCGAAGCGGTAATCCTCATGGCAGAGAGCCTGCGCCGTGCCCATCATGATGATGGCATCCACGATGCGGCCCACCGCTCTCTGCCCGCATTGCCTGCGCGACGCCGCCATATCTATTCTTTCTGGGCGGTCCACATTCCTGATGTCATCTGACACCTCGCAGTATATTCGAAGGATACATGATCGATGGGCAAATCTTCCTCTCGCATCCGTAACCACTTCTTCCCCTTTCACGATAACCTCTTTGACGCGCATCTGGTGAACTTCCGCGAAGAAGCGTCTGTGGACGATCCGAACAAGCTAGACATTCTGCTGGATTTCGAAGAGCTTCATCTGGTGAAGCCGCCCCAGCTCTGCGGCTCGCCACTCTGGCCCGAAGAATGGGTCGAGGGGGAGTATCTGCCCCGCACGCTACGCTTCAAGCGCGGTGAATGGGTGCAGCGCAGCCCGATCCTGGAGCAGCTAGACCAGGTGCCGCCGGAGCACGGCGTGCGCAAGCTCCTTGGCGCGCTTCACACGCACATCCCCCAGTTGGGGAAGATTATCCTTCTCTTCACGCAGGAGCCGGCGGACTGCCTGTTGCGTGCCCACGACTTCATGCTAGAGGAACGCGCAAGCGAGCCACGGCCAGTCGCGTTTTTGCGGCGGTGGGCCAATACTCCACCACATCCACCCGGTCTAGTGCCTGAGCGGGCGAAGATTGCACGGCGATTCGGGGGCGACCCCATCACGATCACTCTGGGTAATCGCCGCTATCGCTATCGCCTGTTCATCGGAGGGATGCGCTACCAGACTGTAGTACGCCCAGAGGTTGATGCCGTGCTCAACCTCTGTGAGCTGGATAACCCCTGGGTTCAGCATGCTGGCCGTCATCTGAACGACCGCTTCAACTGTAAAGGGGAGATGGCTATCGGCATGGATATGAGCGACCTGCTGGCCGAGGCGCGATGGGTCGTTGGGCGGCTGCGGGCCGGGCAGCGTGTACTGGTGCATTGCTATGCGGGCGTGAACCGCTCTTCCACCGTCTGTTGCGCCGCGCTGATGCTCCTGGAAGGCATTTCCGCGCAGGAGGCGCTGGCGCGAGCGCGCGAGAATCACCCAAGTTGCCGCCCCGACCCCTATTACTGGTTCTTGCTGGAGCGGCTGCATGATGCGCTTGCCGCTGAAGAGCTGGCCAGCGAAGATACCATGAAACTCCCGGCTGTGAGCGCGGCATCGCTCTTGCCAAGCGAAGCGAATGTGGGGTAGAATCCGGGCACGCGCGCCCGGAAATCACATCCAACCGGGAGGTTTTATGGCACACTATGACGCAGCGGTCATTCGACAACGGCTGGAGGCCGACCGCAAGCGGCTGGAAGAGGATATTTACCAGCGGACCGAGGGTGATGAGGCCGTGGTGCCGAGTGACCCAGTCAGCGACGCTGGTGGCGCGCGTGGCCACCTGGCCGATGAGGCCGACGCCATGTCGGATGCTGAGCGCAACAATCTCGTGCTAGGCAATTCGCGGACGCTCCTGGCCGAGGTGAAGGAGGCTCTGCAACGGCTGGATAACGGGACGTACGGATTCTGCCAGCGTTGCGGCAAACCGATTGACGCGCGGCGGCTGGAAGCGCTGCCCTATGTACGCTATGACATCGAGTGTGAAGAGATCGTCGAGCGCGAGACGACCTCGTGAGGAGATTGCATGACGGTTGCCCGACGACGTGATCTGGCGATGGTGGGCCTGGGCCTGCTGGTTATCCTGCTCGATCAGTTGACCAAACACTGGATCGTCTCCTACTTCAGCACCAAGCCAGAGGGCTATAACGTGCCCATTCTTGGCCCGGTGTTGACGCTGGAATATGTGCAGAATACCGGCGTCGCTTTCAGCCTCTTGCAGGGCCAGGTCGTAATGTTCTTCTTCATCGCCATCGCCATCGCAGTAGTTGGTTATCTCTACTGGAAGGCGCGGGAGACTGGCTCGCTGCTGCTCAAGCTCTCATTTGGTCTGGTATTGGGCGGCGCCATTGGCAACCTCATCGACCGCTTCTCACACACCTACGTGGTGGACTTCATCCACTTCCAGATTCCGGGCATCTTCGATTTTGCGGTCTTCAACGTCGCTGATAGCGCCATCACGGTGGGCGTTGTGCTGCTTGCCTATCTGATCTGGCGGATGGGCACCGAAGGTGAGCGCACGACTGGCAAGCGCCTTCCCGCTTCTGACGCGGCAGAAACGTCAGCGGAGGACTAGGTGGCCAACCACTCCCGGAAGTCCAAGTCCGCGCCTCAGGCTGCCGACGACCGCCCCCGCGCGCCCAGAGTCATTCCCGTGGCCGATACACTCATCGGTGAGCGGCTGGATCGCGCGCTGGCACAGCTATTCCCTGATCTCTCGCGCACGCGCGCGCAGGCCGCTATCAAAGCAGGTATCGTGCGCGTCAACGAGAAAGCCGTGCGTCCAAGCCACATGCTGGAAGAAGGGCAGCAGATCGCGGTGGATGCCGACGCCCTCACCACGGCAGCAGCAGATATCGCGGGCACCAGCGGCGGGCAATCGCCCCAGGCCGAAGCCATCCCGCTGCCTATCGTCTTTGAGGACGAGCATCTGCTGGTCGTGGATAAGCCCGCCGGGCTGGTAGTGCATCCCGCACCGGGGCATGCGACGGGCACGCTGGTCAACGCGCTGTTGGCACATCTGCCAGGACTGGAGACGGGTGGCGATACCTCACGCCCAGGCATTGTCCACCGTCTGGATAAGGACACCTCTGGCCTCATCGTGATCGCGAAGGACGCGCCGACTCATGCCGCGCTGGCCCGCCAGATGAAGGACCACAGTACCGTCAAACGTTATCTGGTGATGGTGGAGGGGCACATGCCCGCGCCAGAAGGTGTCATCGACGCCCCTATTGGGCGCGATCCGCGTCACCGCCAGCGAATGGCGCTGCTAAGCGAGGTCAACGGTGGCCGCCCGGCGCGCACGCGCTTCAAGGTGTTGCGCGAGATCCGCGGGCGCGCGCTGCTGGAGATGCAACTGGAGACCGGACGCACGCACCAGATCCGCGTGCATCTCGCCTCCGTAGGACATCCCGTCGTCGGCGACAGCGTCTATGGCCGGGCACAGCTTCCGCTGCCGCCGCGCCAGTTCCTGCACGCGACACATCTGGAGTTCGTTCACCCCACGACGGGCGAGTGGCTGATCTTCGATGCGCCGGTCCCCCCTGACCTGGCCGATTTCCTCGCCGCGCAAGAGTGAGGACCTATTTCGTCTGGGGTGTTGGTCTTTACCCGCTCCCGGCCCTGCGGGCCACCCTCCCGATGGGACGCAGCCGCTACGCGCGCTCCGAGCCTGTTGGCTCGCGCATCCGCCCCTTCCAGGAGAGGGTTTCCCCCAGACCCTTCTGGATACCTGAAAACGCATGAGCATCCTTGTCTCTCGGCTCAGCGGTAACTCGGTCCAAAGCCGTATGGCGTCCGTCCTGAAAAGGGCTTTACATTTTGCCCCATTGCACCGTATATTTCTTTGGCTGGGGAAAA
>DASUWS010000268.1:0-3043 GCA_036378295.1 Ktedonobacterales bacterium
GCCTGGGCGAAGTCGATCATCGTGATCGCGCCGTCCCAGTAGAGCATGTTATACGGGGAGAGGTCGCCATGCACGCGGTTGTACGCCAGCCACAACTCGATGTTGCGCAGCACACGCTCGAAGAGGGGACGCGCCTCCTCGCGCTCTAGCGAGACTTCGCGCAGGAGGGGCGCGGGTGTGCCCGGCCCGCCCCCAATGTACTCCATCAGCACCGCGTTGCCAGACTGCGCCAGCGGACGAGGCACATCTGATCCGGCGTTATAGAGCATGACCTGTGTCTCGTATTCATACCGAATCCACGCGCTGATCCTCGCCGCTCGTCCACGCTCGCTCTCCTTCGCGGTTGCGTTCCAGCGTTTCGCGCCACGTCCCTCCCGACCCTGGGCATCCACCTGCGGGCGGCTGACACGATAGACAGCGTCATTCCGCAGACTGCGGAACATGCGCGGGCGATACACCTTTGCCGCGACGTACTCTCGCCCGGTGGCTGGATGGGCCGCGCAGCAATAGACCGTCGCCTCCTTGCCGCTGCTGACCACGGCGAGCACATCGGTAATCAGGTCGTCCTCGTAGAAGGTTTCCAGCGACGAGAGCACCCACGGGCGGTCACGCTGGTGTGCTAGAAATGTTGGGTTGAAGGGCGGTTTCGTGCCTACGCGCTCGGCGACCTGTTCGCGCAGCCATCGCTGCACGTCGGCGTTGCTTTCATAGCTGGTCTTTAGATTGCGCGGTCTGGTGGGCTCGGTTGCGAGGTCGGTCTCAGTCTCGGTCTTTGCGTCGAGAGCATCATGCGTGTTGGAGTGGTTCGTATCCACGAGCGATATTCTCCCAGGCGCGGCGGACACCCCATGTAGACATCCGCACATCCGCAGTCCCCGGTCGGGCGTGTGGATGTGGAGCATGAAGCATATGGTTGGGCGAGGCGCGCCATGTGGTGGAGGTGATCGTGGAGACGCGGCGAACGCGGATGGCGTGCGCTAGCGCAGGATGATGCTCCCTTGCTGGCTGGTCCCACTGATCACCTTGATGGCAAGAGTGGAGGGCTGGAAAGCGCACGAAACCATCATCATGGGGACTCTCCTTCCGCGTCAGCATAAGCGTGTGTGCCTGGGATAGCGAGCGGTGGCGGGCCAGTTGCCGCCCTGTACAGCATACCTGGCGTCGCTGCCCACGGGCTATCAGATTTCCGCACCTTTTGGATGTCTTGGAAATCATCTTCCTTGGACTGGGTTTTGCTGCGAAAGGGATGAAGAATATCTTGTGAGCACGGTGCCACATCAGAAACGATGAGGAACAACCAAACAGGCATGCATGCCAGCATTATGCCAGCGTGAGGAAGGGTATTTCTTATGGATACCTTGACAGCCGCACGGGCGGCCTTCGCTGTCTCGCTCGCCTTTCACATCGTCTTTGCCGCGTTGGGGGTCGGGCTGCCAGTGTTGCTGTGTCTGGCGGAGGGGTTAGGACTGCTCCGCCGCGACGCCACCTGGTATGCGCTGGCAAGACGCTGGGGCAGAGCGGCGGGCATTCTCTTCGTCATCGGCGCGGTCTCCGGGACGACGCTCTCGTTCGAGCTGGGAATCCTTTGGCCGCGCTTCATGGCGTTCTCCACGAGCGTGATCGGTCTCCCGTTCGCCATCGAGGGATTTGCCTTCTTTGCCGAGGCGATCTTCATTGGTATCTATCTCTATGGCTGGGATCGCCTGACACCGCTTGCTCACTGGCTCTGCACGCTGCCGCTGGTGATCAGTGGCTTTCTGGGTACCTGGATGATCGTGATCGTCAACGCCTGGATGAACGCGCCGTCGGGTTTCCGCGAAGTGAATGGTCACGCGGTGGATGTGGACCCGCTGAGGGCGATGGGCACGCTGGCGAGTCCCGCCGAGCCGATTCATATGATGCTCGCGGCGCTCCAGGTCAGCAGCTTCACCGTTGCCGCAGTGTATGCCTTCGCCTTGGTGCTCGGCCGGCGTGGCGCCTATTACCGACGGGGGCTGTTGCTGCCGATGCTCGTCGGCACTATCGTCGCGCCGATACAGGCGTTCGCAGGTGACCGCGTGGCGGAGATGGTCACCGATACCCAGCCCGTCAAGCTTGCCGCGATGGAGGGGCTGTTTCGGACGACGGCGAGCGCGCCGCTCCACATCCTGGGCTATCCTGATGTGGCCACTGGGCAGCTACGCTTTGCCATCGAGATCCCATGGGGACTCAGTTTGCTGGCACGCCATGATCCCAACGCCGTCATCCAGGGGCTGGACGCGTTCCCCCGCTCCGACTGGCCGTCCTACATTCCCGTTGTCCACTGGGCCTTTGATGTGATGGTGGGCCTGGGTGGCCTGATGATTCTGCTGCCGCTCATCTTCTGGATTCTCTACTTCCGGCGCGGGCGCACCCTGCCAATGGCACGCTGGCTGCTCTGGACGCTGGCGGCGCTGGGACCACTTGCGATTGTCGCGCTTGAAAGCGGTTGGATCGTCACTGAGGGCGGGCGTCAGCCCTGGGTGATCAATCACGTCATGCTGGTACGCGATGGCGTCACCTCTGCGCCTGGTGTCGGCTTCTTCTTCTTTGTCTTTCTGGCGATCTATCTGCTGCTGACAGCCGTGCTGATCTGGCTGCTCATACGGTTGTGGCGCCAGACGCCGCAGGTCAAGGCGGAACAGGCAAAGCCCGCGCCGTCTGTGAACACCGAGCCAAGATATCCCGAGCAACAGTAATCCGAAGGGAATTGCCCAACATCGGCAGGAGGTGGTACGCATATGTCGCAACTGGTACTGGCCAACCTCTGCCTCGTGCTCGCTATTGTCGCGCTCATCGCCTACGCCGTGCTTGGCGGCGCGGACTTCGGAGCAGGCGTCTGGGACTTGCTGGCGCGTGGGCCGTCAGCGAAGCGCCAGAAGGAAGCCCTTGCCCATGCCATCGGGCCGGTCTGGGAGTCGAACAATGTCTGGCTCGTCTTTGTGCTGGTCGTCACCTGGACCGCGTTTCCCATTGTCTACGCCGCGCTCTCCGAGGCGCTCATTATTCCGCTGGCGCTGGTTCT
>DASUWS010000269.1:0-2365 GCA_036378295.1 Ktedonobacterales bacterium
CCAGGGCAGGAAGACCTCATCCTCCGGGTGATAATACCCATCGGCGCTCTGCGAGCCATTCGGGTTTGGTCCCTGCTCGAAGGTGTTCGTGCCCATCGCGAAGCCAATCGCGACGACCGGGTCACCGGTCTCCAGAATGCCCGTGCAGCCGTACTGGGGCGCGGTGGGCGTGACCCAGGGCTCGACCGTGTTGTTCACGAAGGGATCATCACCCCACTCAGCGATCTCATGGCTGAGCGCGTGGATGTCTTGCAGCGCCCAATCGGTGCCGCCGTTCGGGCGAGCATAGACACCAGGCTGGACCCATGAGGCCCACGCGAATGTCTGCACGACCGCGTTGCCATTTGAGTTGGTATTGCCATCTCCGGAGCCTGCCGCCCTCGTCCCATGGTAGCCGATAACGCAGCAGTTGAAGATGTTTTTGCCAATATGCAGCAGGACGTTATCCGTCAGGTAGATCGGCAGGTGCGTCGCGTCGGCGGTTGATTCGAGATTCTGGATCTGCGAGGACCACCAGCTAATGTTGATGTCCGCGAAGACGACGCCACGTCCGCTCTGCAGCAGCGTGCCCTGATTCTGCGGCACATTGATCGTCACTGCGGGCAACACGTTCGGATGGAGGATGAGATGGTACGTGCTGCTGGCGCCGGTCTGGTTGAATTGCGCCCGCATCGTGGCATCCTGCAACTGGAGGGGGACGCCGGCATCGCCCTGCGAGAGCGCGCCACCGGGGCCGCGTGGCTCATTGGCCGCGCCAGCGGTCGCGTAGGGGGTCAAGCCGTAGTCGTTGTTCGCGAACTGTGGCGAGGCCAGCGTCGCCGCGAGCACATGGTTGCCATCGAAGGTCATGCCGCCGACGTTCACGATAATCGGTGTGATGTCAGCCTCGATGGTGACGGAGCAGTCTGAGCCAGCACAGCTATTCGGATCGGCGCCGACCATGTTGTAGCCATAGGTCACGCCATTGCTCGGATCGAGCGTCTGCCCGTGCCAGTGCGCGATGGTGCGCGTCGTCGGCAGAACGTCGGCGCCACCCATGCTCGTGTACATGGCCTTCAGTGTCGCGTCGTCGATGACTTGTGGACCGCTCGATGACGCATGTGCTCGGCCACCATAGACAACAAACGCCGCCGTGAACATGGATACGAGGGCCACAACCGTCACGCCAAGAATAGCAACCCGTTTGGAAACGCGCATGGACAATTTCCACCTTTCATCAGAAGGTTCGATCGTCGAAGTCGCACTGATGCGGCGGGGCCGCTCCCCACGCAACCCGGACGCGCATCGCAAGCGCGCAGACTCGCCGCTGAGTCTGCGATTCCTCCTCCTAACCCCACATCCGAGGTATGACCTAGAAGTATTGAGGCATTGCCGGACTCGTCTCAATGCGTCTGACGGGCGCCAGACTCTCCCAACGCTACCTAGCGTACACCATTTTGCGTTTCAAGGAAACAGTGTATAGGAGAAATCGCATACGTATTTAGGAGGAGTGGCTCTGTGCGTGTTCCTGGCGGCGCAGCGCGGTGAGGCAGTAGTGCACATCCTGATCGAGATGTATCGTGACGGACCCGAAAGCCCGAAGACCTCACGCAATTCAACAAGATACGGCACGGGGATCATCCGTTCCCTCGAGCCAGGCACGCGCCAGCGCCGTCGCCTGATCGGCCAGGGTGTCTAGCGGTTGCGCGGCATCCAGCCAGTGAATGCGTGTATCGGGTCGGAACCACGTGAGCTGGCGGCGGATGTAGCTATGGGTCGCCAGCTTGAAGCGCTCGACGGCCTCTTCTAGCGTTGACTCGCCGCGCAGGTAAGCGCCGATCTCGCGATAGCCCAGGCTCGACATCGAGGGGAGCCGCCAGTCGTAGCCGCGAGCCACCAATCCGGCGGTCTCCTCGACAACGCCCGCCGCCAGCATCCCATCGATCCGGGCGTCGGCACGAGCATAGAGTGCGGGGCGTTCCATATTCAGGCCGAGGAGCAGCATGCGGTAGGGAGTAGGACGAGCGCCGCGCTGCGCCGAGAAGGGGCGGCTAGTGACAATGCACACCTCCAGCGCGCGAATGATGCGGCGGAGATTGGTTGGGGCGATCTGCGCCGCGGCAATGGGGTCGAGTGCCGCCAGACGCGCATGGAGCGCGGCAGCGCCACGTTCGGCGGCCTCTGCCTCTAGTTCGGCACGCAATGCGGGCTGTGGCGCGACGCTCGGAATGGCCAGTCCATCCACCACCGCACGCACATAGAGTCCTGTGCCACCGATGAGCAGCGGCAGCGCGCCATCACGGGCAATCGCCGCGATCGCCTCCTGCGCTCCGGCCTGATACTGCGCCAGAGTAAAGCTCTCGTCGGGCCAGACAACATCAATCAT